>JAHBVV010000001.1:324392-648784 GCA_019637335.1 Candidatus Hydrogenedentota bacterium | reverse complement strand
CTGCGCGCGCATCCGGCCGTTGCCGACGCCGCCGCGCTCCTCTATGAGGCGGACCGGGACGATGCGCGCATCGTCGCGTACCTGGCGCCGCGTCCGGGCGTGACCGACCGCCCCGACGATTTCGACGAATTCCTCGCGGACCGGCTGCCCCAGTACATGCGCCCGTCCCAGATCGTATGGCTCGACGCGCTTCCGCGCACGGTGCAGGGCAAACTGGACCGCGCCGCGATTCCCGACCCGCCACGGCGCGAGGCGGACGCCGGCGGAGCCGATCCCGAGACCGAATGGGAGAAGGGGCTCGCCGAACTCTGGCGGGACCTGCTCGGCGTGGCGCGCGCCGGCCTGAACGACAACTTCTTCCGGCTCGGCGGCCATTCGCTGCTGCTCGTGCGGCTGGGCGCCCGCATCCGGGATCGCTTCCAGGTCGATTTGCCCATCCGCGCGCTCATGGAGACGCCGGTCCTCAAGGCGCAGGCGCGCGAACTGGCCGACGCCGCCGCGCGTGGGAAGGGCCTTCCGGATACGGACCCGATCCAGCCCGTTGCGACGGATGCGCCCATCCCCCTGTCCTTCGCGCAGGAGCGCCTCTGGATCATCGAGCAGATTCAACCCGGCAACATCGCCTACAACCTGCCCGTGTTGATTGCGTTGGACGGCCCGATGGATCCCGCGCGCTTCCACCGCGCCTTCGAGATCCTCGTCGCGCGCCACGATATCCTGCGCGTCAAATTGCTCCCCGGCGCGGGCGGCGCCCCGGTGCAGGTCGTCGAGGATCGCGTGGATATCCCCCTCGTCGTGAATCCGCTGCCGGGCATTGCGGCCCCCGATCGCGCCGCAGCCGTCCGCGAGGCGCTCGCGCGCGATGCGCGGCGCCCCTTCGACCTCAACCGCGCCCCGCTATTCCGCCTCGCCCTCTATCCGGCGGAATCCGGGACCAGCCACGCCGCCTTCATCGCCCACCACGCCGTTCTCGATGGCTGGTCCATTCGGATACTCATCGACGAATGGGCGGCCTGCTATGCCGCGCTCGGGCAGGATCGGGAACCCGAGCTGCCGGAACTCCCGGTGCAATTCACCGATTTCGCCGCGTGGCAACGCGAGCGCGCCGCGTCCGGAGCCTTCCACGATCACCTCGACTATTGGCGCGACCACCTCGGATCGCCGCCGCCCATTCTCGAACTGCCACTGGACTTCCCCAGGCCTCCACGGCAAACGTGGGAGGGGGCCGTGGTCGAGAATGCGCTGGACGCCGGGTGCGGCGAGGCCATCTCCGCCCTCGCCCGACGCGAAGGACGCCCGCTGTTCACCGTGCTCCTGGCGGCCTGGTTCCTTCTGCTGCACCGTTATGCCGGGCAGGACGACCTCGTCGTGGGCACGGCCCTGGCTGGACGGCCCCGGCGGGAGCTGGAGCCCTTGATCGGCTTTTTCGTCAATACGCTCCCCCTCCGCACCCACGTGGATCGCGACGAACCGCTGGCGGACTTCCTCGCCCGCCTCGATGCCCTCATGATCGCCGCACAGGAACACCAGGACGCCCCCCTGGATCAGATTGTGGCCGCCGTGTCTGAAGATCGTGATCCAAGCCGCTCGCCGCTCTTTCAGACGGTATGCGTGCTGCACAACACGCCCGAACTTGAAGCGCAGTCGGGCGGCGTGCGCCTGCGCGCCGAAACGGTCAACCCGGGAACCGCGAAATTTGACCTCACCCTCGCCATCCACCAGCAGGGGCCGCGCCTCCTGCTCAACCTCGAATACAACACCGCGCTCTTCCTCGAATCTACGGCGGAACGCTACCTGAAGAACTACGCGGCGCTGCTGAACGCGATGGCCGCGCAGGCGGACGCGCGCATCGGCGCCCTTGACTACCTCGATCGCGCCGAGCGTTCGCGCCTGCTGTCGTTGCGCGGCGGCGCCGTCCTCCTCGATCATTCCCAGTCGCTTCACGCCATCGTGGCCCGGCACGCCTGCGAAAACCCCGACGCGCCCGCGCTTGCGGACGAAACCGTTACCCTCACCTATGCGCAACTGGAACAGCGCGCGTCGGCCGTTGCCGAGATGCTGCGGGACCGGGGCGTGCAGCCCGGCGAGATGGTGCCGTTCTACCTCTCCCGCACCGTGCTCCCCGTGGTCGCCATGCTGGGCATTCTCAAGGCGGGCGCGGCCTACGTGCCGCTGGATCTTCAGGACCCCGCCGCGCGCCGAAACCGGGTACTGGCGGTGCTCGAAGCGCGTGTCCTGCTGGCGGAGACCGCGCTGATGGATGAACTCCGGGATATCGGCCTGGAGGTCGTTCCGCTGGACAGCTTCGAGCTATCGGCCCCCTCAACGGACGGCGTTCCCGATGCGGTTGTTGGCGCCGATCAGCCCGCCTATGTCATCTTCACTTCGGGATCCACCGGCGAACCCAAGGGGGTGTGTTGCAACCACCTCGGCGTGATCAATCTCGTCGACGACCTGCAGCGCCGCCAGCCCGCCGCGCCGGGAACCTGGTGCTCCGTGTGGGCCGCGCTCAGCTTCGACGCATCCGTCTATGAGGTTTGGACCGCGCTCCTGGCGGGGGCGGCGGTGCGCGTAGCCCCGGAATCCGTACGTCTCGCGCCCGACCGCTTCCTGAATTGGCTGGGCGAACATGGCGTCGCCTGCGCCTACCTGCCCGGATACATGCTGCCCGCGCTCCGGGGGCGGCAGCAGCACGGCGACCCGCTCCCGCTCACGCGCATTATGGCCGGGGTGGAACCGCTGCCCGAGGCGCTGCTTGCCGACATCGTCCGCGCGACGCCGGGTCTCCTCTTCGTCAATGCCTACGGGCCCACCGAGGTCACGGTATACGCGACGCTTTACCCGGTTCCGGGCCGCGCCGACGCCCCCGCCGGCAACGCCCCGATTGGCCGCCCGATACAGAACACGCGCGTATACCTCCTCGACGCCGCGCGCGACCTTACTCCCGCGGGCGCCCACGGCGAAGTCTACGTCGGCGGCGCGGGGCTTGCCATCGGCTACCACCGCGACGCACAGCTCACCGAGGCGCACTTCATCCCCGACCCCTTCACCCCGGGCGAACGCCTGTACCGCACCGGGGATGTGGCGTACCTCCGGCCCGACGGCGAACTCCAGTTCGTGCGGCGGCTCGGGCGCTATATCAAAATGCGCGGCTACCGCATCGAACCCGGCGAGATCGCCGCCATGCTGCGCCGCCGCCCGGACATCGCCGAGGTCGAGATAGACGTCTATGGTGTGGGCCACGCGGACGAGCGCCTCGTCGCCTACGTGGTTCCCGCCGCGGGCGCCGCCCCCGATGAAGGGGACCTGCGCCGGATGGCGGCCGATGAACTTCCGCCCCACATGCGTCCGTCGCAATATGTCTTTCTCGACGCCCTTCCGAGGACCGTCCAGGGCAAGATCGACCGCCCGGCGCTGCCCGCGCCGCCGCCCCTCCAGACCGGAACCGGAGACGCGCCACCCGAGGGGCCGATCGAAAACGCCCTGGCCACGCTCTGGCGCGACGCGTTGGGCCTGGACGCGCTGCCGGGCCGGCACGACAACTTCTTCTCGCTCGGCGGGAACTCGCTGCTCGCCATTCAGCTGGCGACCCGGATCAACGAAGATCTGGGGTACGCGCTTTCCCTCGCCGACTTGCTCGACGCGCCCACCGTCGCCTCCCTCGCGGCACGGGTCGCCGCGCCCATAGACAAAGCCCCGTCGGGCCTCTTCGTCCTGAAGACCGGCGGCCGGACGCCCTTCTTCTGCGCCTCGGGCGCGGGGGATGTGATGGGCTACTACGGGCCCCTGGCGGCGGCGCTTGCGCCCGATCAGCCCTTCTATTGCTACTCCGGCCTCGTCCACCTCGATGGCGGCGGCCCGCAATCCATGGAGGAGATGGCCGCCGAATTCATCCGCGAGGTCCGGGCCATACAGCCGGAAGGCCCCTACCTGCTCGGCGGCTATTCGTTCGGCGGGCTCCTGGCCTGGGAGGCCGCCCGGCAGCTCCTGGAGGCGGGACAAGAGGTGGCCGGCCTCTACATGCTCGATGTGAGCGTGCGCGAAGCGGCGAACAACGGCGCCGCCCGGGCGAACCACGCCCTGCGCGCGTACCCGCGAAAGATCCTCGTGCGCCTGGCGATGGTGCTCTACACCTGGCGCCTCCAGGTGGGCTATCTGCGCGATTTCGTCCTGGATCTGCCTCGCATGATCGCCCCGTCGGGAAATGGCGCCAACCCCGGAGTCACGGCCAGCCTCCGCTGGATCGCCCTGGACACCCTCAACCAATACCTGCTCATCCGGGCCGGCCTGGCCACCCAGCGCATCTCGGACCGGCGTCTGCGCATGATCCGCGAGCGCACCGTGCACGAAACCTCCGAACGGATCCGCCTGCTCGAACAGGCCCACCGGAACTACGTCCTGCGCCCCCTGCAAGCGCGCGTGACCGTGTTGCGCGTCGCCGACGATCCCTGGCGCGAGGCGCGCGCCGACGAAACGCTCGGGTGGAAACACTTCGCCCTGCGCGGCGTGGGCGTGCGTGTGGTTCCCGGCAACCACATGGTCATGCACCGCGAGCCCTTCGTGCGCGACCTGGGCGCCGCGCTGCAACAGTGCTTCGAGGATGCCCTGCGCCGGGACCGCTGACCGCGCGTCCGGCCACCGGCGTCAATCGCCGAGGAGCGCCCGAACCCGCACCCGCAATTCCGGGACGACCTCCGCCTCGAACCACGGGCGGCGCTTGAGCCACAACACGTTTCGCGGCGAGGGATGCGGCAGCGGCAGGTATGCCGGCCCGTAGTCGCCCCGGCGCGCCACCGTGTCGGACAGCGTCTTGCACGCGCGATCAGCGAGGTAGTACCGCTGCGCATACTGGCCCACCAGCAGCGTGAGGCCGATGTCCGGCAGCAATTCCAGCAGCCGCGCATGCCAGAGCGGCGCGCACTCGGGACGGGGCGGCAGATCGCCGCCGCGCGGGTCCCGGCCCGGATAGCAGAAGCCCATCGGGATGATGGCGAACCGCGTTTCGTCGTAAAACGTATCGCGATCCACCGCAAGCCACCCGCGGAGCCGGTCGCCGCTCGGATCGTTCCACGGTATCCCCGTGGCGTGCACCCGCGTGCCCGGCGCCTGGCCCACGATCAGAATTCGCGCGCCCGTTCCCGCGCGCAGCACGGGGCGCGGTCCAAGCGGGAGCGCCGCCGCGCAATGGGCGCAGCCGCGCACTTCCGCCAGGAGCGCCTCGATCGCAGCTTGTTTTTTCCGGCCCGCCATGAAAAGATGGTAAACAAGATAGTGAATGAAACGCCACGCCCGGCGGTATTGCCGGGAGTCGGGTCTGCGTCACGGACAGGCGGCGGCGCCCCGGCGCGCAGGCGAGAGGAAGAACCATGGAGGACGAATTCATGAGTGGACTGTGGCTTGGCGGATTGGGCGGATTGCACACGGCACGGCCGAACACGGCGGCGACCACCGCGGCCCGGAACGCCGAAAGCCGGGTGCTCAGCGCGCAGGAGGATCTCCGCGAACTGCGCCACCAGGTTGAGCGCCTCACCCTGCTCAACCAGGCCATGTGGGAGCTGATTCGGGAGCGCGCGGGCCTCACCGACGCCGATCTGGAACGGATGGCCCGCGAAGTGGACCTGCGCGACGGCCAGGAGGACGGCAAGATGGGCGGCGGCGCCGTAGCCTGCCCCACCTGCCACCGCGTCTCGAACTCCCGGCACTACAAGTGCCTCTATTGCGGCGAACTCTTCGAAAAGCCCGTCTTCGGGTAGCCGCCCGTCCCGCCACGGCATAAAATGGGCCACGGCGTTGTTACTCCCTGTAATGGGCGTCCTCTGGACGTCGTCCGGGGCGCATTTGGACATGCGGGGGCGCCGGTGCGTAAGATCTACCCGATCGCCACGCGATTTCTACCCATTTTCTCGCCACAGGAGTACGGAATGGTTACCGAAAACCAGGTGCTGGACGCGATGCGTCACATCATTGACCCCGATTTCGGCAAAGACATTGTCTCGCTCGGGTTCATCAAGAATATCCAGATCGACGAGGGCGCCGTCGCCTTTACGGTCGAGTTAACGACCCCCGCCTGCCCCGTAAAGGAGCGCTTTCAGCGCGAGTGCGAGGCCGCCGTCGCGAATCTGCCCGGCGTGATGAACGTCCAGGTCACCATGAGCGCGATGAAGCCCAAAGAGCGCACCGGCCCCAAGATCGACACCCTCAAGAACGTCGGCGCCGTGATAGCGGTTTCCTCGTGCAAGGGCGGCGTCGGAAAATCCACCGTCGCCGCGCACCTGGCCCGGGCCATTCAGCGCGAGGGGCACAAGGTCGGCCTGCTCGATGTCGATATCTACGGCCCGTCACTGCCGACGCTCTTCAAGGCGAACAACCCCGACGTCTACATGAAAAACAACCTGCTGGAGCCCGTCATGTGCGACGGCCTCAAGACCATGTCGCTCGGCTACGTCATGGGTGATCGCCCGGCCGTCATGCGCGGGCCCATGGTCTCGAACTACACCTCCCAGATCCTCCAGCAGACCGACTGGGGCGAGCTGGACTACCTCATCATCGACATGCCCCCCGGCACCGGCGATATCCAGCTCACGCTCGTGCAGCAGGCGGCCCTGGACGGCGCCATCATCGTCACCACGCCGCAGGCCCTGTCCCTCGTGGACGTCTCCCGCGGCATCCTCATGTTCGAGTCGGTTAAGGTTCCCGTGCTCGGCGTCGTCGAGAACATGGCCTATTTCCTCTGCGACAACTGCGAGAAGAAGCACTTTATCTTCGGCAGCAGCAGCGCCACGCTCAAGGCGCGCTTCGGGCTCGACACCCTCGCGCAGCTCCCCTTGATTCCGGGCGTTTCGGACACCTCCAGCCAGGATGCTGGCGCGGACATCCCCGCATTCCGCGAGATGGCCGAAAAGCTGCACCGCGAAGTCGGCAAGCGACGCCTGGAAGGCGAGTCCCACCCGGAGGCCATTCCCGAGAACGGGGAACTGCTCGTGCGCTTCGGCGACGGCAAAGAGGTCCGTGTGCCCAACAAGAAGCTGCGCATCTCCTGCCAGTGCGCGCTCTGCGTAAACGAATTCACCGGCCAGCCAATCCTTAACCCGGACTCCGTCCCCGAGGACATCAAGATCGAGTCCCTGTCGACACTGGGCAACTACGCCGTCGGCATCGTCTGGAGCGACGGCCACAGCTCCGGCATCTTCCCCTGGGAGCACATCAAGCGCGTCGCGCTGCTGTAGGAGGTTCGACGCTCCGATGGTAGAATCCTGGTAGGAAGATAGACGAAGAAGAGGGGTCATCCCATGCGTTACCGTGTTTTGATTGAACAAGATGAAGACGGCACGTTTGTGGGTGAAGTCCCATCTCTGCCCGGGTGCGTTTCACAAGGGAAGACGCGGAACGAGCTATTGGACAACGTCCGGGAGGCGATTGAGGGCTATATCGAAAGTCTGGAAGCCCACGGTGAGCCCGTCCCGCCCTCGATTTCGGAGGAAGTCATCGAGATATCGCCGTGAGTCCCCTGCCCGTCGTCTCCGGGCGGAAAACCGATACTTGAACTTTCCCGGCCCTACGCCGCTGGGCGCAGCCACCGCCGCGTCCAGTGGCCCGCCAGGCCCGCGCCGATCAGCGCCAGGCCGGCCATCCATACCTGTACGTCCACCCAGAAGGCCAGGAACAGGCAGGCCGCCAATCCGCCCGCGGCCCAGAAGCGCGGGTAGAGGCGTTCCTCCGCGGGCAGCCGAAGCGCCGCCAGGTTGTTGATCGCGTAGTACACCAGCACCGTAAACGCGCTGAAGGACCACGTGGTCTTCACGTCGCCCAGGAACGCGAGCGCGGCAATGGCGATGCCCACGGCCCACACGGATGCCGCCGGGGCGCCGGAGTCCGCGCCGATGGTCGCCAGGAAGCGGGGCGCATCCCCCCGCCGCGCCATCGCCAGCAGCACGCGCGAGAGCCCCAGGATGAGATTCAGCAGCACGCCCAGCATGGCCGTCACCGCGCCCAGGCCCACTATCCACGCAACCCAGGCCCCGGCGTAGGCGTCCGCCACCGCTTCCAGCGGCGCCGCGGCGCGCACCTCGGTCAGGGTCCCGAGCGCGCCCGCGCCCGCCGCCGCGACGGCCGCCAGGGCCAGGCCGATATAGAGCAGCGCCGAAATCACGAGCGTGATGATGATCGCGCGCGGGATGGTGTGCCTCGGATTGTGCACCTCCTCGCCCAGCGTCGCGATGCGCCCGTAGCCCGTGAAGGCCACGAACATCAGCGCGGTCGCCTGCAGGAAGGTCCCGGCCCCGTCTTCCCCTCCAAAGAAGGGCGTCAGATTCGCGCCGCCCTGGCGCACGCCCGCCGGCAGCACGCCCAGGATAAACGCGAGCAGCGCGCCGATGGTAAAGAGGACAATCGCCGTGTTCGCGGTATTCGAGCGCCGGATACCGCCCGCCACCAGCGCCGTCAGCACGATCACCGCCGCCAGCGCGAGGCCCACCAAGGCGCCGTGCGTCTCCACGCCCAGCGCGTGCAGCGTGTAGCCCGCAAAGCCCAGCGCCGCGGTCGCCGCCGAGGCCGTCTTCGCGCAAAGGAACATCCAGCCCGCCGTGAAGCCCGCCGCGGGGTGGAGCAGCCGGTAGCCGTACTCATAGGCCCCGCCGCTGACCGGGTGCGCCGCCGCCAGCTGGGCGCTGTTCAGCGCGTTGCACGTGGCCACCAGCGCGGCGAGCGCGGTCGCCAGGATCACCGAGGGGCCCGTGATGCCCGCCGCGATGCCGATCGACACAAACGCGCCGGTGCCCAGGATGGATCCCAGCCCCATCAATACCGCGCCGGGCGTGCCCAACTCGCGGCGGAGACCCGGCTGTTGGTTCGTTGTCTGTTCCATACAAATACCTACCTCGATTTGTTGGATTTCAATGGCTTCGCCGCAAGAGCCGCGCGTCCGCCGACCACGGCCCCGCCCCGACCCAGAGCAGGAAAAGCGCCCCCATCAGCATCGCGAAATCGGTCCGCGATTCGTGGGCCATGCTCCAGAAGCCATACTCCGAAAGCTGGCGCACCTTGAAGCCCAGGAAATCGCGGCCCAGCAGTATCGGGATCTTCGTGGTCGCAATCGCTGTAAGCATAATTGCGACTATCGGAATCGCGGCCAGGCGCGTGAGCAGCCCCGCAAGCAGCAGCGCGCCGCAAAGCACCTCGAACCCGCCGACCATCGGCGCAATCCACGCGGCGGACTCGTACCCCATGCGCTCGAAACGGCCCGCGCCGAGCGATTCGGGATACATGAACTTCTGGAGTCCCTCGGACAGGAACACCGCGCCGACGGAGAGCCGTATCAGCACGGCGGCGGCCGGGGCTTCGGATCGCATCAGCGTGGACAACAGTTTGTCATTCATCTTCACATCCTTTCTCGGGATCAAGTTCTGAATCGCCCCCACGAACTTCCCCCACCAGCTCGGCCATCTGCCGCCGGACCACCCGGAGCACCTCCGCGCCCACCGCGGTCAGGCGGTATTCCCGGATGGCCCGCGGGCCCTTCCCGCGCACCTCGACCGATAGCCAGCCGTATTCCGCCATGCGGTTCAGCAGGGGGTAGAGCGTGCCGGGGCTCGCGTCGTAGCCATGGTGGCGCAATTCCTTGAGCATCCAATTGCCGACAATCGGCTGCTCGGCGGCATGGTGCAGGATATGCACCTTCCAGAAGGCGAGGAGGATCTCCCGGTTGAGTATCTTGTCGTCGTAGTCGGTCATTACGATAACTGTAAACGATTATCGACTAGCGTTGCAAGGGGTCAGGGAAATCAGAGCGTAAGACCATGAAGGAGCGATACGTTATTTGGAGTCTTCGGACTCTATGCCTTCACTACTGCCCCTGCCGTCTCTGCCGTCCCTGCCGTCCCTGGGGTTGCGCCTGGTAGCCTACGCCCGGATCCCCAGCAGCTCCCGCGCCGCCGCCCACACCGCCTCGACCTCCGGCCACGGCGTCCCTTGAAGCACCCGCGTGCGCGGGCCGATGGGGCGCCACACCGCCGGGTCCGTTGGGCCGAAGATCGACACGGCCGGACAACCCGCCACGGAGGCCAGGTGGCCGATGCCGCTGTCGTTACCGACGAAGAGCCGCGCGCGGGCGAGCACGCCGGCCAGCGCGGTCAGGGACATTTCTTGAAGCGCGGGTTGCGGCGGCGGCGCGAGGCTTTCCTCGGCGGGCCCGAGACACCACGCGTAGGTGAGTCCCGCATCGCCCAACCGATCCGCGAGGGCGCGGAACCGGTCCAGCGGCCAGTTTTTTTTCGGATCGCCGCTCCCGGGATGGAGGACGACGTCCGGTGCGCAATGGGCCCGCGGAAATTCAAGCTGAAATGGCAGTTCAATCTCCACGCCGAGGCAATCCGCGTACCACGGCGCCGCGTGCCGCGCCCACTCCGCCGGGGGAATGCCCGGGAAACACTGCGCCTCCCCAATGCCCGCCGCGCGCAGCCCCCGCGCCAGGGCGCCGTCCTCATCCTTCATCCACACCACCGCACGCGCGAATGGGGCGCAGAACGCGCGCAGCCGGTCCGATGGCATACGGAAAGCCGTGTGGAAATCGGCGCGATCCAGGTCGTGGGCGGCGTCCGCGATGCCCGCCGCCACGGCCAGAGCCGCGCGCTCCGGGATGCCGGCAATCTCCAGCGGGCCATTCGCTCGGAGGCGCGCCAGGGCGGGCAGCGCGCAGATGAAATCGCCCACGCCCCCGGTGTGTATGACCAGCGTTTTCCCGCTCATCGATCATCTGGTGCGGGAGCAAGGGCGTACACCACCACCCGCGATTCCGGGTAGCTTTCGAACGTCTTCAGCCGCCGCAGGCCCGGGTGTTCCGCCGCCGGATCCAGCAGCGGGCGCAGCCCGGGAACCATCGCGGCCGTATAGCGCTCATCCACCACCACATAGGCCGCGCCGGCCGCGCGCGCGCGATCCAGGGCCTCCGCGAGCGAATCGTCCGGCGCGGGGCCGGTGGAGGGCATGCCCGCGTAAAAGCCCACCTGCGGCTTGCGTGTGAAGATCAGGCCCGGCGTCAGGTTCGCGGCCATCCACAACCCTGCCTCCTTGTATTCCCGGGGTTCGCGGGGGCGCCGCCCGAGGTGTTCCGACCCCACGGTGATGGCCGCGTGTCCCAGGAAAAACAGAATCACCGCAACCAGCGGCAAGCGCGCCAGCCACGCCGGACGGGCGCGCCACGCGCGGATCTGGCCCGCCGCCAGGTGCATTCCGCAGGCGGACCACATCGAGAGCACGATCAGCGGCGCCATGAGGTAACGCGGCGCGGGGGAGAGTACAAACAGGCTCAGGCCCCATTGCGCCGCCGCGAAAAACAGCACCGTGGCTTCGAGGCGCGGATCCCGCGCCCGATCCCGCGCCTGAAAGAACCCCACGCCCAGGAAGAGGAAGAGCAGGGGCCCCAGCATGACGGGAATGACATCGCTGAACGTCTCCACCGCCGTCTGCACAAAGCGCTGGTACGCGAACTCCTCCACGATGAACCCGGCGCGGTAGTTCGCCGTCGTCTGGCCCGTCAGCGCGCGCACGTAGAATGTGTTTGCAATCACGAGCAACGCCGCCAGTCCTGCGAAGGCCGCGAAACGGCGCCAGGCCCGCCTCTCACGCCATCCGCAGAGGACGGGCAGCGCCCCGGCGGTCGCCAGCAGCACGAAAAGCCCCTCCGGGCGCGTCAGCGACAGCGCGAAGAAGCACGCCGCCGCGCCGGCCACCGCCGCGCCGCCCCGGCGCATGCCCCGCGCGAAGAGCCAGACCCCGCCGGTCCACAGCAGCACCGCCGTCGCCTCCGTGGAGACCCGCGATGCGTAGTCTATCAGCCACGGCCACAGCGCGAAGATCAGGCCCGCGATCCGCGCCGGCGCCGTTCCGTGCAGGTCCCGCGCCAGCAGGTACACGGGAATGACGGTCAATACCGACGCGACCAACGAGACCGCACGGCAGGCCTGTTCCATATCGGCGAACACCAGGCTCGCAAAAGCCCCCAGCAGCGGGTAGAAGATAGGGATCTTCGGGTCGTAGCCGAAGAAGTCCCCAGACGCCAGACGCGCCGCCGTCTCCACATAGTGAATCGCATCCGCCGAGTCCAGCACGCGCGGCATCGCGAGGAGAAACAGCAGCCGGCATGCGGCGGCCAGCCCCACCAGCGCGAGGAGATCGCGCCAGGGGCCGCTTTGGTTTAACGTCGAGTTCACGCCGAGATGCTACGCCAGCCTCCGGCGCCCGCGCAAGCCCCGATCCGCGAGGCTGGGCGGGATTCCGGCGGGACGGCGCGCCAGCGGGACTTCGGTCGATCTTCCGAGTCTGGGAGGTTATACTGGTCGAGACGCACGGCGGGCGTCGAACGTGGATTGCCGGCCAAGGGCGTAAGTCGGCAGGCGGTAGGTGCGGACATCCGCATTTCTGGGGCAAGCCCCGGGGAGCAACTCATGTATCACGAAACAGGTTACGAAAGCCGGTCTTATCTGACGAAAGACGACGTCGACCATCTCAATCTGCTCTCTCTGGCGCACGTTGTCCTGGGCGTATTGGGCGTCGTTGTGTCCGGGTTTGTGTTGCTCTACGTCCTGCTGGGCGTCGCAATGCTGCTCGGGCCGGTCGAAGTCCAGGGCGCGCCGCCCGTTATCGGATTGGGGTTCATCGCAATTGGCGTTGTCGGATTTTTCTTCGGCGCGCTTCCGTCGGTGGCGTTGATCCTATCGGGGCGGTGCCTGAAACGTCGGACCGGGTATACCTTCAGCTTCATTGTTGCGTGCGTGTCCTGCATCCATGTACCCCTTGGCACGGCGTTGGGAATCTGCACCATTCTGGTTCTCGTGCGCCCGAGCGTGAAGGCGGCTTATGGTCGACCGTAGGCCTGACGCGGCGATATTGCTTGCCTTTTGCGGGCGGGGCGCGTTAGGATTGGGACAGTAGTTTATGCGCCAGGAGACAGTCATGGACGAACGGTCGGACAATACCGAGCGGCTTCTCGAGGAGATCAGCATCCAGCTCCGCCACATCAAGTGGGTGATGGTTGCGGGGCTCACGATCCTCGTGATCCTGCTGCTCGCCGTAATTGGCCTCGTCTTTTTCCCCGTCCTGGCCGGCATGTTCATTGTCGCCTTTCTGGTGGTGGGGCCCGCCGCCTATCTCTACTACCTGTTTGTTGCGACGGTGCAATACCGGGAAGCCCGGCTACGCGAACGGGAGCCCGCGGACGAGAACTCGCTCCTCACGCGCACCGCGCGGTAGGTCGCGGGCGCGGCGCTCAGCCAATCCGGCTCGCCTTTTCCCCTTGCCACAGATCCGCGTTCTTGCCCATAGCGCGCTTGAGCGGGCCGGAGATTTCGTTTAGCTGGGCGATGGCCGCCGGACCCAGGTTCAACAAGGCCGCGCGCAGATTGCGCTGCACCTGTTCGGGGGAGCGCGCTCCGACGATAGCGGACGTAACACCAGGCTGCGCCAGGACCCAGCACACACTGACAGTCGCCAGCGGCACCCCGATGGCGTCCGAGAAGGACCGGAGCGCGGTGACCGTTTCCAGCAGCAACGTTTCGTGGCCCGGCTCGCCGTGCCGGACGCCTTCGCGGCGCCCGCTGAAGTGGCGGGTTCGCCGCCGGGCCACGGGCAGGGCTTCCACCGAGTCCCAGCGGTGCGCGAGCAGCCCCTGCATGAGCGGCATATACGCGAGCACGCCGAGCTGGTGGGCGCGGCAGGACGGGATCACATCGAATTCCGCCGCGCGGCTGATCAGGTTGTAGCCGATCTGGTTCGCGTCGGCCACGCCATGAAAGAACCAGTCCTCCATGTCTTCCGGACCGAAATTCGAGAGGCCGATGAAGCGGATCTTGCCCTCGTTTTGTAGCGCGCGGAGCGTCTCACATGCGGATATCACATCCGGGGGATCCGGCACGGGCCGCCCCTGCAAGTCCAGCACGGGCCGGTTCCGAAAGGGCCAGTGCACCTGGTAGAGGTCAATATAATCGGTGCCCAACCGGCGCAGGCTGGCCTCGCACGACGCGCGCAGGCGCGCGGGCGCGCAGTTCTGCGGGAGCACCTTGCTCGCGATGAGCACGCGCTTGCGGTCCGCGCCGAGCGCCTGTCCGAGCAGGCGCTCCGACTCGCCGTTGCCGTAGACCTCGGCCGTGTCGAACAGATTAATCCCGCCGTCTATCGCCGCGCGAACCGCCTCTCCGGGCCGGATCGGGGGGGAGCTCCCCCAATACCCCGGATCCCCCAACTGCCAGGCGCCAAAAGACAGTACGGACACCTTGAGATTACTTACCCCCAGTTTCCGGTACTGCATGCGTCAATCCCTCAAGAAATAACAAGCCATTATCTAAGTATTCTAGTAAAAAGTGAATTCAAGTGGCAAATACCGCGCCGTTCCCGCCGCGGAAACCCGCCCGCGGTTCACCGGAGCACCCGGCGGCGCGCCTGGTTGTAGGCGACCCAGAAGCGCCGGACCGACCGTTCGTCGTCCGGTGAGAGCGGCCTCGGCGAATAGGCCGACTGCACGTAGAGCCGTGTCAACTCCCGCGCCTCGGCCTTGAGCTTGCGAAGCGGCGCGGGAAACGCGCCGATGAATTCGTAGGGCGTCTGGCCGGCTTCGCGAGGAACCCCGAGATCGTAGGCCAGCGCGCAGAGCGCCTCGTACGCGTACGCCACGTGATCGGCGGGGGACATGGCCGTGCGGTCCGCGCTCCCGAGCGAGTTCTCGTAGTGCGCGCAGGTCGCGATGCCCCGGTCGATACGCGGCGTCCCGCGAAGGTTCGGCAGGCTGGGGAGGTGCGTCAGCGCGGTGAGGGCGCGTTCGAGCCAATCGAAGAAGCGCCCCACGACGCCGGGGAAGCGGTGGCGATGCCGGGCCATCCAGGCCGCGCCCGCCGCCGCGCGGTTCAGCGCCAGGTAGGCGCCGAAGAGCCCGAACAGGATCAGGACGCCATTCCCAACCAACTCGACGGCGCGGGAGGCCTCCAGCAGCTCCATCGGCCGCGCGGCGGGCGCCGCCAGCGCGAAGGTGGAGCCCCGGGACCAGAAATCGGTCTGGTGCTCTCCCACCGCCGCCATGGGCGGCAGATCGGGCCCCGGGAGGCGCGCGGCCGCCACGAGCACCATGACCGCCATGACGACGCCGAGCCCGAGCCAGAAATAGCCCATCGGGGCCGGCATGGCGATCATGCGCGCGCGAAAATACTGCCGGATACCGCCCAGGCTCGTGAGCAGGAGCAGGAGGAGCGCCGCGAGCGTGTAGATGCCGGCATAGAAGTGCCCCGCGGCAACCCAACCGGGACCGCCCTGCTGCACCACGCGAATGCCGAGTGTGAAGACGAGCATTACGGGTACGGAAAAGTACAGGATCGAGATGCCCGGGTGCTTGTCGGAAAGGCGTTGCGAGAAGTCCAGGTTGTATTTGGGCGCGGGCTTCGTCCGGGGTTTATACCCTTCCGCCGGGTCGAACGGTTCCAGCACGTTCATCGGCATGAAGGCCTTGCCTTGCTCCCGGGCGAACTCGGCGTGACTGGCGCTCGCGTACAGGCCCGCGGGGTCGTCGTCCGCGTTTTGCGACCGCATGCGCCGCTGGAACTTTCGCGCGGCGCCCGTAAGAATTCCCACGTCGCCCGCCGTTTTGTTCTCGTCGACGCAGCACTCGTGCGTCAGCCGGTTCACCACCCACCAGATCAGGACCACGATCGCCACATTAAACGCCGTGGCGATCCAGGGGGCGTCGTTCATGAAGTTCCGCGCGACGGAGCTGCTGTTTTCGTAGAACGTGGAGATCGAGAGGGTGTAAAGCCCCATGCTTCCGCCAAAGATGATCGGGTAGAGAAAACCTTCCGGGCTGTTGTCCCGCGCCAGCAGCCGGTTCGACGCCACAATCCCCACCAGGAAGAAGAACGCCACCCAGCGAAGCGATATGTCGTTCACCTCGGTGTAAATAAATCGCACATCCAGGAGGAAGAAGAGGACCGTGTAACACATTACGAAGATCAACAGCGGCGTGAGGCCGTCGATCAGCATGTCCGTCGCGGTGCGCGGCGGCGTCCGGGTGACGGGATTGGCGTCCCGGGCCGTGAGCGATCGGAAATCCGTCGGCGCTCCGCCCGGGTCCGGCTCGTTCGCCTCCGGCTCGGGGTCCTGCGCGCGCATCAGCGAGTGGAAATCGGTCGATGCCAGGGAAGGCCGCCTACCCGATTTTTGCAGGCGATATTTCATGCAGGCTCCGCTCGTGTTCGATGTGGAACACGGGAATGTTGTGTGGCGCCAGAAAGGCGGCCGCCTCCAGGTAGGCGGGCTGATCCATGATGAGAAACACGGTCACCTGGAAACCCGCCAGCTTGATCGCGCCCAGCGCAAGCGCCATCCGGTCCGTAATGATCGGGGCGACCACCATCAACGTGGCGTCCCGCGGCAGCCGGTGGTACTGGCTCATGACCAGGCCCATCCCATCCAGCCCGTCCGTCGGCAGCACCCGCGCGAGGTTCTCGATGATCCGCTGCGCCTGGAACGGGCTCCGGATCGTCTCAACGCAGAGCGGGCTAATCCGCGTGCCTTCCCGCTCGCCCGCCACCTCCGCGTCGACTTCCTGGCGGCTCAGCGTCTCGCGCTCCGCCACGTCGTATTCCGCTGCTTCCGCCGCATCCCGCGCGTTCGTAATCATCCCCACCTGCTCCCCGGACAGCTGCAGCAGGTACGCGATAGAGGCCGCCGTCGTGATTGCCAGCTCCATCCGCTCCTCCTTCCGGTCGGGCTTGTAGCTGTCTCCGTGCAGATCCAGCACAAGTGTGCCGCCGATCACGCTTGACGGTTCGTGCGTCTTCACGTGCAGCGTCCCGGTGCGCGCCGTCGCCTTCCAGTGTATCGTGTTCAACGGATCCCCGGGCTGGTACTCGCGGATATTGCTGATCCGGGTCGGGTCCACGTAGATGCGGTTCGAGAGCCGCACCGGGCCCTGCGGGCGCCTGGTCGCAATGTTGAACGTTTCGATGTAGGCCACGGTCGGCAGCACGGCCACGTAATCCTGCCGGACGCCGGTCCGAAATCGCCGCTGTAATCCGAAGAGATCCCCCGACTCCATCAGCAGGGGGCCGATCCGGTGGTAGCCCCGGCGCGGGCAGCGCAGCCGGTACTCCAGCGTGACCGAGCGGCCCGGCATCAGGAAGGCCAGCCGCTTGTTCTGGCCCGAGCGCGGAAAATCCAGGGGGTGGTAGTCCTCCAGAAAGATCCAGGGGATGGGCCAGCCGCGCCGGTTCTCCACGTGGACCCGAACCGTCACTTCCTCGCCCTGCATGACCGTGTCCCGCGACAGCACCCGTGTGCAGTCCAGGCCCGACAGCCAGGCCAGCGACGACACGTGCGCGAGCGCCACGAGCAACAGAAAGGCGTAGACCGCAAAGGCCATGTAGGGGCTTTGCAGCACAAACGCCAGGCTGAGCGCGCCAGCGGCGGCAAGAAACCAGATCAGGTTCTTCATCACCCCGTACTATAGCATGATCCGCACGGCATGCAGAACCGTAATCCCGTAATGCTCCGGCAGGCTGGGAGGGCTAGAAAAGCAATTGTTGCGTATCGTCGTCGCTGTCGTCCTTCTCTTTCGCCGTTGTGGCCTTGCGCGGTGTCCGGGGCTTTTCCGCGGATTCCGTCGAAGGCGTGTCCGGCGTGGGGGATGCGGGCGCGGGCGCAGGTGTTGGCGCAGGTGTTGGCGTCGGCGTCGGCGTCGGCGTGGGGGATGCGGGCGTGGGCGCGGGTGGGGGAGTTGGCGCCGGCGCGGGCGCTGGTTCTGGCGCGGCGGCCACCGGCGACCGGTCGGTTGGGCCGTCACCGGGCGCGGGCAGCGCCTCGGGCGACTCTCCCCGGGCCAGTGCGGCGATGTCCTCGCGCAGCATGGGCTCTGTCGTGCGCCACGCCTTGCCCACCTTGAAGCCGCGCAGCCGCTTCTCGCGAAACATCTCACGAACCGTAATAGCCTTTACCTGGAGGATATCGGCGACATCGTTGACAGTGAGGATTTTTTCCATGCGGATGGGGCCCTATCTATGCGGTTTGAATTTCCGTGCGGCCATGCGCCGTTCCGATTATACAAAAACAGGCAAATACGGACAAGAAACTGTGTCAGCCAATCCCTGAAAGGGCGCCGAAGTGGTTCAATCCACCCCGTCCGCCATGACCGTACCCCGACCGCTTGCCCACCTAAAAGACTTTCAGGATTGGCTTTAGACACCCCCGCGTTCTTTCCGCGCTGTTCCGGGTCTTTCCGAAACAGATTGCACTTTCGGGCCGGAGCGATTACAATGTCTTAGGGTTTACCAGGAGGTATACAAATATGACGAAGAAATATCTGGCTATTGCGGCTCTGTTGTGTCTGGTTCTATTCGTGGGGGCGGTCTGCCTTGATATGGATACCGTTCAGGCGCAAAGCAACGAATTCGCGTCGAAGACGGGGTTGGGAAATAAGGAGTTTGATAAGCAGAAGCTTCCGGGCAAGCTGGAGGTTAGCCTGGGGGTGGGCTCCATATTCGTGATGATCGCGGTCCTGAAATACTTGTGACGCGCCGGGACGCCAGAATTCGGGGAAGGGGGCGCGAGTTGCGCCCAGGGAAGACGAGTGGGAGCGAATTCTTGTGAAGCAGCGTATCCTGGTGCTGGATGACGAGGCGAGCATTCTCGAACTCTTGAAGCAACATCTGGAGGAGGAGGGGTATGAATGCGAATCGTTCACTTCCGCGCCGTCAGCCCTGGTTGAACTCAAGTCGAACCGCTACGATCTGATCATTACCGATCTGAAAATGCCGGAAATACACGGCATTGAGGTTGTTGTGCGGGCCAAGGAACTCGATCCCGAGGTGGCGGTGATCGTGGTGACCGCGCTGATGGAAGTCACCAACGCCATCGAGGCGATGCGGGCCGGGGCCGACGACTATTTGCTGAAGCCCTTCAATCTCTCGGAAATCTCGCTGGCCGTCGAAAAGGCGCTGGACCGGCGGCGCCTCCTGATCGAAAACCGGGCCTACAAGCGCGAGCTCGAATCCCGCGTCAAGGAGGCCACGGCCGACCTGGAGCGGACGAACCGCGAGCTGCGGTCAACCCAGGAGTACCTCGAAAGCCTGCTCCACAGCACGGTCGACGCCATCTTGACCATCGATGCGCAGGCGCGCATATCCTTCGCGAACGAAGGCACGGTGCACATGTTCGGGTACAGCCGCGACGCCCTGCACGACATGACGTTCGCCCAGTTGTTGCATGGCGGGCCGGACGAGATCGCGTATATCAACCGCATGTTGCGGCACGATAAGCCGCTCCAGAATTACGAGACCGAGATCTCGCACCGGAGCGGCGCACTCGTTCCGGTGAACATGTCCCTGTCCCAGGTACACAGCCCAGACCGGGACTCCCTGTCCACCCTGGCGATCTGCAAGGACATCACCCAGCAAAAGCGGCTGGAGAACGAGCTCAAGGAGATGTCCATCAAGGACAGCCTCACCTGCCTCTATAACCAGCGCTACTTCTACGACCGGCTCGACGCGGAAATCGAGCGCGCCACGCGCCAGGGCCATCCGCTGTCGCTGCTCCTCTTCGATATTGACAAGTTCAAGCCGTATAATGACTGCCACGGGCACCTCGAAGGCGACAAGGTCCTGCGGACGGCGGGCGAAGTGGTGCTCGAATGCACCCGTGAGCACGTTGATATCGGCTTCCGTTACGGGGGCGACGAGTTCACCGTTATCCTCCCCGAAGCGGACGAGCGGCAGGGCTATGTGATCGCCGAGCGTATCAGGCAGTCGTTCGAGTCCAAGCGCTTCGACCGCCTGACCCTCAGTATCGGCCTGATGGAGTACAAGCAGGGCAGCACGCTCCGCTCCTTCATTCGCTTCGCGGACGCCATGATGTATGACGCCAAACGATCCGGCGGTAACCGGGTCTTCGTGTACCGGCCGGAAGAGACGGTCGAAAGCGAAGCCGCGGCCGCCGAATAACCGGAAAGCCTTCATAGTGAAATTTGGAATTTGCAGCGAGATCTTCAAGGATTGGAACGACATTGCCCGCACGGTTAATTTCGTTAAGGAAGCCGGCTACGACGGGCTTGAGGTCGCGCCCTTCACCTTTGCGCCCTATGTGACCGAAATTTCCAGCGCGACCCGCGCCGAAATCGTCAAGCGCGCCGCCGAGGCCGAACTCGATATTCTCGGCATCCACTGGGTCTTCGTCGGCCCCGAAGGCGTACACCTGACCCATCCCGACCCCGCCGTGCGCGCGTTCACCGCCGATTACCTCAAGGCCCTGGTCAACTTCTGCGGCGACATCGGCGGCGAGGTCATCATTTTTGGATCGCCCAAGCAGCGCAACGTCGAGGAAGGCGTCTCCTACGACGAGGCCTTCGGCTACGCCCTCGGCACGTTCGAGGCCGCCATGCCCGTTTGCGAGGAGCGCGGCGTCACGATCTGCCTGGAGCCGCTTACGCATCTGGAAACCAATTTCCTCCAGAGCGCGGCCGAGACGGTTACGCTGATCGACGCCGTCAATCACCCGAACTTCCAACTGATTCTCGATACGAAGGCCATGGCCTTCGAGAAGGACGATCGCGCCACGGTCATCCGCCGTTACAAAGACAAGCTCCGGCATTACCACGCCAACGACGAGAACCTCCACGGCCCCGGCTTTGGCGAGATCGACTTCGCGCCGATCTTCGCGGCCCTGAAGGACATCGATTTCCAGCACTACGTGTCGGTCGAAGTGTTCAACTTCGAGCCGGGGCCGGAGACCATCGCCCGCAAGAGCCTCGAGTACATGAAGCAGTTCGTCTAACCGCGCCTTCCCGATTTCCGATTCCTCTGTAACCCGGGCTCCGCGCCGCATCAACGCGCGCCGCAAAGGCCCTTTCCCCCGCAGGTGGCTATGGCAATTCCCAACGAACCCGATCCGTTTACGATCTTCCACGCCTGGCTCGACGAGGCCATGCAGTGCGACGCCCTGAGCGAGCCGACCGCCATGGTGCTCTCCACGGTCGACCAGGAGAACATCCCCGACTCCCGCGTGGTGCTCTACAAGGGCATTGAGGACGGCGGCTTCGTCTTCTTCACCAACCTGACCAGCGCCAAGGCCGTGGAGCTATCCCACAACCCCTACGCCGCCCTGTGCTTTTACTGGATGCCCCTCGACAAGCAAATCCGTATCCGCGGGCATGTCGAGCCGGTTTCCGACGCCCTCGCCGACGCCTACTTCGCCGATCGCCCCAAGCAAAGCCAGATTGGCGCGTGGGCCTCGAAACAGTCGACCGTTTACACCGAGCGCTTCGAATTCGAGCGCCGGATCGCGAAGTACGGCGCGAAATACGCCATCGGAAAAGTGCCCCGGCCTGATTTCTGGTCCGGATTCCGCGTTGTGCCCAGCGCCATCGAGTTCTGGCTGAAGCAGCCCTACCGGCTTCACGATCGCCTGCGCTATCTGCGCGAGGACGGCGGCTGGCGCCGGGAACGCCTCTACCCCTGAACCGTGGCGGACGCGGGTCGGGGGCTTGCAAACGGCGCGGAATCGCAGTAGACTGGCGTCTGGCGGAACGAACGGTAGGTAGATTCGGGAGGTGAATATGGCCGTACCAGCAGCGCAGCAGCCCAACGAAGCCGAGGTCCGGCTGCTCAACAGCGCCCTGACGCTGTTCAGCGAAAAAGGTTACGAGGCCACGAAGATCCGCGAGATCATCGAAGGCGCGGGCGTTACGCGGCCCGTATTGTACTATTACTTTGAAAACAAGGAAGATCTATTCCGGCGCGTTTTCGAGACCATGTTCAGCCAGCTCATTTCCCGCATCGAGGAAGCCAGCCAGCGGCAGGGGACCTGTGTCGAGCGCCTGAAGGCGATCATCTCCGCGGCCTTCGCCCTCGCCGAGGAGAACACCCAGCTCGTGCGCCTTATCCTGCAGGCGCTCTTCGCCCCGCCGCACCAGGGGCCGCCTCTCGATCGCAACAAGCTCATCCGGCAGCGCTTCAAGGCCGTCGAACACGTCATCAAAGACGGCCTGGCGAACCAGGAACTTTCGGGCGGCGACAGCCAGTCCCTGACGCTCGTGTTCCTCGGCCTGATGGACATGCACATGATGGCCAAGTTCCACCGGACCGAAACGCGCCTTTCCCCGGAGCTCGCCACCGCCCTGGTCGACCTGTTCCTGGCGGGCGCCCGCTATCGTGAGGTCCCCGAGACCCACCTGGCGAGCCCCTTCATCTTCTGATCCGGATGGCCGGGAGAAGCGGCCGCGCCGCGGTTTGCGGGGCAATCGCATCCAGACTTCCAGTTCGAGCCGGGCGCCATACGATACACCCGCAAGGGTAGCACTTTAGCCGAACCAAGCACGGTGGCCAAACCAAAGCGACTTGCTGAATAAAGGTACGTGCAACTATGGAGCGCCGGCGGCCCGCCGGCAGATTGCGCCGCCGGCGCAAGACAGCGTTCTGGAAATGCCACCGTTACATCAGATGCCGCGAGACGTCGGAGGATTCCGGCATCGTGTTCTGGCGCCTTCGGCGCCTTGCCGGCGAGCCGCCGGCGCTCCATACACACCGGCTCCAAATCGACTCAGGCTTGCGACCATACTGAGATGCGATTGCCCTGCCGCGCATTGCCGCTTCGGGCGCCGGCCTGCCATACTCGTGGCATGGCTTCGTGTCCCAACAAGCGACTGTATCTCTCCTGCCTCTACCTCGGCGCGCTGTTTCTTGTCGCCGGAACCCTCTATTACGCGCTCCAGGCCTTTTCCGGCGTTGTGGTGCTGCAACGCGGGGGCGCCGAGCAGTTGGCCTTCCGCCCCGCCGCGGGCGGGCTCACCCTGGGCCTCGCCCAGCGCAATGTGCCGCCCGAGCTGTTGATGTTCGACAATCCCCGCGTCGCGCGGGTGTTGCGGCAGGACCAACAGTACGACGGCCTCGTGCTGCCCTTTGCCCTGCGGCTGGAGAGCGCCGAGATCATCGAAGAGAAGGCGCCGAATCACCTGATCCGCATCGAGACCCCCGACGGCGCGCGCACGGAACCGATCGCGCCCGGCGCCACCATTGGCCTCGATGGCGACGTCCTGAAGATCGCGTTTATCGGGCCGTGGCAGGGCCTGATCCGGCGTCCGGGCGGCGCGCCGCATGTGGCGGTCCGAATCGGCGCGGACTCCCCGGGCGGGGGGGATGTCCTGCTCCTCGAAGCGGGCGGCTGGCGCGCCGTGCGCGACGATCTCGCCGTGCATTTCACGTGGGGCGAGGCCGGCGGCGCGCGGCCCGATGCGCTGGACGAGATTGACGCCGCGCGCTGGGGCGTTCGCGACGGCCCGGCGGTGCAGTGGCTGGAGAGTTTCATCCCGGGAACCGGCCTGCGCCTGCGCGACGGGCGCACCGTAACCCTGCGCGCCGATCGCCGCGACGCGGGCCACATCCTCCTGCGTGTGACGGACGGCGCGGAAAACGTCGAGGAGGTCGCGGTACGCGCCAATGATCGCGGCGACGCCGATGAAATGCTGCTTGACGACCCCGCAGCGGTCGGGCGGGTCCTGCTGATTCACACGGCGCGCGAGGATCGCGTCCACGGCAGGTTGATCGTGGGGGATCAACCCGCCATGGATCGCGATTTGGCGACCGGCGAAACCTGGGAACTCCCGCCGGATGGCCTGCCGGTCCAGGTGGCGCAGGCCATGCCCGCCGCTGTGGCCGTGGCGGGCGACGCCGTCAGCGCGGCCTACGCTCGTTTCGGGGAGCGAGACATCGCGCTGCACGAGGGCCTGCTGGAGACGATCGGCGGGGTCCGCGTTCAGTACCAGCGCGAGCAACCCCCACCCGATGCGCGTTACCGCATCGCGGCGATCCTGCCCGACGGGTCCGAGTACGCCAACGTTACCCTGGAACCCGGCGTCCGCGCCCGCGTGGATGGCTGGGTGCTCGGGTTGGCCGAGGAGAATCCCTTCGCGCCCAACGGCATCGCCGTCGCGGTGGAGCGCCGCCCCGGCGGCCCCGCGCAGATCGCGGGGCTCGCCCTCTTCATCGGCGGGAGCTTCGGGCTGGTAGTCGCGCGCTTTCGCCGGCGCGCGGATTAGACGCGCTTGTATCCCGCGCCGCGCTGTGTTTCAATACGGGCAAACCACCGGAGATTACGCCTTATGCCCTCGAAGTATCTTGCCTCGTTGTTTTTCCTCTTGATTGCCAGCGGAACTCCGGCGGATGACGGTCTCGTGGCGCACTGGCCCCTCGCCGTGGATGCGCGGGACGCCGCCGGCCAGGGGCTCCACGCCACGGCGCACGGGGTCATTTTCGAGGGCGACAACGGGGCACTATTCGACGGGCGCGCATCGTATCTGGAAGTTCCCCACAGCGACGCCCTGAATCCGGGGGCGTCCGACTTCACGATCAGCCTGTGGCTGCACACCGAGGCCGTTCTGGACGACACCCTGGGCGATCTCGTCACCAAGTTCGACCCCGCCGCGCGCAGGGGCCTGAACCTGGGCATCATGAACTACCACGGCGTCGTGTGCGCGCAATCGAATTACCGCAATGTGTTCTTCGGGATCGACGATGGCGCGGCGCCGCGGGGCTGGGAGGATTGCGGGCGC
The DNA here is from genome assembly GCA_019637335.1 of Candidatus Hydrogenedentota bacterium. Taxonomy (NCBI): domain Bacteria; kingdom Pseudomonadati; phylum Candidatus Hydrogenedentota; species Candidatus Hydrogenedentota bacterium. The sequence goes on along the minus strand of JAHBVV010000001.1, from coordinate 624,216 downwards.
CCCGGCAACGCCGTGTATCCGATGGCGCTCTGCGTGTTCGAGGGCGATCTGTACGCGGGCACGTTTGAGTTTGCGAAGGACGAGGCGGGGCATGTCTACCGCTACAAAGGGGACGGGGCGTGGGAAGACTGCGGCGTGCCCTATCCGAGCAACGCCGTGTCCGCGCTGGCGGTCCACAACGGCGAATTGTACGCCGCCGCGTCGCACTACCGATCCGGCGGCTCCGCGCTGGGCGACGCGGGCAACGAGCTTCCCGGCGGTCGCGTCTACCGCTACAAGGGCGGGATGGAATGGGAAGATTGCGGGAAGCTCGGCGACATCGAGGCCATCTACGGGCTGGCGTCGTTCAACGGCCACCTTTATGCGTCGTCGTTGTATGCTCCCGCCGGCCTCTTCCGCTATGAGGGCGGCACGCAGTGGACCGATCTCGGGAACCCCGGCGGCCGCGTCGAGGCGCTCGGCGTGCACAACGGCCACCTCTACGGCACCGGCTTCGACCTGGGCTATTCCGGCGTCTACCGCTTCGACAACCCCGGCTGGACCGACTGCGGCACGCCGCGCGACACGACCCAGACCTACTCCTTCATGCAGCACCAGGGCGAGCTCTTCGTCGGCACCTGGCCCATCGGCAATGTGTTCGTGCTCCGCGCCCCCGGCGACTGGGACGACCGCGGCCCGCTCGGCGAGGAGAAGGAGAGCATGGGGATGGCGGTGTACAACGGCAAGCTCTACGCCGGCACGCTCCCGCTCGCGCACGTCTACCGCTATGACGGCGGACAGACCTGGACCGACACGGGGCGCCTCGATACCACGCCGGACGTCCAGTACCGCCGCGCCTGGAGCATGGCGGTGCATGACGGGAAACTGTACTGCGGCGTGCTGCCGTCCGGCCGCGTACTCCGCTACGAGACCGGCGCCTGCATCAGTCACGACCACGAACTGCCGCCCGGCTGGGTCCACCTCGCCGCGCAACGTAAGGGCGATACGCTGGCCCTCTACCTCAACGGCCAGAAGACCAACGAGCGCACCGGCGCCGCGATCGACATTGACAACGAAGCGCCGCTCAAGATAGGTCTCGGCCAGCACGACTACTTCAACGGGCGTATGAAGGATGTGCGGATCTACGGGCGCGCGCTGGACGAGGCGCAGATTGCGAAGCTGGCGGGAAAATGATGCTATGGATTCCGTTCGATCGGCCCGAACTGTCAAATCAAGTAAGGCGAATTGCTGTGGAGCGCCATGAAATCAAGACCTGAATCGATCATTCTTTTGCTGTGCATAGCGCTTTTTCCCGCGCTCGTCCCCGCGGGCCCTCTTCCGGCTTTTCCGGGGGCTGAGGGGGCGGGCGCGTTTACGCCGGGCGGGCGCGGGGGCGTGGTGTTGTTTGTGACGACGCTGGAGGATTATGCGCCCGGCGACACGCCCATCGCGGGATCGTTTCGCGCCGCTGTGGATACGCCAGGCCCGCGCACCATCCTGTTTCGCGTGTCCGGGACGATTGAACTCAAGGCCGCGCTCTCGGTGCAGGAGCCGTTTGTCACGATTGCGGGCCAGAGCGCGCCGGGCGGCGGTGTCGCCACGAAAAACCATGGCGTGGTGATTCGCACCCACGACGTTATCGTGCGGCATTTGCGTTGCCGCCCGGGCGACGAGGTGGGCCGCGCGCTGGCGAAGGAGGGCAGGGATTGGTCCACGGACGCCCTGTCCATCGCCGCGCCGAGCCGCAACGTCATCCTCGATCATTGCTCCGCGAGCTGGGCGAACGACGAAGTCCTCTCGGTTTCCGGCGCGGGCATCACGGACGTGACGGTGCAGTGGTGTATCATCAGCGAGAGCCTCAACGAGAGCACCCACGGCAAGGGCCAGCACGGCTACGGCTCCCTCATCCGCGCCAACGGCGCCGTGAGCTTTCACCACAACCTCTACGCCTTCCACCGGTCGCGATCACCCCGGCCGGGGACCTACGGCGAGGGCAGCATCCTTTTCGACTTCCGCAACAACGTGATGTATCAGGGCGGCCAGGGCTATTCCGCCGAGGACCCCGTGCGCATGAATTTTGTCGGCAACCACCACCCGGACACGCCCTTCAACGCGACGGATACGTGCGAGCACTACAGCGACGCCAATGTGGGCGCGATCCGTGGCGGCAAACCCCGCGCCATCCCCTTCGACACCGCGCCGGTGACCACCACCAGCGCGGATGCGGCGCGCGCCGCGGTGCTGGACGGCGCGGGCGCGATTCTTCCGGCGCGCGACGCCGCCGATGCGCGCGTGATTGCGCTGGTTCGCGCCGGTAATGGGGCGCTGCTGGATCGCGTGGAGGACGCGGGCGGGTGGCCCCGGCTTGAAGGCGCGGCGCCGCCCGCCGACCGCGATGGCGACGGGATGCCGGATGCCTGGGAAGCGGCCCACGGGCTGGATCCCGATACACCGGATCACAACGGCGACCCCGATGGAGACGGCTACACCAACCTTGAAGAATTCCTGAACGGGACCGACCCCATGGTGCGATAACCTGGCCGGCCCACGTCGCTGCGTCACCGGGCTGAAAAACGCCCTGAATTCGGCCCCACTTGGGATATCCGCCCCCATTCATGTTATGGTGGCCCTGGAGGGGCGGCAATCCGTGCCGCTCCGAACCCACGAAAGGCAAATCATGCAAATTCAAGACAAGGCGGTGGTCGGTATTCACTACACGCTGAAAAATGACGCGGGCGAAACCATCGACACCTCCGAAGGCCGGGAACCCCTGGAATACCTGCACGGCAGCGGCGGGATAATCCGGGGTCTCGAAGCCGCGCTCGAAGGCAAGGCGGCGGGGGACGCGATGGAGGTGACCATCGACCCGGAAGACGGCTACGGCCCGCACCGCGCCGAACTTGTGCAGGATGTGCCCCGGAGCGCGTTTGGCGGCGTGGAGGACATTCAGATTGGCATGATGTTTCAGGCCCAGACCGACGCGGGCCCGGTACCCATTCGTGTTACGGCCATCAACGACGACACCGTGACCGTTGACGGCAACCACGCCCTGGCGGGCGAGCGCCTGCATTTCGCCGTCAGCGTGGAGGGGGTGCGCGAAGCGACCCAGCAGGAGCTGGACCACGGGCACGCGCACAGCGGCGGCCACGATCACTGATCGCCCACACGCTGGCGACGCCACCGGCGGAAGGCCGCCGGTGGCGCGCCGGAATCAGCCGGTTTGCCCGGCGGCCCGGGCTTCGCGTGCGGTCTGCCGCGCTTCAAGCCACGGGAAGCGCCGCGCTCCGGGACTTGGAACGGGCGGCGTGCCGAACATCATGATGTAGGCGCGCCGGGGCACGGCGGAGCGGTTCGGCCCGGCGTAGTGCAAGGTGCGGGCGAGGTGAAACGTCGCGCCGCCCGCCGGCAGGGGACAGGCGACCGCCCGGGACGCGTCCACGGCGTCGTCCACCTCCAGCCCGTGAATGCGCGGGTCGTGGTTGATGGAATGGTGCGGTAGCACGTCCCGCCGGTGGCTTTCCGGGATGAACTGCATGCACCCATTCTCCAGCGTCGCCTCCTGGAGCGGCACCCATACGCTCAGCGCGTTGTAGGACAACTCCGGATTCCAGTACGCCTCATCCTGGTGCCACGGCGTCGCCACGCCATGCCCCGCCGGCTTCAGGATCGCGTGATCGCCCTGCGCTTCCGCGCCCGGGCCGAGCAACTGCGTTGCGAGCGCGAGCGCGTTCCGCCGGATCGCCAGCGTATCGAAGTCCGGCGCGTAGCGCGAGGGATTCAGCATCTGCTGAAGCTTCGGCGCGGCGCCGTCCTCGTCCGTACCCGCGAGGTCAAAGTGATCGCCCGCCTCCCGACCCGTCTGGGCCGCGAAAAGCTCGTCGTACAGCGCCCGCATCTGATCGATTTCCCCGGGCGTGGTTATGGCGTCGATCGCGATGAAGCCCTCGCGGTGAAACTGAGCGATTTGTGATTCCGAAAACGCGATCATGGGGTAACTTCTCCTTTTAGACGCCCGCGCGGGCGCCATCCGCGGCGCCCGAAGTACCGGCAATTGCCATCGCCCGGCGTTCATCCATTATAATCGCCGCTGAATCGCGTTCAAACCCTATTGAGTCAGGTGATGGCCGCTGCGGGGCTGTTTCGGAAAAAGCCGCCGCCGTCCCGCGACATGGAGTACCTTGCAGTGGTTGAAAAAGAGAACGGCCAGCCGGTCGCGGAAGAAGAATCCACGGGGAACGCCACCCTGGACAAGCGCCTGGCAAGCGGCGTGCTGAAGGGGGATTCGGGCACGGAGGCGGCGCAAGTCTGGATCAGCGCGTTTCTCATCGCCGCATTCGGGTTTCTGGTCTATCTGGGTAGTTTCAGCATTCCCCTGCATGGCGCCGACCTCCGCCTGCTCCACGATTCGCAGGCGTTGCACCGGATCGTGACCTCGCCCGATGCGGTCGAGATGATGCCGACGTCGCCCCTTTCCGCGCCGGGGCTCGCGCTGATCTGCGCCCTGTCCGCGGGCCGGACGGACGCGTTGCACGGCTTCGCGCTGCTCCTGCACCTCTGTTGCGCGATCCTTGTTTTTCTTATTGCGCGCCGCCTGCTGCCCAAAGGCGCGCCCGAGGTCGTCGCCATGCTGGCCGGCCTGGTCTTCGTCGCTCACCCGGCGCTCTCCGGTACGGTGAACTACCTGGCGGCGTACCCTGTGCTCCAGGCGTCCCTCTTCGGCCTGGGCGGGCTGCTGCTCCTGTTGCGCGGCGCGGACGGCTCCGCGAACTTTCCACTTCACCTGGCCGGCGCCGTGGGCTGCTTCGTGCTCGCGTTCGGCAGCGATACATCCGCCATTCTGCTGCCCGCCGCCGGCATGGCGCTTCTCGTCCTTCGGCGCGAGGGTGAGGAAGATGGCTACGGCTCCCGCCGGATCGCGCTGCCCGTCCTGGCCGCGACGATGGCTGTCTGCTGGATTACCGGTCAGGCCGCGGGAGTTTTTGCGCCCGGCGTCGTTGCGGCGGGATTCGTGGAAGCGTTCAGGAATTTCCTGGGCCTCTGTGGCCAGGGGCTTATCGCCGTGATCTGGCCCTTCGGCTTCTCGCTGATTCCCGAACCCGGCGGTCTGGTCGTGGGCGTGCTGGCGTTCGCGCTGCTGATGGCCGGGGTCGCCGCAACGCTCCGGGGGATCGCGGTTCTCCCGCAGGTTGCGCTGTGGTTCCTCTTCGCGGCGCTCGGCGCGGCGTGCTATGGCGACGCCTCGCTCCAGGGCGATGTGCGATTCCTGTACCTTCCGCTGGCCGCGCTGGCCGTTCTTTTGCCCTGGGGCCTGCTCCAGATCCCCTCGCCCGGCGTCTACCGCGCCGCCGGCGCCGCCGCGTCCGTGGCGGTGATCGTGCTGGGGGTGCTGGCGTTCCAAGCCACCAATACCTGGAAATCCCCCGAACTGATCTGGGAGGCGGAAGCGCAGCGCAACCCGGAGTCCGCCGTTCCGTGGGCCGAGCTGGGCCGTTACCACGAGACCCGCGCGCGCCTGGCGGCGCAAGCGGAAGATGAAGCTCAGCAGACCAGCCGCCTCGAGGCGGCGGCGAACGCGTGGCGCAACGTAATCGAGCGGGACCCGGAACATCCGGAAGCCGAGAAGAACCTCGGCATCATTGCCTTTGAACGCGGCGATTTCCCCGAGGCGGCGCGCCTGCTGGGTTCCGCCGCCCCGCGGCTGCCCGAAGATCAGGAAATCGCCGTCTACCTCGGCCTGTCGCACGAACAGCTTGCCCGAGGCGAGGGCGGCCGCGAAGCCATGGCGTCGGCGTTCCGCGCGTTTCGGCGCGCCGATCGGCTCGGCGAGCTGCCGCCGGTGGCCCAGGCGCGCTACGGCATGCTTGCCGCGGCCGTCGGCGAACTCGATCTCGCCCTGCCGCTGCTCCAGGCGGCCACGGGGGGCGAGGAGGAGCACCCGATGTCGCAATCGCTGCAGTTCTATCAGGGTGTGGCCGAGCAGGCGCAAATGCTCAGCCAGCGGTCCGAGGCCATACTGCGCGAGCAGCCGGACGCCCCCGAGGGGCTGATTCTCCGTGCGGAGCGGCTGCTTGCCGAGGGGCGCGCCTTGTCCGCCTTCTACCTCCTGCAGTACGTGATCGACGCCGCCCCCGCGCAGGACGCCGCCTGGGCGCTGCTTGGCTTCGCCAGCGCGCGGATCGAGAGCGCCGATCAGTTTCTCGCCGAGCGCGCCGCCAGCCGCGCGGGCAACGCGGCGGCCTGGGAACAACTCGCCACACGCACCGCCGCGGGCGGCCTGTGGGACGCCGCCGAGGCTTACCTCCGGCACGGGGGCGCGGCCGCGATTCCGGAGGTGAAGCTCGCCGAAATCGCCATGCAACTGCGCCAGCCGCCGCGCGCGCAGGCCTACCTGGAGGCCGCCCAGCAAGCCCACCCCGACAGCCCCGAGCCGTGGCTGCGCCTGGCGGACCTGGCCATTGCGGCCGGGGAGAACGCCCGCGCCGCCGCGCTGATCGACGCCGCCGAGAGCCGTGGCGCGGCGCCGGAGGCGCTGAAGGAACGGCGGGACCGGCTCGGCGGCGCCACCGCGCCGACCACCTCGGGAATCGAGCGCACGGTGATCCGCTGATCGCACGGGCAGGATCAATGGGCTCTTTGGGGTACAGCCACCGGCTGGATCGGCGGCATCGGGATAGGACGTTGGCCCACTTGCCAGCCGGAGGCAGTCCCCTGGGTAAGGTACAGCCGTTCATGACGCGTACCGTCACGCGTTAAGGATGTAAGGCCGGCGGCTCCGCCGTACAGTTGACCAGCGCGCGAACAGGCTTGCGGATTGCGCGCGGAAGGCGTATCGTGGAGTTTGGGGGCCATACTTCTGGAGGGTACCGCCATGGAGACGGTTTCGGATTCGGGCAAACAGCTTCTCTTCCTCTTCCCCGCCATTTTCCAGCTCATATTCACCGCGATTGTGGGCGCCCTGTTTACACTCATGCTGATGTTCGGGCAGCCGGTGGAGTAACGCTCGCTCCGGACGGCGCAAGCGCGGCAACAGCCGCAAAGAGCCTACTCGCCAAGACTTTTCACGGCCGCGAAGAATTCATCGGTCATGGGAAACCGGCTTCCAAACTTTATGAATTCCACGTGGCCATCGAGGTAGAGCACGTTGCCACCCCTGGGATGGTGATGGTCTCCCCATTCCACGAGCACGGGGATACGGGCGGACTCGGGGCGCCCCATTTGCAGCAGTTCCAAAGTGCCACCGGGAATCGAAATAGCGTCTTGGGACATGGGCGCGTCCCCCTCGCCGCCCGCGTCGTTATAGGCATTCAGCAGGGCCTCCAACTCCTCCTGATCGCGCACGGCATACCCCAGGTAAATGTAGTCCAGGTTCGAGGTCTCGCCATCCGACGGGCACTGAAGCAGATCCGGGTTGATCCCCGCTTGAAACGCCCCGTCGAACACGAAATGATTCCCCGCGCCGGACAGGGGGGGAAGCCGGCCGCCGTGCCTGTCCGCGTAGGTGTAAAGTTCTAATCCCAACTGCTTCAGATTATTCTGGCAACTCGCACGGCGTGCCGCCTCCCGTGATCGCGACAGCGCGGGCAGCAGTACCGCGGCGAGGGTGCCGAAGATCGCCAATACAAACGGTATAGCGACTAGGCAAATCAGCCCTATAATAAGGCAGTTCCTCGTCCCGCTGAAAGCCGGTGCTTTTTGCACCACGACCGTCGGCGGGCCGGCGGGCTCGGGCGCGAAGTGGGCGCCTGCGGGAGGGATGGGTGGCGGCACGGCCCTCGCCGCCGCTGGACCGGCGGCATCGAGCCCCACCACGTCATGCGGCGTGCCCGAATTCGCCAGCGCGCGTACCAGATGTTGCAGCGTCACGACGCCACCCGCAATCGCTTCCGCGTCGCTCCGTATGTGGGTTCGCAGATCTCCCAGAAAATCCTCGCCAGCCTCACCTTGGGAGCGCGCGAGTTCGAAAACCTCGGCAAGGTAGGAATCCAGGCGCTGTTCCGCTTCAGGTGTCCAATGCGTCATCGGTAGGTTCCTTTCTCATAAGGCCGTTTACGCCTATTTCCACATCCTGCCAGCACGCGTTCATCAGTTCCCGCGCCCGCTCCCCGGCCGGGGTCAGGCGGTAATACTTGCGCACCGGTCCATTGGGCGACTCCTCCGTGCGCGTTTCCAAAAGGCCGCTCTTTCGCAGGCGAGAGAGGAGGGGATAGATGGTGCCTTCGGTCACGACGATGCCGCGGATAGCCGTAACGCGCTTCACCAGATCGTAGCCATAAAGTTCGCCGCGGGCGAGCAGGTTGACGATGCACAGCTCCAGCAGGCCCTTACGCAACTGGGTGGTCCAGTTGCCCAGATTCAGCTCGTTTTGACCGCTGACCATGAAGTCCTCGAAAAGGATCGCTAAAGTGCGTTGCAAGGTACCTTGCATTGCATTATAGCAGATTCCAACGAAATGTCAAGCCCGTTTTTCTCCCGAAAGCAGAGTGGCCGAATTTGCGTGAGGCTCAAAAAAAACTGGCCAGCGGCGCGTGGGCCGGGGACATTCACGCGTCTTACCGCCAATGTGCGGGAGTTGCCTGCCAAGGCCGGGCCGTAAATCCTCCGAGCAGCGCGCGGAAATCTATGGCGTGACCAGCACGGCGGCCACTTCTTCTGGCAGGAACCCTTCGGCGATGAGCTTGCCATCTTGCACGGACAGGGCCAGCGGCGGGGCGGCGTAAAGGGTTTCCATCGTGCTGCCCGGGGGAACCGCGAGGATCGGCCCGGTCAGTGTGTCCGGCGTGGCGTTGTAGAGTGTGTACAGCACCCGATCGCCGTGGGGGAAGCGGTTGGCGTAGACGCCTTCCCGCAGGGTGTCGATGTGCGGCGCGGCATCCGGCGAACGGAAGAAATCGGTATGCGCGACGAGCACCTCGTGGAAAGCCGGGGCGAGCGCGCGGAAGCCCTCGCTGTACCACGAGCCGCCGCGCCCCTTGAGCCAGAGCCCGAGGCCGTGGAAAAAGCTCAACTTGAGGTCGTCCGCCTCGGCGGGGATGGGCCGAATACCGTGGGCGACCATTTCGAACACGGGGATATCCGGCGTGAGGTAGCGGTGCAGCGGCAGCTTGGTGGGCCCCAGGGCGTGGCGCGTGTGCTTCATGCCGAGGTTGAAGGCGCCGTCGATGTAGGGCGTCATGGCGTCGCAGGGCAGGTGCTCGATGTAGATCGCGCAGTCCGGCTTCACGGTGTCCAACACCTCGCGGACGCGCATCAGCAGGCCGATTTCCTCGTCGATCGGATTCGACGGCACGGGGTGCCCGTGGTTCTCCGCCCAGCACTCCTTCCCGGGATCGAGAATGCCGAGTTGATCGACGTAGACCGCGTCCGCGCCGGTGGCCGCCGCGACGGCCGCGATGTCGGACGCGAGCTTCTCGCGCCAGCCGGGGGCGCCGGGGCAGCAGAAGAATTCCATCTCCCCGGGCCACCACGCGGGCTGGCCGCCGGCGCGAACCAGCTGCCAGTTCGCCAGGCCCTCCTCCGCCGTCGCCGCGCGCCTGTCGAGCAGGTAGCCCTCGATGTAAAGGCCGGTCTGCACGCCGCGCGCATGGCCCGCGCGCACGCCGGCGGCCAGCGCTTCGAGGCCGCCGAGATCGTTGCGCAGGTACGTGCCGACGCGCCCGATTTCTTCGTTATAGGCCCACCCGGAGATGTCGATCATGTCGGTCCCGCCGAAGGCCCAGTTCGACTCCGAGATGAGCTTGTCGTAGGAGTATGCCGGTTTCGCCACGTCGTACAGGTAGGTCGTGCCGCCGAGGGGATAATCGCGGCGGCAGTAGAAGACGCCGCGCATACTGTTCGTACGCGTGCGGGGGAAGGCCGTCCGCACCCAGTCCCGGTATTCCGCGAAGGGCGCGCGCCAATCACCTTCGTGCGGGCGGATCAGCACCGGCGGCAGCGCGAGGTGCTCCCCGGGCGCGATTTCCAGATTGCGGTAGCGCACGGCCATCTGCGACACGCCGTCGGCGTCCTGCGAGAACTCGAACCACTTGCGGCGCCGGGTGTCGTCGAGCACGATGCAGGCCAGGCCGCCGCCGTGGGTGGCGTCGTAGACATCCATAAACTGGAGCGGGAAGCGGCCCCCGTAGACTTCCGACAATGAGACGGGGGCGGTGTCGTTCAGCGCGCTGCGCGCGGGCAGCATGTAGGCCGGCGGGCCGCCGCGGCTCGCGCGGAGGCCGGGAAGCGCGGGCAGCGCCACATGCGGGGTCCACGGCGCGTCGCCGGGGTTGTAAAGTTCCGCGTCGAGGCGCAGCGCGCCGCCGGGCTGCGCGGTGATGGTGAGCGAGGCTTCCTGCGCGCCCGCCGGCGCCCCGTGAGGCGCACGCCAGCGGATGGTTGCGCGATCGCCTTCGGGATATACCGTGGTCTCCAGGACTTCAAGCGCGAGGGGCGCGGCTTCGGCATCCGGCGCGACCTCGAGGAGCGAAAACGGCGCGCCGCCCCAGACGTGACCATCGGCCCCGGCGAGCTGGATCACCTGGCCCGCGCTGTCCACGACAAGACGCGTTCCTCCAGCCTCCACGCGGATCGATCCCGGCGGATCGGACTCGGCTGCGGCGGGGAGCTTCACTTCGGGCGCCACGGCGGACGCGTCCGCAACGGGATCCTCGCCGCGCGTCAGCACCGAGGCCGCGATGAGGGCGACCTGCCCGTAGGACATCTCTTCCACGAGACTGATCTCGGCGAGTTCGCGCTCGGGGTCGATCGGAACGGTGTAGGCCGCGATACCGGCCACCAGCCCGACCGCGCCGGTTGCCGCATGCCGGGGAATGGCCCCTTCGATGGCGCCGTCCGCGTAGCGCAGCGCGATTCGGGCCTGGTGCGCGCCCGGGGCTCGATCCCGGGGCGCGCGATCGCCGGCGCTGTACCACCCTTCCGCGTTGCCCCAAAGGCGCGTCCCGATGAGGAGCGCGAGCGTGTCCCCAGATCCCGATGGGGCCATCGCCAGGGCGCCGCCGCGCGTGGTGGGCGTCACGGCGGCCTCGGCGGCGAGGGTGAATGGGAACCCGGCGATGGCTGAGGGACCGGGCGCCAGCACATCTGGCCCGAGGCCGAGCGCCTTCGCCAGGTCCTGGAGCGGTACGCGGTGTTCCTCCGGCAGGGCGAGCGCCACCTGGGGCTGCTCCCCTCCTTCGAGGCGCAATAGCTCGGGCGCGGGCAAGGCGCCGGGCGACACCGGATCGGCGAGAAAGGCGAGCTGGTTCAGCCGCACCGCGACGGGATCGGCGCCCGCGCGGACGGTGATCGTGATCTCGCCAACGCGCTCGAGGTTTTCGACGGCCCCGAGGTCCACCAACTCCACGTGGAGGCCGGGCGTATAGGTCCCGCAGGCGTGGCGCCCGCCGCTGGCCAGGGGATTTTCCGTGTTCGTGGCGCCCGGCGTGATGGGGCCCGTGGAGCCGTCGAACAGCTCGATAAAAACGCCGCTCGTGTCTTCCGGGACCCCTTCCACGAAGTAAGACAAGGCCAGTGTCCGGAAGGGCTCCATCCAGATCGGCTCGCAGGTCAGGGTCCACGCCATGGCGGTGTTCGGCGTGGTGACCACGAAGGCGACGGCCCCATCCGCCGCGATCGCCACCGCGCCCGGGTCGGGATTGTCGACGCGCCAACCCTCCGCCACCCAGCGCGCGGGCGCCACGCGGGCGAAGTCGGCGCTGTGGGTAAGGATGGGTTCGGTCGCGGCGGACAGCGCGTGAAGCGCGAGAAGGACGGCGAAGAGCGGGCGGCGGCAGGCGAATCGATTCATGGCGTGACCCCGGAGAGCGAAACTGTTGGAACGTTATCCGTAGTCTACGGGATCGGGGAGGTATGAAGAAAGCGCGGTGCGGGATCAGGACTGGCGGTCGTCTGGTGGCGGCACGGTCCGGCTATAAACCAGGGCGGAAGGAACAAAAACCGATAATAAAAGCCATACAACAAAGAACGACGCCCCGAAGGCGTTTGACCCGGCAAACCAGACGAAAAAATTCGCAAACAGGCCAGAAGGCGTTGCAATCCACCAATAAACCAGCCGATACCACGCCGGACCCGCGGGCGGGGCGAGCGCGCGCATGGCCGCGCGAAACTGCCGCCGCCACGTGCGCCACACGGGCCCCGGGCGGTATTCCATGGCGGAGGTGTCCGCTATATAGATTGCGTTGGTCTTCATTGCAGCGCTCCACACCCGGACCAACCCATTGCCTGTATGGATTATCCGATCCGGGGGCGCGTCTGTCAATAGTGAGAATCTCGGGGTCCCAATTTGCCCTCCGTGTATGCTATACTTACGGCTTCACGCCTGTACAGCGCACGCAAGGCAGGCGAGCCGCACGGGCTTTCGCGGACCCCTCCCCACAGCCCGGCGCGCGAACGAGCGCCGCCCGACCGGCGCACGCAGCGGCCCGGCCACGGGCCACGCCCGCTCCCCGCGCCCGGGGGAGCCGGGACTAGATGGTGAAGCGTACAACGAAATCCGGGACGCGCCCCGACGCCCGGACACGGAGTAACCCGAGCATGGATCTGCACCTGAAGGAACTGAACCCCGAGAACGCCCCGCTGTACATTGTCCCCGAACGCGAGATCGACGGGTTCGACCACTACACGCCCGGCATTTGCCTGGGCAGCTCGAACGACGCGGCGCTCGACCGGCTGTGCAAGAAGCTGCGCGTGCGATCACTCTCGAGTTTCCGCAGTGAAGACACCGAAGCGCTGCAGGCCAGCCTGCACTACGAGGGCTACGCCCTTCCGGAGATGCCGGAGCTGACGTGGTTCAGCGCGGCGGACGGCCTTGAGACGGTGCGCGCGCTGGCGGCCCACCTGGAGGCGAATCCGGACGCCCTCGAAGACGGCGAATCCATTGCGGCGGAGCTTCGCGAATACGAGTGCATCCTGGATCGCTTCGACAAGGAAGGGATCCGCTGGTACATGTGCGCGGGGTACTGAGCGGCCCAGCCCCCGCACGCACGCACCTGCATAACGCGGCCCGCCGGCGCTATTTCTCTTCGGCCAGGGCCTTGTAGAGCACGGCGCCAATCGCCGCGCCGACAATGGGGGCCACCCAGAACAGCCACAACTGCATCAAGGCCCAATCGCCCACGAACACGGCCACGCCGGTGCTGCTCGCAAAAAAGGATCGCGGGCATTTCCGCCCCGGCGGACCTTCGGCCTGCCGGCGGCAACGAAGCCGTGGTCTTCAGAACCACCGCCATTCTTTTTGAACCACCGGGGTATTCCAAAATCCTGGTAGAGGCAAGATCCGGGAGTTCCGAGCGACAGCCCGCGATCCCTTCACCGATCCCGCCGCCTTGCACCGGCGGGCGGGGCGCGCTATCCTTTCTCCATCGCGCGGTTGTGTGGCGCGCGATCCCCCCCGGGCCGGCCATAGAGGGACGCCGCCCGCCGCGGGATGCTTGCGGCTTTCGGGGGGGACCAGCAGCCCGTCCCGCTATGTCGGCCTACCGGATGAAGAGGACGACTCGAACTTTGACGAGCGCTTCGGGGCGCTGAAGGCGGAGACGCAGCTCGATAAGGCGTTCTTGGAGAATCTGGCGAAGGTGGCCCTGAATCAGGACGCTTTGAGCGAGAGATAGTAAACCAGGAACTATCTTGGTTTACTTTTATGCATTAAAGTAAACTAATCAAGATTTTAGTTTACTTTGGAGCAACGATGGACATCAAGGATTTCAAGGCGGGCACGTACCGAAAAGGCTACGAATACCGCTACTTCGTGCCCGAACGAATTAACCATGTATTTGTCTGGACAGACGAGGGCATCAATGAGCTCCTGGAGCGCGCCTCCCTGAAACTGGGCGAGTTAAACTCCTTCTCCCGGCTCGTCCCCGATACGGATATGTTCATTCGGATGCACATCTTCAAGGAAGCCGTCGAATCCAGCCGCATCGAGGGCACCCAGACCACGGTGGAAGAAGCGCTGATCGGCGAGGAAGACATCGCCCCCGAGCGGCGTGACGATTGGCGGGAAGTGAACAACTACGTGGCCGCCATGAACAGCGCCATCAACGAACTGACGAACCTACCCCTTTCCAATCGACTCATCCGGAACGCCCACAATGTCATCCTGGCCAGTGCGCGGGGGGAACATAAAAGCCCCGGAGAATTCCGCACGTCTCAAAACTGGATCGGCGGCGCCAGCCCTTCCGATGCGGTCTTCATTCCGCCGGTACACACCGAAGTTCCCGATCTCATGGCGGATCTTGAAAAGTTCCTGCACAACGACGAGTTCAAGGTACCCCACCTGGTTCGTATTGCCATCGCCCACTACCAGTTCGAGACCATCCACCCCTTTCTCGACGGCAACGGACGTATCGGTCGCTTGCTCATCACCCTCTATCTCGTCTCCAGCGGCGTACTCGACAAGCCCCTGCTCTATCTGTCCGACTACTTCGAGCGGCACAAGAGTCTTTACTACGACAACCTGACCGGCGTTCGCACCAGGGACGACCTCGCCCAGTGGATCAAGTTCTTCCTCAGCGGTGTCGCCCAGACCGCCGAAACCGCCGTGGAAACCCTTCAGAAGATTATCAAGTTGAAAGAGTCCATCGAAAAAGAGCGTATCATGACCATGGGCAAACGGGCGAAGCACGGCATGGACCTGTTGCCACAACTTTTTAAGCGACCCGTCGTAGCGGTAAAGGATGTGCAGGGCATGACCGGTCTCTCGAAGAAAGCCGCAAACGATCTCGTTCAGGTCTTTGTGGAGAAGGGCATTCTCACGGAAATCACGGGGCAGCAACGGAATCGCTTGTTCGGTTTTCACGAATACGTGAGGTTGTTCTGATGGGCGTTGGCAGATACCGAGAAGCGGGGAATATGGGCCGGCGGACTACCGGCTCGATTCGCGGTCATGATCCGCGGTCGGCGCGCGGGTGTCAATAGTTAACTTCGGAAAAAGATGTCCCCCGTTTGCGATTCCGGCCGTCTCCTCGGTACAACACCCAAGGAGATTTGAGCGGCATGATTTCGATTCTTCCCTCCAACGACGCCCGGCTGGTCAAACGCACCCTCCGGGGTCGCCGGGAGGCCTTTTCGCCCCTGGTGACAAAGTATCAGCAGTTGGTCTTCGCGATTGCCTACGGGATGCTTGGCAATACGGCGGATGCCGAGGATGTGACGCAGGACGCGTTCCTGACGGCCTTCAAACGCCTCCCGGACCTCCGAGAGCCGGCAAAGTTTCGTCCGTGGCTACTGCAAATCGCGCGCAACCGCGCGTCGGACGTGATCGTGCGCCGACGCAGAGAAACTCCGCTGGAGGGCGCCGAACTCCCCGCGCCGGGCGATCCGGACAATCACGCGGACACGGAATTGCGGGCGCTGTTGAGGGAACGCGTCGAAGGCCTGCCGCCCGAACACCGCGAGATCTTGCTCCTCCACTATTACGCGGGCCTGAAGGTCCGCGAGATCGCGGAGCAGCTCGAAATCTCCACGGAAGCCGCCAAGAAGCGCCTTCAACGCGCCCGGGATATTCTGAGCCAGCGGATGCTTGCGCAATTGCGCGACACGGTGGAGGAACAGGGATCGTCGGCCGCGCGGAGCCGGAAGATTATCGGATTAATCGCGGGCGCGACAGTCCCGTGGCTTGGGACAAGCGCGGCCGCGGCGGGCGCGGGAATGCTGACCACCGCGGTGCTGGTGAAAACGGGCGCGGCTACGGTCATTGTGGCCGGCATTGTTTCGGTGACGCTGATACCGGTCCGAAACGGCCAGCCGCCGACTCCCCCAGCCTCGAACACTCCTGAGGCGGCGTCCGCCGCGCCACAAACCGCGCCGGACTCCGCAGCCGAACAATCGGGTGATCCCGTTTCCACACTGGCGTCTGCGGAATCTGCCTCTCCCGCAATCGCGCCAGCGTCGGGCGACGGCATCGTTCACGGCCGCGTGGTTGATCATTCGGACCATCCAATTCCGAATTTGCTCGTTACCGCCAACACCGTAGACGCGGATCTCGGCGCGCGCCACGAAGCAATCTCGGACTCCAACGGACGATTCGTTATCGAAGGTCTTCAGGACGGGCAACGATACCTGCTGCAGGCCGTTGCCCAGGACGCATATGGCCTCAGCGAGGCTACCGCGCGATCCGACCGTTCCCAGGTGCGCGAACGCACCCTAAAACTCCTGCAGAGCAGCGACCTGACCGGCGCCGTCACCGATGTGGACGGGAATCCGATTGTGGGCGCCGAAATCCGGCCCTACGTCGTGCGCGTTGGTGAGGACGTACGCGTCTTTACGGATGCCATGAAGCAGTTTTTCACGGTGCATACCGACGAAAACGGAAAGTTTGTGCTGCGCCACGCCTGGGTGGGGCATTGGCGCGCCGATGTCGACTCTCGAGAACATGTATTCCGGCGAATCGAGTTTCGGCACCCTGAGGAAACACCGCGCGAGATCCAGCTTCAGCCAGGCGCAACCGTCGCGGGCCGCGTGGTCTATTCAGGTACGGATACCGGCGTGCCGGGAATCGTTCTCGAATTGCACGAAGATCGATTCGCGACCACCGACGCGACGGGGAGCTTCTCAATCGCAGGCGTTGCTTCGCCGAGCAATATCGTCGACCTGCCCAGCCACCCGAACCTGGTGGTCACGTCCCCGCCGTTTGCCGTGTTTCCCGGGCGCCTGACCGACGGTGTTCGTGTTGAAGTTCGTTCGGGCGGACGGATCAGCGGGCAGATACGCGACGGGCGAACCGGAACGCCGATACCCAATTCGGATGTGACCTTACGTGAAGGGAGGCGCGTATGGAGCGATTCCGTAATGGCGGACGAGAACGGGTTCTACTCGTTTGCCGGCCTGCATCCCGGCGAATACCGCCCACAGCGCGTCATGGGAAACGGGTACATACCGCTTGAATTCGAAGAGGCGGAGCCCATTCAAATCGAGTACGGCACGGTGATCGAGCACCTCGATTTTGAGCTCGACAGCGGGGTAAGCCTCGCCGGGAACGTAGAGTTCCCCGAATCCTCGACATGGGAGGACGCGCGCCTGGAAGTGCGTCTCGACGCGGGGGGATACCGCTCCATTCCTATTCTTCGAGACGGTTCCTTTCGAGCGGACGGCATCTCGCCGGATTGGGAGATCAAGGTGCAGATCTCCGGCGGTGGCTGGACCAGCGATCTCGTGGGGCCATTCCGGGTTTCGCGTGAGGACCTGCCCGATCTGCAACTGACTGCCCGGCGCGCCACCACCGGGAGCATCCAGGGGCAGGTGGTTCGGGGAGGATGGCAGCCTTGCGCGGACGTAGAAGTCGTCCTGCGCGACGAACACGGCCGGGAGATTCAACGGTCGATCTCGGACGGCTCCGGCTTCTTCCATTTCGCGTCGGTATATCCGGGCGCCTACACGGCGAGCATATTGGGGGCCGGACAAGTCGCACAGCGGGTTGCCGTGCAACCGGGTGAATCTAGTACGCTCGCCCCGCTGGAGTACAACAGCGGGAACGGCGAGATATCGGGCCGGGTACTGGACGCGCATGGCGCTCCGATCACCGGGGCGCAGGTTCGCGCTTCCGGAACGCCGGAACGTATTCCAGTGGCTGAGACGGACGGCGACGGGCGCTATACGCTAAAGGGGCTTGGAACGTATCCGGCCGAAGTAACGGTGCGCGCGGAAAGGTACGCGCGGGCCAGCGCAGCAGACGTGATTCCCGGGAGTCAGAACGTGAACTTCCGCCTGAATCGCCTGGGAAGCGTCGACGGCAGGGTTATCGACGCCACAACCGGCGATCCGGTTGAAATGTTTCACATACAAGCGGTCCCATCCCACGACGCCAGCCAGATCGAACAAGCGCTTCGCGGCCATCGGTATGGATTGTATCATTCCAGCGCGAAAGGCGAGTTTTTCGCGTCGAATCTCCCGCCGGGCGAGCAGACGGTAATTGCGAGGGCCCCGGGTTTCTTCCCCGGGCAAACTGCAACCGTGGTGCGGTCGGGTGAAACGCGGAGCGGGCTTACTATCCGCCTGCTTCCCGCCCCCGCGGCGCGAGTGCAGGTCGTGGACGCGTCGGGTGGGCCAGTGTCGGGCGCGTGCGTGTTCGTGCATGATGTGCCGCACCTCTTCGACAACACGCGCGCAAGCGAATGTTCTCACGAGACAAACGACGAAGGGATCGCAAAGCTTGATGATCTACTCCCGGGAGTTAACACGTTGTTCGTCTACCATCCGGTGAAGGGTCGGCTTGCCGTTACGACAGAGGCAAGAGCGCGAAACGAACCCGTACAGCTTGCTCTTCCTCCCTCTGCGGAACTCTCGGGGCGCGCGACCTACAACGGCAAGCCAATCCGGGACGACCAACTCAAGCTGTCGGTTCCGAGCGTTGCCGGTCCACGCTACTTCTGGAGCTACAAACCTGATCTGCGGGAAGACGGCAGCTACGCCTTCTCCGGCCTTATGTCCGGCGAGGCAACGGTCGTGCTGGATAGCATCGGGGCGCGACTGGAACGCAACATCCACATCGCGCCGGGATCAAACACGCTGGATCTTAACTTCAGGGATGGCTCGGCGCGGATCACGCTGCAGCCTGTACTGCCCGAATACCTCGCAGATGCACAAATATATGCCATTGTAACCGTGGACGCCACCGATGCGCAGACATCGCTGTACGGAGCACCCAATGCGGGTCGCGCGATTACGCTGGAGAACGTTCCGCCCGGCCGCGCCACGCTGCTGCTCTCCGTGCAGTTGGATCGTGATCAGAGCGCCGGCAAAGTCGTGCACCGCGACATCGGCGAGGGCGAAACGCTGGTGGAAACCATGGATTTTACGGCGGGCGCGAACATCACGGGGGAAGTGCTTCAGGGCGGTGCAGCTTCGGCGGAATTCGGCAGGCTGGTTGCCGGTACGCTTGAGAGGCCAGTTGAATCGAGCGAAGACATGAATGAACTGTACCGCTGGACCCTCCAACAGCAGCGGATTGGCCCCGGCGGGACGTTTCGATTCGGCGCCGTGGAACCGGGCACTTACACGGTTGTCGTCTTGGACGGCGACGCCAGTGTGATCGCGCAACAAACGGTCACCGTGGCAGATACCGATATTGACGTGAAAGTCCGAGTTCCATAGCCCCCCTACTCCAGTTCCTTCACCTTCATATTCCGGAACCAGATAGGCGCCCCGGCGTGTTCTGCGCGGGTCACGCGAACTGAAGGCGCCTGCCCCTCGGCTCGGGGATCGGGCGGCCAAACTCCCGGGCGGTGTCACGCCACAAGTCCATCGCGTCGCTGCAATTGCACAGTGCGTAGCTCGGGCTCTCGCCATGGGCCACGCATCCGGGCAACTCGGGCACTTCCGCCACAAAAACCTGGTCCTCGTCGCTCCAGTAAATGATAATCTCATACTTATGCATCATTCGTCCTCCTCGGGGGCAAGCCCGTGTGCGGTGATGACCGTCCTGACCTGGCGGACCTGATAGGGTTTTGCAAGGTGGCCCTCGCGCTGGAGGTTGAGCATGACATCGGGCCCCGGCAATACAAAAACGTGGTGGCTCCCGCGCACGCGCAGAACAAATCCCAGACGGGCCTATAGCTGGCAAAGTTCGCTGAACGCCATATTCGAATCGGAGCGCCCGCTCAATATCCTGGCCAAGAGCTTGCCAAACTTCGTCATCTGGTCTTCTCGCGCCTGAAATCTGGGGCTGTGAGCGGGCGCGCTACCATACGGTGAACTGGGTGGACGAACGCAGTGCGAATACGAAGAAGCAGAAGCAGAAGCAGAACGCGGCATAACCAATACTAGTACAGCCCCCCGTGGGGAGGGGGAAACTGAAAAACAACCCGAGGTTAAGACCCAAACCCAGGCTTCAACCAAGATACCAAGACAAATTACAGAAAGTTCTTGACACCAACAACGACACCCGGTCCACGCCTTCGTCCAAAATCGCATCCTCACCGAAATCACCGGCCAGCGGCGGAACCGTTTGTTCGTGTGTCACGAATACATGAGGTCATTCTGACGGGAGGAGTTCGAAACCGGGCCGGCGGGCCTTTTCGCGACTGCGGTCACGTACCAGAGAATTGAGCAAAGTGGACCGGCGCGCCACACGCATGGCCGAACGGGGCCGTCAGTTGGGGGACCCCATCCCGGCGCGCTTTTCCGACAGCATTCGCCGCATCTCCTCGAGCACATTCCCGTACGCCGGCGCGCCCGCCAGGTTGAAGAATTGCCGCGGGTCTTTTTTGAGGTCGTACAGTTCCTCCCCGCCGCCGCCGTAGACGATATACGACCAGCGCGGCGCCGTCAGCAGGTGATCGTTGCGCATGCAGGTGTAGACGGCGCCGTGGACCTCGGCGGCGGGGTCCGCGAGCACGGGCGCGAGGCTCTTCCCCTCGCAGTGCGGCGGAACCGCCAGCCCGCCCAGCTCCGCGAGCGTCGGGTACAGGTCCATCAATTGAGCGAGGCTCTCGGTCACCGCCGGCTTCACCCCGGGCGCCGCGACGATCAGCGGGATTCGGGCCGACTCCTCGCGCAGGCTCATCTTCTGCCAGAATTCGTGCTCGCCCAGGTGGTAGCCGTGGTCGCTTGTGAACACCACGATGGTCTTTTCGCGCAGCCCAAGTGCGTCCAGCTCCCCGAGAATCCGGCCCACCTGCGCGTCCATAAAGGCGACGGCCGCGTGGTAGGCGCTCAGTACCTGCCGCTTTTTCTCGGCCGTGTCCAGGCCGCTGCCGGCGCTGTTCTTGGTGATGCCCGATCGGGGAATATCCTCCCAGTCTCCCGCGATCGCCGGCGGCAGCGCCATGGCGTCGGCCGGGAACGCGTCGAAATACGCGGCGGGCGCAACAAGCGGCACGTGCGGCCGCACAAGCCCCACGGCCAGGAAAAACGGGTTCTCGCGGTGCGCCCGCATCAGCGCGATCGCGCGATCCGCCGCCTGCACATCGGGCTGCTCCGCGCCGTCCGTGTCCCCCTTCACCACGTAGAATGCGCCGCCAAAACCCAGCCCGTAGTGCTTGTCGGGGGTGCGGTCGAGTGGCTCGTTGGACAGGTGCGCGTGTTCGCCGTTGCTCATCCACTCCGGCCCCGGACAATTGAACCGCTCGGTCCACGAGGCCGCGTGATCCGGCCCGTCCACGCCCGCCGTGATATCGCCGGGCACGCGCATGTGGTAGATCTTCCCCATCCGCGCCGTGTAGTACCCGTTTTTCTTGAAGAGCTCCGCCAGGGACGGGCGTCCGCCCAGATTCTCGGTGAATTCCTCGGACTGCCCGTTGCCCATGACGCCGATGGAGAGCGGGTACAGCCCAGACATCATCGACGCGCGCGACGGCCCGCATACTGGATACTGGCAATACGCGCGGTTAAAGCGCACGCCCGTTTCCGCGAGCCGGTCAATGTGCGGCGTTTGGGCCTGCACGTTTCCGTACGCCGAAACGGCCTCGGCGGTCAGATCATCCGAAATGATGAACAGCACGTTGGGCCGATCGGCCGGGGCCGAAACGGCAAGAACCGCCGTCACGGCGGCGACAAGCATTCGGTGTTGCATTGCTGAAACCTCGCGGCTGAAATGGATAATCGGCGTCACGGCCCGAACGTCAGTCCCATAGCGTAGGCGCGGTGGACAACGCGAATCAATGGGTGCAGTTCTGATATTGCCGATGAATCACGAGCGCTATGGAGCGGGCCTTCAGCCCTCATAGCTTATTGGATCCCTTTGCCTGGGCCGACGGCCCAGGCTGGTTTGAAACAGGCCTTCGGCCCTGAATGCCGTTTCTTCAGCGCCGAAGGCGCACGCTCATATCAGCCTGGGCCGCAGGCCCAGGAAGAATGACGACGATTTCGGCCAAGGCTGAAAGCCCGTATCATAGTGGGTTTCCGGCGAATTTCAAAAATCGGGACAATTCTAACTTGCCCATAGTCCGGGCGCGGTAATATCAGAACTGCACCCGAATAAATTCAGGCCGGGAAAAGTTAACGCCGCGTGGTACACTATAGATGGCGCGGGCGTCAGGCAGGCCCGCGCGCGAGGAGATCCCCATGCAGCGCAACTTCATCCGCACGCCTTTCCCTCTCGGCCGCATCTTCCCGCTGTGGGCGGCGTTGCCCGCAATCGCCCTGTGTCTTGGCGGCTGCACCGGCACGCCGCTCCCTCCGGTTGAAGTCACCCTGCCCGTGACCATGGACGTCACCATTCCCGCCGCGAGCATGGCGACCGGCTCGGCGGATGTGAGCCTCGGCGCCTTCTGCGGGCTTTTCAACCAGGAGGACCTGGACGCGCGCGTCCGTGAGGCCGCCGGCGACCTCATTGCCGACCTGGTCACCGTCACGAGCGTGGAGCTCGCGTCGACCAACATTGTCGCCACGGACGGAACCTTCGCTCCCTTCACCAGCGCCCGGCTCACCCTGACAATTCTCGAATTGGGCGGCGAGACCCTGCTGCTGGGGGCCGCTGCGAACAACGCCGGCCTCGGCACAGAGTTCTTCCTCACGCAGGACACGCCCGTGGATCTGCTGAACGACCTGGAGGAGGATCAGTGCGGTTCGCCAACGCTCCACCTGGAAGGGGCGGCAATTCTCGAACCGCGCGACATTACGTTTGACGCGAGCGTCACGGTGCTGGTGTATACGCAGTTCCGCTGACGCCGCATTTCACCCGCCAGGCCGCGCGGCCACCGGCGTCGGGCCGCACGGTGAAGGTCAACACCGCCCCCGAAACCGCGTGTTCCTCCGCCGCCGGTTCGGAATTCAGCTCCGCAAAGACGTAGGGCTCCGGTATCAGCACCGTGAGCGTATACGGCTTGCCCGGCGCGCCCTGGAATTCGCCGGCCAACACCCGGCCCTCGTAGGACCACGACAGCGACGTGTGATCGCGCGCGCCCTGGGTGAAATGCCCGCCGCCGGCGACCAGCAACGGCCGCTTCTCGAACAGCCGCAGCCCGAACAACCGGACGCCCTCCGCCGGGATTTCGGCACGCAACCGGCCCTGGATGACGCCCAGGTATTGCCCCGCCCAATAGTCGTAGATGGTGTAGTAATTCTCGCCGTTCAGCCCCAGTCTCGGCAGGGGAATGTCCGTTTCCACCGATCGGTCCGCGTCCCAGTTGAACAGCGCCGCGATCGTCCACTTCCCCGCCGCGCCATCCACCGGAAGCACCCACTGGCCCGGCGGGGCCTCTTGAAACAGGTCGCGCGGCCGCCCGCCCGCCGCCGGAGGCGCGAGCCGGGAGAGCACGTGGCGGCGCACCGCGCTCAGCCCCCCGGTGGAGGCCGCTGGTTCAAGATCCGCGCCCTGAACCGCCGCCAGGGTCATCGCGGTGATGAACTGGTTGTCGTTGAAGCGGGGGGACAGCTTCTCCAGGTCCCCGAGCCACGCCGCGATGGCCGGGCTGCCGCCCCGCGCGGCGTAGTATTGGCGCGACGCAATGGCCCAGTCCAGCAGCGTTTCGCCGCCGCCGGAGATTTCCGGCGCGGTATCGGGGAACTCCGGAGCGCCCTCGGACGCCAGCCAGCGCCCGGCCAGCGCAAAGCGCTCCAGCGCCTCCTGCGGATCCCGCTCGGTAATGGCCAGGTACACGCTCCCGGCGGGCAGGCTCTCGCCGGGCGCAACCGTCACCGGCGGATCGAAGACCGTATCGGCGGCAAACTGGTCAAATTGGCCCGGGGCCATTCCCGAACTGGCCGCCAGGCGCACCTCGCCCCGGCCCGCGCCGCTGTGCAGAAAGCCGGCAAGCACGCTCTGGCCCGTTGCTTCGTTGTACGCCGCCAGATGCCCCGGGCTCGATGCGGATGCGCCGGCAATCATCGCGAAGCGCTGATCTCCATCCGGCGGACAGAACACCCGTATCGGCCCGACCCCGCCGAGGTAGAGCGAACCGCCCTTGCCCACACCGAGGGGGGACAAGCGCGCCACATCGACGGGCTTGCGGGTGTGGTTGATGAAAGTAAAGTCGATGGTCAGGAACGGCTGCGTGGGATAGGTGGCGATCTGCCAGTCCCCATCTTTGCTTCTGAACTGGAAACCATTTCCCTGGCCCAGGGGATTACGCACTGCGGTACGGACCGACTGCCGGTGGTGAATCTGGATCGGCTTACGGGCGCCGTCGGCAAACTGCACGGCGGGGTAGAAGTCATCGAGCACGTGCTGACCGCTGAGCAGCAGGATATCGATACGGTTGTTTTTCTGGACGATAAGCTTGTATTCGTCGGTATTGATCTCGCGTTGAGGACGCTCTGGACGATAGAGGGGCGCCGCAACGCTATGGGACGACCAGACCAAGGCCAGGAATATCAGGCAAAAAAGGATCGGTTTTTGTTTATATGTGTTGATTGTGCTCATTTATTGCTCGTTAGTATGGGTAATGGCGCCACGAATCCCCGCAGGTGTCCTAAACGCAACGGAACCAATGTTGATCAAATGCTGTCCCTGTTGTCCCTCCTCAAAGCACTACTATCCCACGGGAAGGCCTGTGGTTTCTATTGCAAAAAACGAGGACGGCTTGCTATACTCAAGACTGCGGCGCGTTCCTTTCCGAAGTACCACCGGGGCAGCTGTAACTTGTTTACCAAGTATGGTTTCGACCGGATGAAACCCATATTCCAGGAGCATCAACAATGGCGCGTAAGATCTATCGGCACACCCTGACCCCGAAACAGCAGGAGCGGTGGGACATGGAGGACATGGCGGGTTGGCGCGATTCCATGGTGGGGGTGGTGGAGGATGACGCCCGCGAAGAGGGCTGCAAGAAGTTTGTGTTGTATGATCGCGCGGAGCAGATTCTGGCCAAGGGCGAGGTGCGCAAGCTGCCGGAGCCGGAAGCCGTCGGCCCCTGATATCCGCGTAAAATGTATGAATCGGGCGCTGGATCCCCGGGATCCGGCGCCCGTTTTTTATTCTTCGGGCGGCAGTTGCAGGATGCGATTAATCAGCGCCTGCACATCGCCCGCATCAACCATTCCGTTGAGATTGAAGTCCGCCAGCGGATGGAAGGCGGCCCGCCGCAGCACCATGTTCACCATGAGCTGCCCATCGGCGGCGTTGATGGCCCCATCCTGGTTCACATCCCCCACCCGCTGCAACGGCGTGTCCAGGAAGTGGTAGGGGTCGCTGCCCGCGGCAATTTCCGTGGCGTTGTCGAATCCATCGTTGTCGATGTCCAGATCCAGGGCATCGGGGTAGCCGTCGCCGTCCGTGTCGGCGGGCTCGTCGGCGTCGGGCACGCCATTGCCGTCCCGATCGGGGTCTACGGCGTCCGGGACGCCATCCCCGTCGTCATCGGGGTCCAGGAAATTGGGGATGCCGTCGCCATCGGGATCCTGGGCCTGAAACGCGTCCGCCCAGCCATCGCCGATCATGTCGGGGTCTTCCGCGTTCGGTATCCCGTCGCCATCGATGTCGGGATCCTCGCTGTCGACCATTCCGTCGCCATCCGTGTCGCGGAAGGGATAGTTCCCCTCGCCGATCAGCAACGCGCCCTCCGGTTCGAGCAGACCGGCCGCCGTAATGCCTTCGGTGGCCCGCAACAGCGGCGTGTCGATGTCGCCCGCCCGGAAACGCGCGGATGCCACGAAAACCGGCCGGCCGAAGGGCGTGGTGTCCACCACCGCCAGGAGGTATGTCTGCACCGGGACCTCGACGTCGAAGGCGCCGTTGCCCGGCGTGATGGTTGTGCTGTATACGCGTCCGCGCGAATCCAGCAGGAGCAGGGTCTTGTCGAAAAACGCCTCATCCGGGATCACGCCGCGCACGCTGGTCATCGGCGTTTCCGGGGCCTGTGGCATGCGCGCGGCAAACGCGAAGGGATCGCCGTAGACGCGCGCCACGCCATCGGGATCGCCGGGACCCGCCGTCCCGAGAAAGGCCGGCCCCAGCGGCCCATCGTTCACCGCCGGGCTGTCGCTGTCCCCTTCGGGCACGGGGTAGCCGGGCTGTCCCCAGCGCCCCGCGTAGCGCAGCCAGGGCGCGGCGTCCTCGCCGGACAGGCGCCCGAGCGGGAGCAGCCGCAGCGGCATCTGATCGCCGTAGTCGGTGGTCACGAGCGGCCCGTCGCCGCCGGTCGGCAACAGCCAGTAGCCGAGGCCGTCGTGCACTTCGAGACCGGATCCGTAGCGCGTGGCGCCGGGCTCGAAATAGAGCGAATTGCCGCCCTGGCCCACGTACAGTACGGGCCGGTCGCCGCCCATGCGCTCCAGCGCGTCCCAGGCGATGCTTTCCCCGCCCGCGACCGCGGGATCCCGTTGCGCGAGGGCCCATTGCTGGGTGGCCGTGGCGCGGTAGGGGCGCAGGTCCTCGTCGAGCAGCACCTGGAAGACCTCCCAGTCGCCCTCGTGGCGGTGGCCGCCGGTCTGGTCCAATCCCCACACGTCGGCGAAGAAATGCAGGTAGTACTGGATCGACAGGTGGGCCGTATTGGCGCCCGGTTCCACGGAGCGGTTTCCCAGCGGCGCGACCGTGTAGTAGAGCACCGGCTCGGGAAGTTCTTCGGCCGGCGGATACGCGGCGAAGAGTTCGCCCGTGTTTTCGCCCGGCAGGTCAAGGTGCGCGTTCGCGTTCGGCGTCTGGTGCAGATCGACGGCCCACGGCGCGCTGCGCAGGGCCATCGTGTTGCCCAGATCCAGCGTGCCGGCCGACAGCGACACCTCCACGGGAACCGGCGCGAAGACGGCGTCGCGGTGCAGCCGCAGGACGGGCGCGTGCGCCCGCGCCAGGGCCTCCGCGGAGGATTCGCCCTCGCCGGTGTAAACGGGGAGCGGATCCGCCACCAGGACCGCCGTGTATTCGGCGATTGAGGTCCCCGCATCATCCACAAGCACAAACCCGAAGGTTCCGTAGGCCGTCTCGGCGTCCAGCTGCGCGCCCGGCGTGATGGCGTAGGTGAGCGTGTGCGCCCCGGCTTCATAGTCCACCGGCTCCCCGCCGTCCGCCGATCCGATGGCCCATCCCTGGGGCGCGTTCTGGTTCAGCGCCCCATCCGGATTCACGCGCACGGCGTAGCGGCCGGGCTCGGCGAGATAGATCGATACCGTCAGTTCCCCCGCGACGCCCGGCGTCCAGACGCCGTAGTCCACGCGGTAGATCCCCGAGCCGGGCAGGCTCTCGGGATCGCTTCCGTCACTGCCAAGAAACCACTCCACGCCGTCATCCACCCCATCGCCATCGGTATCGGTCTCCAACGGGCTCGTCTCGCCATCCCCGATGACGCCGTCGCCATTCCGGTCTTCCTGGCCATCCAGCAACCCGTCGCCATCCGTGTCCGGGTTGGTCGGGTCCGTACCCAGCATGTACTCGGCGGCATTGGTCAGTCCATCGCCATCGGGATCGCCTTCCGCGCCGTCGTCTCCGTCGGGGCTGGCGGGGTCCAGACCGTACTGCAACTCCCATTCGTTCGGCAGGCCATCGCCGTCGACATCGTCGGATCCGCCATCCAGACGCAAGGCGGTCAGGCGGCGGGGAATCGTCGTGGGATCCTCCCAAACCAGCAGGAACTCGTTGGCCTCGGGGTTCGCGCCCGCGGCCGCGCTGCTCGCGATTTCGGGGTTGCCCGGCAGATTGGTGATATCCCCGAGCAGCTGGCCATTTCCGGCCACCGTGGCGTAGACGCCTCGCGGCGCGGCGACCGGGTCGCGGTTCCAGATCATCAGGGCCTGCTTCGACGCGGCATTGTGCCCTAGGGCCACGGCGGATCCGGCCCGGCGCGCGGTGTCGATGGACCGCACCGCGCCCAGCGCGCCATCCGCGTGCACCGCGATCCCGTTCTGGCGTCCGCCCGCCTCGCCCCAGGTCACAATCCAACGGTTCTGCTCGGGCGCGGCGACCACCCGGATCGCTTCCGCCCCCGGCGCATGCTCGCTGACGATGATAACCGCCCCTTCGGCGGTCCCGGTGTTTCCGGCGAGACGCTGCGCGCGCACCTGCACCAGCGTTTCTTCCTCGTTCGGGACCTCCTCGCGCCAGGCCACCAGGTACGCGTTGGCGTCCGGCAGCCACGCGATATCCGGCGCAAGCTGGGGATTATCGCTCGCGGCCACGAACCCCGTGGAGATGGACGCACGCGTGGCGCCGTCCAGCCGGACGAGGCCGAGAAAGGCGCCGCCGCTGAAGTCCTGGCCGAAGGTCACCGCGACGTGGTTGGCGGCGGCGTTCCACACAGCGCGTGGATTGCTCTTGTCGCCGGAGCCCGTGGTGACGCCAAAGGAAGTTCCAAGGGTGCGCGCGTTCAGATCGAAGGAACGGCCCTGGATGAACGCGTCCGCCGTCGGGCTGGTGCGCTGCTCCCAGAAGAGCCACGCCGCGCCCTCCTCTTCCAAGGCCACGGCCGCCGGTTTCGACGCCGTGCCGAGGGCGCTCAGCGAAACCGTGACCGGCTGGGTCAGCGGAAGCAGTTCGGCGTCGTACAGCGCGGCGCGCACCTGCTGATCTTCGATCCACGCGATCGTCCAGATGCCGGTCGAGGCGTCGAAGGCGACGGCGGGCTGCGACTGCGCCAAACTCGACGGCGCAACCCCGAAGGGCGCGCCGACATCCCGCCGCGGAACCACCTCGGCCGTCACCACCAGCGGGAAGCGCTTGGTCCCGGCGCCGCCCGGTATAAAGACCACGGTCCCGATATGCGGGGAGCCCGCCGCCGTCAGGGTAGCGGGATCCGCCGCGATTTCGGCGGTTGCGGGACCGTTCCCCTGGGATGGGACGACCGTGATCCACGGGAACTCGGTCTCCGCGCGCCAGGAGAAATCCGCGCCGTCGGGGCTGCTGATTTCCACCGACCCCGTGACCGGCGCGCCGCCTTCCACGGCGGAAAGCGAGATCGCGTCCGGGTTCAGCGCGAGGTCCACCTGGGACGAGGCGATGTTTACCGTCAGCGTGACGGGGTCCAGCGGGCGCATCGCGGGCGCATTGACGGTAATGCGCGCGGTGTGCGGGCTGTCCTCGGCGCCCAGCGCCGGGAGGTTAATCCGGAGGTTTACGGTATCGTCGCCGAAGCCTTCGTCCCGGGTGAAGGTCAGCCAGGGCGCGCTCGAATTCAGGGACCACTCGAAAAATGGAAAGCCGTTGCTGTCGAGCTCAAGCGTCACGTCCGTTATTGGCGGCCCGCCCGGCTCCGCCGTGATAGCCGGCTCGCTCAGGGTTGCGGAGAACACATTGTCGGCGACCAGCGGGCGCGGGTCGGCATTGTCCAGCAGGCCGTCCCCGTCCGAATCGGCATTGTTGGGGTTCGTGCCCAGCGCGGCCTCTTCGGCGTCGGTGAGGCCATCGCCGTCGGAATCCAGCGCATTGCCCGTGCCGCCCGCGATGCGCACCCAGAGCTCCAGCACGGGAGGCCGCCCGGGCGTCGAGGAGATCACGGCGATGCCGCCGTTCTCGCCCAGGGTCCCCTGAAAGGCCGTGCTGCCGGCGATCGTGAACGTGCCGCTTCCGTTAAACAGAATCTGGCCATCGTAGTCGCGCCCACCGGCGGCGCCGAAGAAATAACCGTTGCCGCCCGCTGTCACTGCGCCGGTTTCCGCCACCGGCGTTCCGGATCCCGCCGCGATGCGGTGCACGCGGTACGTGCCGCGGAAGCGATCAATCGTTCCGCTGTTGTTCGGAAATCGGCGCACGTAAAGGGCGAGTCCCGAATAGCCGCCCGGAATTTCCGGGTCGCGGCCACTGCCGAAACTGGCGGTGTTTGCAATGAAGCCGCCGCCCGCGAGGATCGCCCCCGCGGCGGCGGGCTGGCCGCCCAGCGCGATGGTCCCGTCCTGAATGACATCGTAGTTGTAGTTCCGGACCACGCGGTCTTCGCGGATAAGCACGTAGCTGCCGCGACCCTCGGATTCCGCCAGGCCGAAACTGGTCTGGTAAGCGCCGTTGTTCAGGCGCAACAGCCCGTGGTAGCTGTAGGCCCCGCTGAACGCGTTATCGCGGCGGCTCGCGGTCTGCCGTATGGAAACCTGGAGGCTTGCGTACCCGTCGCGCGCGGCGGATTCCTGGTTGGGCGGCGCCTGCCGCGTAAACACGGCCAACTCCCCGCCCAGGCCCACGCTGCCGTTGAATCCGGCGTTGTACGCGCCGGTGAACAGCCGGAAGGTGGCGTCCGATGCGACTTCGTAATTCAGTACCGTGGACTCCGGATACGTGAACAGGCGGTTCAGTTGGCCGGTTCCATTGAACAGGCGAAATCCCCGCCCCAGTTCCTGACGCCCGCTGAGGATCTCGTACAAATCCTGCGCGAAGTAGGTCCCGTTCAGCGTGGCGTCATTGGCGGCCTGCTTTGTCTGGCCATGCGCCGGCGCAATCCAGAAAAAGGCCGCGAGTATCGCCATACACCCCGTGAACGTCCGGAAAAAAGCGCGCGTGTCGTGCATCATGGAAACTTCCGCCTCATCGGGACCCAAACCCGAGCCCTGCCTCGATCCAGTCCCTTACCTTACCACGCGGGCCCGCATTCGCTACAGGGGCCGGAACGCGCCGGCGCGGGAATCACATTTTAAGGTGCAGTTCTGACCGATGAATTACGAGCGCTATGGAGCGGGCCTTCAGCCCTTATCACCTGTTTGAGCCCTTTGCCTGGGCCGATGGCCCAGGCTGGTTTGAAGCAGGCCTTCGGCCCTTATTTTCGGAATATCATTTCTTCTGCGCCGAAGGCGCCCGATCATATCAGCCTGGGCCGCAGGCCCAGGAAAAATGACGGCTATTTCGGCCAAGGCTGAAAGCCCGTATCATAACGGGTTTTCGCCGAACTGCTAAAATCGTAATTCTTTAGCGGAATGAAGCTGGCTTGATTCCTCGACGAAAAATCCCGGGCCGCAACGGAAGTGCGGACGAATGGGAGCGCGGGCGGCCCGCCCGCAACGCGCCGGAGGCGCGAGTCTGCTAATCAGCGGTAGTCCGGCTCCAATTCTCTCGCCGATCAAGTGTGCCGATATTGCAAATACGCCATGCACCTCCGGTGCATTGCAGGCGGGGACGCCTGCGCTCCCAGCCTTGCGAGCTCTCGTCGTAGTAACGCGGCATGACAAGAATGGGCTGGCGCTACTTCATACGGCTAAAGTATTACCTAAAATCGAGACTTTTCTAACTTCCCCACTGCCGAGGTGCGGTAATACCAGAACGGCGCCCCATTTTAACGTCCAATCCGAGCCGAGCGCCATACGATCCACCTGCAATGTAAAGAAGGGCGCGAGTTGGAGCGCTGGGATTTCGCCGCGGCGAATCACGGACCTTGCCGGCGGAGATGCCGGCGCTCCAATACGCTCACGATCCTTGATTCGAGGGTCCAAATCGTCAGGGGCAAACGCCCATCCTCCTCGATCCATATTGAATGCGATTGGCCGGGGCGAATCGGACCCCGGGCGTTAGCGCAGTTCCACCTGGGCGTAGACCATGTCGCTGTTGCCGCCGTAGCCGAGGATGTCGATGGTGTTGGAGGGCGCCGTACCGCTGCGCACGCCGGCGAGGCTGAACGCGCTGATGGGTTTCTGCAGCGGTATCTTCACCTTCGCGTGCGGATCGACCTGGGGGTAGATGGGCAGCAGGTAGTTGCCGGGATCCTCGTTGGCCAGGTAGACCACCGCATACACCCGGCCATCCGGCGTTTCGTGAAATCGACCGAAGCCCGCGCCCGGGCTGATGGTATCCGGCTGGAGCACGTGCCGTTCGGCCACGACGCCATCGCGTACGACCGCCAGGTGCAGGCGGTAGCCCACTGTCTTGTCCGGGAAGAACTTGTCGCGCATCATCGGCGTGTGCACCTCGGTCTCGTGGTACAGCAGGTACGCCGCGCCGTCCGGCGCCACCCACAGGTCCTCATTCCGGATGTGGCCGGCTGTGTCGTCGACATTGGCGATTTCAATGGGTTCCGCAAACGGCGTGGCCAGGGTGTCCGGCGTCCACGTGTAATACAGAATGCGGAACACATAGTCCCATTTCTGTCCGGTCTGCTCGGATTTGAACGCGCGCCACGCCTCGACCGGCTCCACGATGTCTCCGATCACCAGGACATGCGCGGACCGGTCCTTCAGCGCCACCTGCGGGTAACACGAGCGGATGGGAAACGTAATCGCCCCGTTGGCCAGGGTCTTCCCCGCGCGATCCAGGTGCGCCCAGTGCTGGATGCTGGTATTCGCGTCGATGTTCAGCATCAGCGCCTCGCCGCGGGGGCCATCCACGCCGTATCCCCGGTACGAATGGTCGGTGAAATAGGGGGATTCGATGTTCCACACCGGCGATAGCTTCACCGGCGGGGTCGCCTTGTCCCGCAGCGAAAAACGAAGCAGATGCGGCTCGCAGTCGAGGTATTCCGCGCCCGGCGGGTGCAGCGAATCGTTCGCGTAGAGGAAAAGTTCGCCTTCCGCGCTGACGCCGATGGAGCAGGGCTCGCGCTGGCGGTAGCCCTCGGCCTCCTGGAACATCTTCCAGCCGTCGTCGGTGCGCTGGAGCAGGCGCCAGCGCGTATTGCAGAGCCGGGGGACGCCTTCGCCGGTCTCCATTTCGCTGACGATCACCTCGTCTCCGGACCGCACGATCGACGTGCAACCGAAGGACCAGAGCGGCCCGGATCCGTTGTCCGGCGACACAAAGGTGTACACCGACTCCTCCGCAAGCACGACGGGGGTGGGCAGCGGGCCGGCGGAGACGGAGAGGGCGCTGGCGAAAAAAGCGGCTAACAAAGCAACTGTGAGGCGCATGGCAGGGGTCCTGAGAATATGTAAGCTTGGCGCAGCCTGAAGCAGGCCGCACGAAAAGCAGGCGCTCGATCCGAGAACACCTGAGGTTCCGTCATCTCCGCGAACGCGGAGATCCAGTGACCTGAACGCGCAAACCGCGGACTCCACTGGATTCCCGCGTTCGGGGCTGTTAATTTACTCAACTCACCCCACAGTACGGAAAAAATTTGAGCAATTCCGTCATCTCCGCGAACGCGGAGATCCAGGAACGCGAACGCACAAACCTCCGTATTCCACTGGATTCCCGCGTTCGCGGGAATGACGCTGTAGGACAGCAGCACAAACTTGTAGGTTTTAAGCCGTCCGTACCAGCTAAACCGACAGCCCGCGTTCGCGAGAATGACAGCCCGGATGAAAACGGCTACAACAGCCTACGATCTTCCCCGCGCCAGATCAAAGCCCGCGCGGCGTGCTACACTGTCTCCGCGCGCGCCGACCGATCCGGCGCCAATATGATTGGGGAATGCATGCCGAAGTTCATCCTCGCCGCCCTGCTTTGCCTGCACGGCTTCAGTCACATCACGGGATTCGCCGAAGCGGCCGACCCCATTGCCAATACCGGTCTGACCATGCCCGTTTCAAAGGCCTACGGCGCGCTGTGGATGGCCTGCGCCTTCCTCTTCATCCTCTCGGCCGCGGCGTACGTGTCGCGGCGGGACACCTGGTGGATGCTCGCGCTCGCGGGCGTCGCCCTGTCGCAGTTTCTCGCCGTCGCCTTCTGGGCCGACGCGAAATTCGGGACCATCCCGAACCTGCTCATCCTGATCGCCGTGCTCGCCGCATTCCTGCACTGGCGCTTCCGCCGCGCCGCGCTTCGCGACGTGGCCGCCCTGCTCGCGGACGCCGGTCCCGCCAGCGCGATTGTGAACGAGGCCGCGCTTGCCCAACTTCCGGGTCCCGTCGCCACCTGGCTGCGCCGGGCGGAGGTCATCGGCAAGCCCCTGGTCCGAACCGCCCGCCTGCGGCAGGCCGCGACCATGCGAACCGCGCCGGAGGGGCGCTGGATGCCAGTGCACGCGGAGCAGTGGTTCAACGCGGAGAAGCCCGGCTTCGTCTGGCTCGCGGACGTCACCGCCGGCCCGGGCTTTCACATCGCCGGGCGCGATTCCCTCCTGGGCGCGCGCGGGCGCATGTGCGTCAAGGCCCTATCCTGCCTCCCCATCGCCGACGCCACCGGGCCCGAGATCGATCAGGGCGCACTCGTCCGCTACCTGGCCGAGATCATCTGGCTGCCCTCCGCCGCCCTCCGCGGCGGCATCCAGTGGACCGCCGGCGGCCCACGTTCCGCCACCGCGACCCTCGCCGTCGGCGAGACAAGCGCCGAGGTCTGTTTCGAATTCAACGCCGCCGGCGACCCCGAACGCATCCGCGCCCGCCGCTACTACACCCGCCCCGGCGGCGCCACGCTTGAGCCATGGCGCGTCGACCTCGATCCCGACAGCTTCGACACCCGAAACGGCATACGCATCCCCACCCGCGCAACCGTCACCTGGGACCTGGAAACCGGCGCCTTCGAATGGTACCGCGCCGAAGTCGAGCACGCCGATTGGAATGGGGTGTAAAGGCCGTGACCGGTCACGCTTGCCCACCCGTATTATGATCGCTCGCCGCCCAGGAATTCCGCAACACTCATCCATGGCAGCGGTGATCCGGGCGATTCTATGGAAGCGCCGCCGGAGATTATGCACGTTGCGTCGCACCGAAGCGCGGCATCCAGCAAGGTCGCGCGCAGCGACATTCCCGGGTCCCCGGGCTGGGCCATGAAGCGCGTTTTTTCTCGCGCCGTGAACCATATAGCCCATCGCCGCAATTGGCTGTCAGGTATACCTGCAACCCGCAGCGCCTTCAAGTAGTACACCAGAAGCTCCCGGGTCACGGCGGGAATGATCGCTCCGTCGCGCCAGTGGATAAGCACCTCCCGGAAGTCACTTGCGACGAAACCTCTGATGATAACGTCCGGCGCGAGTACAACGATGGGTTGGCGCTTACTCACGATCGAGTTCGTCCAGAATACTTGCGATCTCCGTCTCGCTCAGTCCCTGCCGCGACACCTCAAGTACGCCTTGCTGGTACAGCAGGTCAAAGCCGCCTTTGGACAGCGCAATACCGGTGTCAATCCACTCATCGAGGATGCGCCGCCGGAAGCGCCATTCCTTACCCAATTTCGTTGCCGGAATCTGGCCCTCCTGAGCCCACTTGTACACCGTTTGTGGCTTCAGCTTGAGGTAGCGCGCCACGTCTTCCACCGTCATGATGTCAATGTTCATCTCTCGCATTGCGGTTAGCGCCCCAATGCGGGTGCGCCATCATTCTGCCCCTGAGAGAGCCCCACGACGGAAGTCCAGACACCCTGGTAGAAATTGCTTTCTTGTTCGCGGAATATCTGAAAGCCCATGGAAGGCGCCCCAATGAATGGGCGCAGGCTCCACGCCATCTGGGTACCCACGAACGCAAAGATGACAATCCAGATCTGAAGGATCCGCACCGCCTGGCGCGGATACAGGTCCGAGGTCTCACACATCGCGTCAAGTCCCCGCCAGAGCCCCATCATCCCCCAGGCACCGCTGAAGGCGAAGATTGCCACATGCAACAGCTTCAGAAAGTGATATCCGCTGCCGGTAATAGAGAAGAATAGTGCAATCGGCGAGCAGGCCGCCAGGAGAATCGCGTTCAGCGCCATCGCAAGCAGGATCAGGGCCAGCGTCTGAAGAAAGCTCAGCCGGGATCCCATAATCACGTTTACGACGTACAGCATCGGAAAGCAAACCGCAAGGGTGGCCAGATAGAGCACCGGCACCTTGAGCGCGGCGGATAGCATCTGCAAAAGGCCGCTGGAAACCCCCATGGTCAATCCATGAAAGGCGGAAAGTACAAATATGATCGCGAGAAGCATCCCGATCTGCCGCAACGTATCACGATTCGCGAAGATACCATCGAAGTTCTCTTCGCGATGACGTAGTATTCCATCGACAAACTCCGGGATGGTGTTTCGCGGTGCGGAATCGGAACGCCCCGCCCGTTGCACGACTTCGGATTCTTCCATCGGCTCCGGATCGTGTAATTCCTCTCTATCGCTCATCTCACAGCTCCTCAGTTGGAAATCCAAGTGATTCTCTCTATGGTTAAACTATACTGTATTCAGCATTTTGTCAATATAATTTTATTGTTTATTGCTGTTTGCTATCTTTTGATGCCAAACGCTTAATGATTCATAATGGAACACAATCTCACAAGGCGTCGAGTCCGGCTGCTCCTTATGGTGTCTAGCAGACGGTTGCGAATGTGGCGCCAGGCACGGTACGCATAGTCAGGCCACGGCAAGCCGTCCCGTACCGCGTATGCAATGTACTTCTCTATTCCCTGGGCGTTGCCTTGGGTTCCTGGGTCTCGAAATGAGACCAAACCCAAACCGTGTCTTCCCGCACATGTGAAGATTTATCGGTTACAGCGGGATGCGCAACATCTTTCCTGGATCGCCGCGTTGGCGACGTTGAAGGATCACGGGCATACGGCCATCCAAGCCGCATGGCGCTGTCCGCCTACGGCGCGTCTTCGACCCCTTCAGGGACACAACAAATCGCGCCCTCCTCCCCGTGTCGTTGCCACGGGCTATACTGCGCTGGCCCTTCCGGGCCGAAGATGCCCGCGCAAATCAAGCATCATCACTCAATTTCTTTGTGTTCTTTGTGCTCTCTGTGGCTCCAAATCCAATCCCCCGCCCGCCGTGACCGCAGGTCGCGCCCTGGATCGTCTCCTTTGCGCATTCGCGTGAATATCAATCCTTCTCCAACTTCTTTCCTTCGTGGTCTTCGTGCCCTTCGTGGTGATCATTTCTTTGGCTGCGGCCCAAGGCTGCCCTGCGTTCTTTACGCCCTTAGCGGTTCCCAATCAGACACGAGCCACCCGCGCTTGCGGAACGCCCCCGGTGCGGTATACTAAACGCCGCATCATTACCATCTTCGCCCCGGACCAAATCGGAATACGCAGCATGCCACGACATCTATTCCTCCTGTTCGCCCTCCTGCCCGCCCTGTCGCCCACAGCGGCGCTGGTGGACGCCGCGGACCACTTCGAGCGGACCATCCGCCCGATGCTGGCGGCCCATTGCTTCGGCTGCCACGGCCCGGAAACGCAGAAATCCGGGTTGCGCCTCGACTCCCTCGCCGCGATGCGCGCCGGGGGTTCCCGGGGTCCCGCCGTGGAACCGGGCAATCCGGACAGCCTCCTCCTCCTGGCGATCCGGCAATCGGGCGATCTGAAGATGCCGCCCGAGGGCGCGCTGTCCGCCGCGGAAATCGAGACGCTGGCGGCGTGGGTCGACTCCGGCGCCAACTGGCCCGAATACAAGCCGGCCCCCGCGCCCGTGCCGGCGCAAATGCTCGAAACCCGCGCCCGGCACTGGGCCTACCAGCCCCTGGCGAGTCCGGCCCCGCCCGCGGTCCAACAGGCGGAATGGCCCCGCAACGCCATAGACCGATTCCTCCTCGCGCGCCTGGAGGCCGACGGCCTCGCGCCCGCGCCGGAAGCCGACCGCCGCACGCTCATCCGCCGCCTGAGCTACACGTTGACCGGCCTGCCGCCGCGCCATGACGAGGTGGAGGCCTTCGCGGCGGATGATCGGCCTGAAGCCTACACCGAACTCGTCGAGCGCCTCCTCGATTCGCCCCACTATGGCGAGCGCTGGGGACGGCACTGGCTGGATGTCGTCCGATACACGGATTCCTTCGACTCGCGCGGCAACGACAAGACCGATCCGGTGGAGATCTGGCGCTACCGGGACTGGGTCGTAAACGCGCTGAACCGAGACATGCCCTACGACGAGTTCGTGCGCCACCAGGTGGCCGGGGACCTCATCCCCGGCCCCGGCGGCGACTTCAACCGCGACGGCCTCGTCGCCACGGGCATGCTGGCCATCGGCCACTGGCCGCAGGGCGACGCCGACAAGGAAAAGATGGTCACCGACATTGTGGACGATCAGGTCGATGTGGTGACGCGGACCTTCCTCGGGGTGACCATGGCCTGCGCCCGCTGCCACGATCACAAATTCGACCCCTTCACCATCGAGGAGTACTACAGCCTCGCGGGGATCTTCTTCAGCAGCAGCATCCTCCCCGGGCCGGGCGCCAAGACCGAGGGATCGCCCATCCTGCACCTGCCGCTTGCGTCGCAGGAGACCCTCGACAGGCGGCGCGACGCCGAGTCCCGGCGGGACGCGTTGCGGCGGGAGCGCGAAACGCTGCTGGCCGATTCCCGCGCGGCACACGCCCAGGCCGAACGCGCGCGCACAGCGGCCTACCTCCTGGCCACCCAACGGGAAGCCCCCGCGGATCCCGCGCTCAACCCGGACGTGCTCGCCGCATGGCGCCGCGCGCTGGAAGGCGGCATCGCCCCGGCGCTCCACCAGGCCACCCCGAACTTTCAGGCCCTGCCCGGCGTCACCGCGCGCGCGGACAGCGGCGGCGTCCCTTCCGCCACCGGAAACGCCAGCGACAGCGCGGTGCAGTACAGCACGATTACCCAGCCCGCGCGATCGGTCGTCGTGCACCCCGGCCCGAGCGAGGGCGTGGGTGTGGGGTGGCGCGCGCCCGCCGCCGGGGCCTATCAGGTCGCCGGACGCCTGGCCGATGCCGACGCCAATTGCGGCGACGGCATCGCCTGGACCCTCGTGCACCGGGAGCATGGTGTCGATCGCGTGCTCGCCACCGCCGAGATGAACAACGGCGGATCCGCAGATATCGCCCTGCCCGCACCGGTGGCGCTGGACGCAGGCGGACAAATCCTGCTCACGGTGTTGCCGCGCGGAGAATACTCCTGCGACACCACACAGGTCGACCTGCGTATCCAGGCGGACGGCGCCGCGTGGGATTTCGCCGCCGACGTGCTTCCCGCCTTTGATGCGGGCAACCCCTGGCCCGATGCCGCCGGAAACGCCGACGTCTGGTGGCTCTATCGCGGCGCCGCGGAATCGCACCTGGATCCCGTGCTGTTCGCGCCCTGGCATGCCGCGATCCGTGACGGCCAGCGCGACGACTCCGCACTCGACGCGGCCGCCGCCATGATCCAGGCCGCCATCAACGCCGCCGATCAGTCCCCGCCGCTCCAGGCCGCCCTCGCGCGCCTCGGCGAGCCCGGCGGGCCACTGTGGATCGAGGCGCCGCCCGCAACGGACGATTCACCGCTCGCCAGGGCCAACGCGGAACTCGCCGCGCTGGATGCCGAGCTGGCGCAACCCCTCGATTTGGCGGTGGGCATTCAGGAAGGCGGCGTGCCGGAAACCGAACACGCCGGCATCCACGATGTCGCCGTGCACCGGCGCGGCAGCTATACCAATCTCGGCCCCATGGTGCCGCGCCAGATGCCCGCCATCGTCCGCGGTACCGCCATCCGCCCCGTGACCGCGGGCAGCGGCCGCGCGGACCTCGCCGCCTGGCTCACGGAAGAGTGCGCGCCCCTCCTCGCGCGCGTCATGGCCAACCGCGTCTGGCAGCACCACGTCGGGACCGGCCTCGTCCGCACCCCGGGCGATTTCGGCGCGCAGGGACAGCCCCCGACCCACCCGGAATTGCTGGACCACCTCGCGGCGCGCTTCATCGAATCCAGCTGGAGCCTCAAGGCGCTCCACCGCGAAATCCTGCACAGCGCGGCGTTCCGCCAGTCCAGCCAGCCATCGCCGGAGGCCCTGGAGCGGGACCCGGACAACATCCTGCTCGCGCGCATGAACCGCCGCCGGCTCGACGCGGAATCCCTGCGCGACAGCATCCTCGCGGCCACCGGGCAACTCGACCGTACCCCCGGCGGGCCGGCCTATGTGGACCTCGGCACGCCCCGCCGCACCCTCTACTACCGCACCTCACGATCCAACCTCAACACCTACACCCAGCTCTTCGACGGCGCGGACCCGACCAGCATCGTGCCCGCGCGAAACGAGTCCACCGTGGCCCCCCAGGCGCTCTTCCTGCTGAACCATCCCGTGGCGCTGCGGGCCGCCGAAGCCCTGGCCAATGCCGCGGGAGGCCAACCCATGCCCGCGCCCGTCGTCGAGATGTACCGCCGCCTCTACCAGCGCGAACCCAGCCCCGACGAGCTCGAATTCGCAACCCGCGCCCTCGAACGCCTCGGCCACCCCGACCCCAACGCGCTCGCCGCCTTCGCCCAGGTCATGCTGAGCAGCAATGCGTTCTGCTTCGTGGATTGAGCGTAGCAATCCCCAACACCCTGAGCAATTGTTACCCAAGCCGGACATTGCCTTTACGGGCTTATTGGACCTGCAAGCATCTGCCCGTAAAACGTTTCGCCCCGATTGAGCCTGATGTAGGTGTCTTGGGCTATCCTGAGTTCAAAGCAGTGCTTATTCTACGTGAAGATGCTACGTATCATGTATACTTACGCAAGACTTCAATTCTCATGGAATTTTGCAAATGAACCAAGTTCAGACCGTATACCGGGCCTTTTCGCTCGCGCCGCTGACGCCGGAACAGGAATCCCTCTATGTGCCGTTGGATCGTTCGCGGGGGGAAATGGACGTCGTTCACCGGCTGGCGTCTCGCATTCGGATGGCCGAGCACTCGGTGAGCCAGGTCCTGGCGGGGCACAAAGGCAGTGGAAAGTCCACCGAACTGATGCGATTGCAGGTAGAATTGGAGCGCCAGGATTCCGGCGGGCGCTATTTTACGGTTCTGGTGAAGGCAGACGATGACATCGATAGAAATGACGTGGATTTCCCCGAGATCCTCATCGCACTTGTACGGCAACTGGCAAAACAACTTAAGGAACGTGAAGGAATCCAACTCAAACCCGGGTACTTCGCGGATCGATGGGAGCGTATCAAGAAACTCCTTGGCAGCGAGATAAGTTTCGAAGGGGCAAGCCTCGAAGCGGGAATGTTGAAGATCTCCTCCACGCTCAAGAGCAGTCCCGATGCCAGGGACGACATCCGCAAGCTCCTGGAGCCCGACACCAACAACTGGCTCGCCGCGGCCAATGACGTGATCGGACAAGCCATCGCCGGACTCAGCCGCAAGGGCTACCAGGGCCTCGTGGTTCTTCTTGACGATCTCGAAAAATGGTCATACGGCCCAAAGATGACGCAGGTTGCTCAACGGCAGAGTACCTCTTTATACACCGCGCCGCCCAGCTCACCGCATTTCAATGCCACACCGTCTACACCTTACCCTTGTCTCTGGCCTACTCCCACCACGAACAAGCCATCAAGTCCAGTTTCAACAACCATGTCCCCGTTGTCCCCATGGTCAAGGTCGCAACACCGCCACCGGATTCCAAGCCGCACCGGGCGGGACTCGACCGGATGCGCGACATGATCCAGCGCAGATGCGCCTCGGCCGGCATTGCGTCTAAGGACCTGTTCAAGACGAAGCCCCTCGAAACGGAATTGATAAAGTTGTGCGGCGGGCAACCATCGGAGTTGATGGCCTCCGTTCGCGAAGCCATCCTGGCATCCGGCCTTCCCATAGATTCCAAGGCCCTCGCCCGGGTTCGCAGGGAGGGCGAACGCGAGTACGCCCGCATGCTCCGGCGCGAACATTGGCCCATAATTGAGGAAGTGCGCCGTAGCGGATGGTATCCGCGAACAGAGGATACGGAAGACGAATTCCGCGAACTCATTGATAGCCGCGCCATACTGCAATACGTCAACGACAGGGAATGGTACGGACTCAATCCGATGGTGGCTGGCTTGACCCCGCCGCCGCCGCCCGGCGAGGTCTAAGATGGCGCGCGCCGCCACCGACATGCTCTCCGGCCGCGAAACCCAGGAGCAGGCCGCGGAACTCGCCGCGCTCCGGCGACTGCTTGATATTTCGGCGAATACCTTTTCCATCTCGGTTGCCGTATGCAATAGTCCCATATTGAGGGACTATTGCATTGAAAGCGTCCGAAAAAGCCACCCTGATCTGGCCGTCGTTAGCTTGCCCCGCGGGTGTGTGGATGTATATGGCGAAGTGACGAGTCAATTAGAGACGATCCACCCTCCCGCGCTCTTCATGACAGGCATCGAACACTCCGTTTCCTCGGAGACCGAAGAACACCCGACCCTGCGTTCTTTGAACGCCTCGCGCGACTTGTGGGAAACCCGCTTCCCCTGCCCGGTCGTATTCTGGGTGCCCGCGTATGTGGCAGCGCTACTCCCCTCACAAGCCCCCGATTTCTGGCGATACCGGAGCCACGGCTTTGAGTTTGTCGCGCCAAGGTTGAGCCAGGAAGTGGTCGTTCGCGAAGGGTGTGAGGACAGCTACGGGATTTCCAGAAACCTTGATGCAACGCAGAAACGATTTCGCATCGCTGAATTGGAGCAACGAATAGCCCAGGTCGATTTGCCTCCAAACGAAGGGCTCGCACCGCACCTCCTGAATTGGTTGCAGGAATTGGGGTTTCTATACAATTGGATCGGCGATCCTGAGAAAGCAGAACGCATCCTCCATCAGGCGCTTGACGTGTGTGTCGACTGCGGCTTGGCCGAGTACCATGCGGGAGTATTGTCCAATCTGGCGTATCTCTCCGGAATGCGCGGCGATGGAGAGAGTGCTGAATCCCACTATCGGAAGGCGCTTGAAATCTATCGCGGAACGCATAACCTTCACGGCCAGGCCAGTGCGCTGGGCAATCTTGGAAGTGCTATTCGGGCGCGTGGAGACCTGGACAATGCGGAAGCTTTATTTCGCGAAGCATTAGCCGTTTACAAAGAAGTCGGCAGCGATATTGGCGAAGCAAACATGCTTGCCAATCTTGCCAGCAATGAAGAGGCGAGGGGCAATCTGGACAGTGCCGAAAGACTCTATCGTCAAGGGCTAGAAATCTATAGACAAGCCGTCCATGTCGATGGCGAAGCGGATACCCTCGCAGAGCTCGGCGACATCGAACGGACACGCGGAAATCTTGAACGTGCCGCGGATTACTTTGGTCAGGCGCTAGCACTAGATCGAAGCGTCGGGCGCACTGCGGGAGAGGCCAGTGCCTTGAGCCGCCTTGGCGCCGTCACTTTCGATAAGGGAGACCTCGACGCAGCTGAGGGATATCTTCGCGAGGCGCTGGACCTATACCGCCAAATCGGCCGGTCAAATGTAGAAGCTACTATTCTCGCACACCTCGCCGCCATCGCCTGGGCGCGTGATGATCTCGACGCAGCGGAAACCCTTTTCCTGCAATCCCTCGAAATCGAGCGCGCCAAGGGGCAACTCGATAGGCAGGTGACCCGGCTGGCGGCACTGGGTGGATTGGCGTCGGCGCGCGGAGATATCGAACGTTCGGAACATTTCCACCAGGAGGCGCTGGCTATCCAAAGGCGGTTGGAATCTACGGAAGGTCTTGTAGATTTATAACCCAGTTAACATTGAGGTAATACTTTAGCGGAATGAAGTGGGCTTGATTCCTCGACGAAAAATCCCGCGCCGCAACGGAAGTGCGGACAAATGGGAGCGCGGGCGGCCCGCCCGCATCGCGCCGAAGGCGCGAATCGGATAAACGGTGGTGATCCGGGTTCAGTCGTCTCCCTGCTCTAAGGCGCCGATATTGCAAACACGCCATGCACCTCCGGTGCATTGCAGGCGGGGACGCCTGCGCTCCCAGCCTGGCGCGCTCTCGTCGTAGTATCTCGGCATGACAAGAATGGGCTGGCGCTACTTCAGATGGCTAAAGAATTGCACTTTCGGTAATTCTTTAGCCGTCTGAAGTAAGGCGTTCGCCGATACGAGATTCCTTACTTACACTGGATGTATTCGTCATTCCCGCGAAGGCGGGAATCCAGAGGGATTGCGAGGTTAACGTTGCATGGTCTCTGGATCCCCACTTTCGTGGGGATGACGGTGCTCGATCACCGAGAGCCGCCACCGTTGGGTGCGACGAGGGCGACTACTTCAGATGGCTAAAGAATTGCACTTTCGTTGATTCAGGGCTCCAAATCGATTCAAGATAACGCCCCGATGCCGCGGTCGGGGATAAATGCGATTACCCTGAAGAAATGGGCCGTTTTTTAAGGGCGCCGTTTTGATATTGCCGATGAATTACGAGCGCTATGGAGCGGGTTTTCAGCCCTGAATACCGTTCCTTCAGCGCCGGAGGCGCGGATCATAACCGATGGAATGACGAGGATTTCGGGCCGGGCAGAAAGCCCGTATCACGGTGGATCCGGCGTGCCGGAATGGCGGCGGGCTACTGGTGCAGCATTTCGACGCAGGTGTCGTACGCCATTTCCGGCGTGATCTTGCGGAACAGGGCCTCGGCGTTCTCGCGGTCGATGCTGCGCACCGGAATCTCCGGCCCCGCGTAGAGCACGCGCGACGGCTGCCGCAGGGGCGCGTGCTGGCTGGGGTGGGTGCCCCCGAAAACCGCAATGATCGGCGTTCCCATCGCCGAAGCGATGTGCATGGGGCCGGTGTCGCCGCCGAAATAGAGATCGCACTGCTCCACGAGCGCGGCGTAGTGCTTGAGGTCGGGCG
Organism: Candidatus Hydrogenedentota bacterium; assembly: GCA_019637335.1. Lineage (NCBI taxonomy): Bacteria > Pseudomonadati > Candidatus Hydrogenedentota > Candidatus Hydrogenedentota bacterium. The sequence continues at coordinate 580,129 of JAHBVV010000001.1, read as the reverse complement.
TCTCCGGCGCGACGTGGGGCTTGCACCGCGTCATCGCGACGACCTCGTCCACCACCGGGCGCTGCCCCGGCCCGTAGGTGAGGAGCGCCTCGTAGCGGCCGTCGCGCATGATCATATCGGCCAGCGCCGCGTAGTATTCCAGCGGCCACTGCTTTTCGGGACGGTCCACGGGCGCGTGGATTGCGATGACCTTCTTGGCGCCGTGGAAGCGGCGGGTGAAATAGGCGTCGATGGCGTCGTCCGCCTCCTCGGGGATATCAATGACGACATCGAGGGAGTGGCACTTGGCGTCCACGGCCTTGCAGAGCTCCAGGTTCTCCTCGATGCGGTTCATGTAGTTGGAGACCAGGCGGACCCGCTGGTTGGTGGCGAGGTGGCTGAATTCCTGGGCGCGCGGGCGGGCAAACCCGATCCGTTTGGCGGCCCCGGAGCACCGCGTGATGACACCGGTCTTGAAAATACCGTGGAAATCGATGACCCAGTCGTAGCGCTGTGCGCGGAGCGTGGCGCACAGCCCGCGAAACGTCCGGAAGTCGCTCTTGAAATCGCCCGAGCGCTCGAAGACATGGATCTGGTCGAGCGCGGGGTGGCCCGAGATGACTTCGAGGGATTTCCGCTCCACCGCCCAATCGATTTGGGCGTTCGGGTAGCGGTTGCGGAGGGTATGCAGGGCCGGCAGCACGCGGACTACATCGCCGATGGCGCTTAACCGTACCAGGAGTATGCGGGGGACGCCATTGATCATCGTGTGGTTCCGGGTGCTCCACGAATCCGGGCCGCGCCGATCGCGCCCGGCGGCGGCGTGATTCAGCCGGCCGAACAGGGCCCATGCCGGGTGCGCCGCCCCTCTCCCCGAAACGCCGCGCCCGGAAATGCGCATAAAAAATGGCGGAGAGTGAGGGATTCGAACCCTCGGTACGCTTCCACGCACACACGCTTTCCAAGCGTGCTCCTTAAACCACTCGGACAACTCTCCGCAGGGCAGGATAGTGTAGTGCGCCGCGCGCTGAATTGTCAAATCGCGTGATACCAGCCGTTTAGCCCGGCGGCGCGGGAGCGGGCCCCGCCGGGACTTTACCGCGGGCCGCCCCCTCGGCTATAATCCGCTAAGTTATCGCAACAACCCCCGGAAATCACACGTCACGCATTACCCGCATAGGAGTATTCTCGTATGAGCAACGCCACCGAACTCACGGAAGACAACTTCAAGGATGCCGTAGCCAGCGGGGTCACCCTCGTGGACTTCTGGGCCGAATGGTGCGGGCCGTGCCGGATGATCGCCCCGGTGCTCGATGAACTCGCCGCCGAGTACGACGGCAAGGCAAAAATCGGCAAGGTGGACGTCGACAGCGCCTCGAACCTGGCGCAGGAGTTCAGCGTGTCGAGCATCCCGACCCTGCTGATTATGAAAGACGGCGCCGAGGTCAACCGCTTCATCGGCGTGACCGGCAAAGGCGACCTCGCCAAGGCCATCGACAGCGCGCTGGCCTGATCGGGCCCGCAACACATTCCAAAATGCACGACGCCCCGGCGCAAACCCGCGCCGGGGCGTTTGTTTCGTCGGACCGGGATGCCGGCTATTCGATTTCCCCATCTTCGGGCTCGCCGTATGGGTCCATATCCGAGGCGAGTCCATACGGGTCATGCCAGTAGTGCGTGATGACAAGCGGGTCCGCGTCGCGAACGTACTCTCGCTCGTACCCGAGCTCGCGGGTGTATCCGAGTTGGTAGGCGTCGTCAGCCAGCTCATACACATACGGCGCATCCAGATAGGGATTTCGGGGCACGGCGCCACCGAATTCGCCCGCGAACACCTCCAGGGAATCGGGATAGGCGCCATCCGCGCGCTTGTGGCGCTCAAGCAGCATCGCCAGGCGGATGATGTCCATCGAAGCCCACCGGTCGGGTTGGTTCGGCAGGTCGTGGCGGCTGAGCTGGACGACGAAGTACCAGCCCGAATTGCTTCGCATGACCTTAATATTGGAGACATTTGGCTCCACGTCGAACTTCTCGTAAAACGACGCCAGCCGGGGCTCGGCCTCGGCGTAGGGCAACGCCACCAGATCCAATAGCTCCGCGGTCGCGCGGCTGAACCGATCGAGATCGTGATTGAACAGGGCCGGCGTCAGGCGGGGATAGGCCCAGTTCCGGAAATACGCCACGGGCGCCTCCCGAAACGCGAAACCCATCGGTCGCTGATTCCAGGTTTCGTAGCTTTCAATGATTTCCGCCGCGCGGAGCCGTACCTGGGCCCGAAAGAAGCCCGGATTCCGGTGGTGGCTCAGCAGGTCGAACAGGGCGTCGCCGCGCGGCCCGCTGGCCAGCTCGCTTTCAATGGCCGGGCGGAGAAGTTCCCAGTTTGAGTAGTCCCCGATACTCCAATAACCGGGCAGCCCACGGAATCGAAAACCGTTGAGATAGACGAGCCCGTAAAATGCATCGAGCACCGCGCCATGGTCCTCGAGCGCGGCGCTGATCCAGAGGCGCCGTTGTAACACCCAGGATGCCCGTCCGGGGCCGTCAAAGGCCGATAGGCGCTTCAACAGATAGGGCATATCGAACACCGTGTCCATATCGACCCCGCACCGGACGAGCGCCATCACCTCGTCGATATAGGGTTGACGGCATGCCTGAAAGGCGAGGAGGCGCTCGCGCTCAACTGCGCTCAGGGCGCCATCCTCGACGTGGCGCGCGGCGCCGACGACCGAGACCCATATCCCCTCCGGTAGTTCGCAGGGCTCGAGCATCGCATCGGCCTCGACCGCCAGTGCTTGCCACCCGGCCCGCAGCGCCTCAATGTCGGGCGTGGAAATGGGCGCCGCGCTATCCGTACCGGATCGCGGGGATTCACTCGACGCATTGCCCCCGTCCCGCGGCGGCGCGTCCTCGAACTGCGCCAGTTTCTCGCGAAGCGCCCCGACCGACTGGTCCCGGGAGTGGGCGGTGTGCCGCGCGAGCATTTGCATGCCGATGATTGCGAGCAGGGTGATCGAAACCAGGATTGCGACCGACCATTGCAGAACTTTACCCATCGTGCTGCCTCCATGTCACGAAGTGCCCGTCGCCCTCAGGGTAGCACACGCGCCGGCGGAAGTCGCGCCCCCCGCGTCACCCCTGGATCTTGTACAGCACCAGCTCCGATGGTTCCGGCAGCGGCGGTTCGCGGGGCCGGTCGCGGTTGGGGCCGAGGGTCTCCCAGCGGAGGAGGTAGCGCGTGCCCGGCTCCGGGCTTCTCCCGAGATCGGTGGCGGTGCGCACCTGTAGCCCGGGGAATTCGCCCTGGATCGTGCCGAACCCGGGTGGCGTGTTGCTCGGCGGCAGGGGGAGCTGTTCGGTGGCCCGGAGCGTCTCCGGGTCGATGCGCCACCGCTCGCGCCCGAGCTGCCAGTGGCTCCATTCCTGGTAGAGCCCGTCCCCGTCCCGCTTGACGGGCTGGACCCGCACGTCAAAGGGGATGCTGCCGCGCCCGCTGAATTCCCAGCGCGTATCCCAGCGGGAGGCCGCCGCAATGGCCCACTTCCCGTCCTCCCAGCGCGCATTGAATACCTGGGAGTATCCGTCGCCGTCGTACTTGTGGTAGGTCACCACCGGCCGCCCGTCCAGGTCGAAACCCAGCTTCGCGTTGCCATTGATCACGCCGCCGCCCGGCGGGACGGGATCGACCACGGTCGCGGAGGCGTCCGGGGTGACCGGCAATTCCAGCGCCTCGCCGCCGGCGGTTTCCCAGCCGATCAGGTCGCGGCTGCGCATGTACGACACGTCGTGGTTCGTTTCGCAGTCGGGGGTGTTCCGCCACACCCAGACGAGGTGAAAGTACCCGTCCGGCCCCCGGTGCGGGCCGTCGAGATAGGCGTTCATCTCGCTGCGGCCGTCGGTCAGGGGACGATCCAGCAGCCGCGACCACGCGCCGGTTTCCGCGTCGTACCGGTTGTAGATCTGGTTGCCGGAACCGCTGCTGCCGTCGCGGTAGGTGTAGATAAACTCGCCGGCCGGTCCCCGGAAGAAGCGGGGATAGGTCATGCGGCCCTCGTCCTCGCCCACCAGCTTTTCGACCCGCGCGAAGGTCGCGAGGTCGAGCGGCGCGCCGGTCTTGAAGTAGACCAGCGGGTTCACGTGGAGATTCCCGGACAGGTGCAGGTGGTTCCGATCATCCAGCGCCATCGTGATGTAGTTGTGGCTGTCCCAGACCACCTTCTCCGGCAGCGGGACGCGGTTCCAGCCCGTTTCGCCCAGCGTGCGCGAGGCGACGACCATCTGGCGGTCGGCGTTGTAATACGCCACGAATTGGTGGGGCGCATGGGTCAGGAGGGCGAAGCCAACGGGATGGCCCGACCAGACCCGGTCCACCGGGAGCGTCTCGACGACTTCGGCGGCCCGGGAAGCGCCGGCCGCAACGGCGACAATGCTCAGGGATAGGTGTAACAACGTTTTCATGGGGGCCCTCGCGGTTGGTGTTCGCATAAAAAACCAGTATATCGCCCTGTTCCTGAGCGGGCAAGGCGGGGCGGCGGCGCTTGCCCGGGCGCGCGGCGTTTTCGTTCGAAGCCCGCAGTGTGCTATACTACCCCAGTTTGCCCAGCGAATCGCTACCGGGCGCAACGCTGTCTCCCCATTCTCCGGAACACCCGATTCCGGCCCCGGTATGCATAAACCCCAGTTCCCAAAGGAGGGTATTTACCCATGAGTTCCAAGCATGTAGCCGTCGCGGGCGCCACCGGCGTGGTGGGCCAGCAGATGCTGCGGGTCCTCGAAGAACGCGACTTCCCCATCGCCTCGATCAAGCTACTGGCCTCGGCCCGATCGGCGGGCAAGACGCTCACCTTCAAGGGCGAGGAACTGCCGGTGGAGGAGTTGACGGAAGACTCGTTCAAGGGCGTTGACGTGGCCCTGTTCAGCGCGGGCGGCGGCACGAGCAAGCACTTCGCGCCCTTCGCCGCGAAAGACGGCTGTGTGGTCGTGGATAATTCGAGCGCCTGGCGCATGGACCCCGAAGTGCCGCTTGTGGTGCCGGAGGTAAACCCCGGAGACATCCAGAAGCACAAGGGCATCATCGCCAACCCCAACTGCTCGACCATCCAGATGGTGCAGGTGCTCCAGCCCATTCACGCGGCCGCGAAGATCCGGCGCGTCGTGGTTTCGACCTACCAGGCCGTCTCCGGCGCCGGCAGCGCCGCGCTGAACGAACTGGACGCCCAGGTGCGTTCCGTCATAAACGGCGAAACGCCCGCCTGCTCGGTCTTCCCCAAGCCCATCGCCTTCAACGTGATCCCCCAGATCCCGCACAAGAACGCCTTCGGCGACAACGGCTACAGCTCCGAAGAGATGAAGATGGTCAACGAGACCAAGAAGATCATGGGCGACCCGTCGATCATGGTCACGGCGACGACCGTCCGCGTGCCGGTGCACACGGGCCACAGCGAATCGGTGAACGTGGAAACCGCCACGAAGCTCACCGCCGCCCAGGTCCGCGATCTCCTGGAAAAAGCGGAGAACATTATCGTTATGGACGATCCGGCCCACGATCTCTTCCCCACTGCGCTCGACGCCGCCGGCAAGTTCGACACCTACGTCGGGCGGATCCGCGAGGACATCTCGCACCCCTCCGCCATCGACCTCTGGATCGTCTCCGACAACCTGCTCAAGGGCGCGGCCCTGAACGCGGTGCAGATTGCCGAGCGGCTGTAATTTCAACGTACCCCCCAGGGGCGCGCCTTCGGGCGCGCCCCTTTTTTTGTTGCGCCGCTCGCCGCGTCTCCGCCGATAGTGTTTCCACGGGGGGCTCTGCTATACTTTTGGCTCCCCCAAGCGCGAGGCCTGAGCGTACAGGCTTTCCATGCGCGCCGGTTTGCGGGCGGGTGTGCTTCCCGCCCTCGCCGGTCGACCGCCGTGCGGGGCGCCGTACCACAATGAACCCATCCGGGCGCCTGCCGGGCGCCGGCACGAAACGAGAAGGAGCTACCATGTCTTTTCCCATCGACACCAGCAACTACAAGCCGGTGCCCATCGACCCGTTTCAAAATGCGCCCCTGACGGCGGATCAGAAGGCCCAGATCCAAACCAATATCGACATCGTCCGCGATACGATCGTGTTCTTCACCGCCGTGGCCGGCGTGCGCGGCTTTGGCGGCCATACCGGCGGCGCCTACAGCATCGTGCCCGAGGTCATCATCGCGGACAGCTTCATGAAGGGCAGCGACCGCGTATATCCCGTGTATTTCGATGAAGGGGGCCACCGCGTCGCCATCCAGTACGCCATGAGCGCGTTCAACGGCGAGATGCCCTTCGAGAAGCTCCTGCAGTACCGCGCGGCGGGCGCCGGCCTCTACGGCCACCCGGAAATCGAGCCCGAACTGGGCATCAAGTTCGCCTCCGGGCGCCTGGGCCACATGTGGCCCTTCGTCAACGGCATCGCAAAGGCCCACCCGAACGGCGTCGTGTTCATGTTCGGCTCCGACGGCTCCCAGATGGAAGGCAACGACGCCGAGGCCGCGCGCCTGGCCGTCGCGCAACAGCTGAATGTGAAGCTCGCCATTGACGACAACAACGTCACCATATCCGGCCACCCCAGCGACTACCTGCCGGGCTACGACGTCGCCAGGACCCTTACCGGCCACGGGCTGACCGTGGACGCGGGCGATGGCGAGGACCTGGACGCCCTCTACGCGCGCATGCTCCAGGCCGTCAACACCCCCGGGCCGGTCGCGCTGGTGAACCGCCGCCCGATGGCCCCCGGAATCCCGGGGATTGAGGGCAACCACGCGGGCCACGACGTGATCGACAAGGAATCGGCGCTGAACTACCTGACGATGCGCGGCCAGGACGAGGCGGTGAAATTTTTGAACGCGGTCAAGAAACACGGGCCCAGCGTCACCTACAAAGGCTCCACCCCCGAACAGGCCAGTAACCGCACCGAGTTCGGCGCGATCGTCAACGCCATCCTCGACGAAATCCCGGCGGACGAACGCCCCAACCGCGTGCTGGTGGTCGACTCGGACCTGGAAGGCTCCACCGGCCTCAAGGGCATCCGCGTGGCGCATCCGGAAGTCTGCATCAACGGCGGCGTCCAGGAGCGCGGGAACTTCTCCGCGGCGGCCGGCTTCGGCTCCGTCCCGGGCAAGCTCGGCATCTTCAGCACCTTCTCGGCCTTCCTGGAGATGATCATCTCCGAGGCGACCATGGCGCGCCTGAACAACGCCAACGTCATCTGCCACTTCTCGCACGCGGGCGTGGACGAAATCGCCGACAACACCTGCCACTACGGAATCAACATCTGGCTTGCGCACAGCGGCATCAAGGAAGGCGACAACACCCGCCTCTACTTCGCCGCCGACGCCGCCCAGCTCAAGAGCCTGGTCAACACCATCTGGAGCGACCCCGGCATCCGCTACGTTTTCACCACCCGCAGCAAGGTCCCCTTCATCGCGAAGGAAGATGGCTCGAAGTATTACGATGAGAGCTACCAGTTCGTGCCCGGCAAGGACGAGGTCATTCGCGAAGGCCAGGCCGGGTACGTCGTCTGCTACGGCGAGATGCTCTACCGCGCCCTCGACGCCGTCGACCGCGCCCGCGAAGCCGGCATCGACGTCGGCCTCATCAACAAGCCCACTCTCAACGTCATCGACGAGGACATGCTGAAGAAAGTTGGCGCGGCGCCCTTCGCGCTCGTCGTCGAGGCGCAGAACGAAAACAACGGCCTCGGCAGCCGCTACGGGACCTGGCTCCTCGAACGAGGCCTCGCGCCGAAGTACGCCAGCATGGGCGTCGTCCGCCCCGGCGCCGGCGGCATCCCCGAACACATCGCCCACCAGGGCCTGGATGCCGACAGCATCCTGGCGAGGATTAAGACGCTCGCGGGGTAGGCCCCAGGCGGCAGGACCAGAAAGAATCACGGCCCCGGAGGATGCCTCCGGGGCCGCGTTTCGCGATCTATTCACCAGATCAGTTGCCCATCCCACTAGTGCGCGTACGTACACGTCCCTTGGCGGTTCCTTTTGCTTTATCCATAATGAACCGGTATTCTCTGTCCAAGGGATTTCATACGCTAGGATAAGATCCAAATGTGGTAATTCTTCGATTTTGGTCGTCGGCACAGCGAAAAACCAACGAGCCGCGCATAGGCTTGCGAGGTGAAATGAATTTCGAGAGGACAACCCGATGGCAACCGCCGAGCAGATAAAGTCCCTCATACGTTCGCACTTGAGCGAGCAGCCTGAGCAATTCTTTACGATAGCGCTTCAAGTCGCCGCCCATGAGGCGAAGCAAGGCCATGGCGCGTTGGCCGAAGACATTCGCACACTCGTAGACAAGGCCAAGGCGCGTCCGGGCCGAATCGTACCATTCACGCCGGACCTCAACCATCTTGTGTTAACAGCCGAGCCGAACGAGCGACTCGGATCGCTGGTTCTCTCGAACGGTATGTGCAGTCGAATCGAGAGGATCCTTCGCGAATTCCGCCAGAAGGCCAAGCTCGAGAAGCACGGACTATCACACCGCAGAAAGATCCTGTTGGCTGGCCCGCCAGGTACGGGAAAGACCCTGACCGCATCTGTGTTGGCGGGCGAACTGCATTTGCCACTCTACACGATTTTGATGGATAAGATCGTGACAAAATTCATGGGCGAGACGAGCGCGAAGTTACGACAAATATTTGACATTATTCAGCAGCGACGCGGGGTGTACCTCTTTGATGAGTTTGACGCGATTGGCGGCGAGCGCAGCCGCGATGATGATGTCGGCGAAATGCGGCGCGTATTGAATTCCTTCCTGCAATTCATCGAGCGCGATACCTCGGACAGCCTCGTTGTGGCGGCCACGAACAATCCACGCATTCTGGACCAGGCGCTTTTCCGGCGCTTCGACGATGTTCTCCACTACGGCCTCCCCGAGACGGGAGAAATCGCCCGATTGATCGAGAACCGCCTTGGCGCCTTCCATTCAAAAAAGGTCTCGCTCGATGCGTCGGCCAGGATGGCGCTATCGCTAAGCCACGCGGAAATCACACAGGCGTGCGACGACGCCATTAAAGAAACCATTCTGGCCGATAGGAAAACCGTGACTGCGACTCTACTCAAGCGGATGCTCGAGGAACGCCGCTCCGCCTATGAGGATTCAAGAAGGGGGTAACTTTACTGTGCCGACGCAACATCGCCACATTTTTCTTCCGGACACCGGAGAGAAGAAGAATTTCACTACACCGCGAAGTGGAGGAGGCCAGGAAGCTCCTCCTCGAAACCGGAAGGCACATAGCGCAAAGCTCAAAGAACAATGGGCTGCGATTTGGACAAAAGCGCGAGAGCAGGAAGAGGCCCGCTCAGCGGTTTCCATGCCGGCCAAAGATGGTGTCTATGTCGAATTTGAGGGGGCACCAGGTTACGAGTTGATTACCAAGAGCCTTGAAGACCGCCGCTCTGGAATTCGACTGCTTAATGTGTACACGGTACAACCTGAAAATGGAAAAGGGCAAAGGATTACGCGGGCGACAGTATTCATTCCGTCAGGGAAGCAAGACCATTTTCTCAAGAAGTTGAATGAATACGCGGAGAAAGACACGCCCAAGGGCACTCCCAAGAACGCAAAACTGCTTCAGAGCGTCGAGGATATTCGGATTGCGGTATTGGAGTCTTTCTGGCGGGACGATACCGATCTTTTACCCCAGGGCGATGATGCGATATGGTGTGAGATCTGGCTCCGGGCAGAGAGCGCTTTTGCAGGGCAACCCGCAGGCGACGCTGGCGCAATTGTAGAGGAAAGCTTTAGTGAAACTGCCCGTATCCTCGGTGTCCCTCTTCAGGAGCGGTCGCTCAGGTTTCCCGAGCGGACGGTGCTACTCGGACTCGCCACGCGCGCGCAATTCGCAGCCCTGATGGAGTCCAGCCCGTATATCGCCGAATTCAGAAGAGCCAAGGAGACCGCCCGTTTTTTCCTTGAATTGCAGAACAAGGAACAAGCCGAGTGGGCAGAAGACCTTCGGTCGCGACTCAAGGTAAACAAGAATCCGACCGTCGCAGTATGCGTTCTGGATACTGGGGCGAATAATGGTCATGTCCTTCTTGAGCCTATACTCGCCGACGGGGATTGCCATGCCGTGGACCCACAATGGGGCGTGAATGACCATAGGGGGCATGGAACGTTGATGTGCGGCATAGCCGCATTCGGGGACTTGCTTGCCGCATTGCAGCACGATGGCCCCATTGCGGTGGAGCACTGTCTTGAGTCTTCCAAGATACTTCCGCCCCGCGAAGATAATGATCCAGAACTCTACGGTGACATTACCATCCAGGGTATCAGCCGCGCAGAGATTAAAGCATCTACCCGAAGCCATATTGGGTGTTTGGCGGTAACATCGGAGGACGGACGCGACCGAGGCCGCCCGTCTTCCTGGTCCGCGGCAATCGACAAGCTTACTTCCGGCTATGACGATGGCGGGAAGCGCCTTTTCATTATGTCGGCAGGGAACAGCGAACGGGATGTTGGATGGGCACACTATCCGCAAAGCAATCTAGAGTACTCAGTTCACGACCCGGGGCAGTCTTGGAATGCCCTTACGGTAGGCGCCTACACAGAAAAGTCTCGGCTTACCGACCCGGATCTCCATGATCACACTCCATTGGCCCAACCGGGCCAGTTGTCACCTTTCAGCTCCACATCGGCCAACTGGGACTCGAAATGGCCCGTAAAACCGGATATCGTGTTGGAAGGCGGAAACATCGCGCAGGCCCCCGACGGGACTTTCAGCGAGCATGACGACCTTTCGTTGCTCTCGACCGGACACCAACCTATTCGCCGCCAGTTTGACGCGATCAATGCCACCAGCGCCGCAGCCGCACAAGCGGCCTGGATGGCAGCACAGATCCAGGCGTCCTATCCGGATGCCTGGCCCGAGACGGTCCGGGGACTGATGATACATTCGGCAGATTGGCCGGACGCCCTGAAGCAACAGTTCCTCGATGCCGACAGGCGGGGCGGGTATTCGAAGTCTGATTACGGAAAACTGCTCCGAATTTGTGGCTATGGCGTGCCCAATCTCTCCAAGGCCATGGCATGCGCTTCAAACTCCTTGACGCTCATCGCGCAGTCGGAAATGCAACCCTACACCAAGAAGGGTTCCACCTGTTCTACTAAGGATATGCATCTGCACCGCATTCCATGGCCACGCGATATTTTGCTTTCCTTGGGAGAGATGACTGTCACACTCCGTATTACGCTTTCCTATTTTGTCGAGCCTGGACCGGGCGAAGTGGGCTGGAAAGACAAATACCGCTATGCGTCCCATGCGCTGCGCTTCGACCTTAACAGCATGGGTGAGGACGAGGAGCGTTTCTTACGGCGACTCAACTACGCAGCACGGGAAGAGGGCGAGAAACCGGATAGCGAAAGCGGAAGTGATAGGTGGCTCATTGGCTCAAACAATCGAAGCAAGGGCTCTGTCCATTCCGACATTTGGAGGGGAACCGCTGCCGATATCGCCACCTGCAATATTATCGGAGTCTATCCCATTGGAGGGTGGTGGCGAGAACGGGCATGGCTTGGGCGTTGGGATCGGAAGTGCAGATATTCACTAATTGTTTCACTCCATACCTCAGACGAGGAGATAGATATTTACACACCGGTCGCTCAGAAAGTCGGTATAACTATCGGCACATAGATCGCTTTCCTGAGGACTATTGTCTGTCTTGAACGCAACACAGCCAAATCCACCAGTCACTCCCCGCAATGGCAAAAAAGAAACTGGGTTTACTTCGGGCTGTGGTTCAGCAGCGACAGTCTTGTCGCCCCATAGTCACTGGCCGCGTTCCAGCGTCTGCTGGATGAAGTGCATTAGCCACGACCGGAAAATTGGGGCATCGACCGGCTTGGCCAACTGTCGAAGGATTGCCCTGGCGAGACGCTCTCGTGTCTCTGGAGCCGATATGAACACGCGGAGTCGCCTTTGTATCGCGAACACCGGTGGGACCACGTCGTGGCGGTTCTTCGTGCCTCCTTGTCCAGCGAGAATATGGAACTGAAGACCGAAGGGATCAAGCTCGCAAACGTCATCAGCGCTAAAGGGCTCCAATCTCATAACCTGGACGAACTTCGGGCACTCGTGAAGAGCGTGTGACCACGTTGTTGTCGAGATTCAACACCAAGCCGCCCGGGCCGCCCGCGCTCCCATTCGTCCGCACATCCGTTGCGGCGCGGGATTTTTTGTCGAGGAATCAAGCCTGCTGCATTCCGCTAAAGAATTACGTATTCGGGAACTCCGAAAGGTACGGTATCGGCGAAGCCCAACCTTATGAGCCGTGATAGAGCCAGCCGACAAAAGACAAACAAATTACGGCCCCGGAGGATGCCTCCGGGGCCGTTGTCTTTGGGCGCGTCGTGCGCGGCAGGCGTTTCGTCGAACAGCGCGTGCTTCGGTCTGGCGGCTTGCGGGCGCTACGTCTCCTGGCGCTTGTCCGGGAGCGCCGGTTCATGTCCCGCGAAGTTTCATGCGAGTTCGGGCAGTTCCCAGCCGCCGCGGAACGTGGGTTTGATGAATTCGTTCGCCTTTTCGTTGTTCGTGAAACGCAGGTTCTCGCCGTCCCACTGGAGTGTTTCGTTCGGGAAGCGCCAACTGATGGCGCCGAGCAGGATCCATTCCGTGTAGGGCGCGGCGATGTGGAAATCCGAGCACGGCGTTTTCCCGGTCTTGCAGGCCTGGATCCAGTCTTCGTAGTGGCCGGGCGAACGCTCGAGAACCTGGGCCGGGAGCGTGAATTCCTCCATCTTCGCCTTGGGAAGCAGGCTTACGTGCTCGCCGCGTCCCTTGGTTCCCATAAGCCCCTTTGTCCCGATGAAGAACTCGTTGAACCCCTTGAGGTCTTCACCGGCAAGGGCCTCGGGGACCTTGAACTGGGCGGTGGCGTTTCCTTCATACCAGTAGACGGACACCGGCGGCATCTTGCCCGCGGGCACATACTTGTTGGGGCGCTCGGGGAAATCCATTTTCACCGCGTAGTGCGGAAAGGTAACCGGATTCACGCCCTCCACGGCGAAGCTGGTGATCTGCGCCGGGCTGCCCAGTTGCAGGCCCCAGTTGGCGGGCCCGAGCATGTGAATGCCCCAGTCGCCGATCATCTGCGAGCCATAGTCCAGGAAGCCGCGCCAGTTTGACGGGTGAATCTTCGCGCTGTAGGGGTGTACCTCGGCGCGCCCGCTCCACAGATCCCAGTTGATGGACTCGGGCGCGGTTTCTCCTTCGGGCCAGGCCGAAATATCGCGCGCGAACCCGCCCCCACTCATCGAGTGCACCTCGGTAATGTCGCCGAGCGCGCCGCTCCACATGATTTCGCACGCCACGCGGGTCGCGTCCGAGGAGTAGCCCTGGTTGCCCATCTGCGTCACGACATCATATTTCTTCGCCGCCTTCGCCAGGTAGCGCGCCTCCCAGACGCTCTGGGTCAGCGGCTTCTGGCAATACACGTGCACGCCCCGCTCCATGGCAAACGCGGCCACGCTCGCGTGCATGTGATCGGGAATCGTAATCGTGATCCCGTCCAGGTTCTTGTGTTCCTTGTCCAGCATCTCGCGATAGTCGCGGTACAGCTTCGCATTCGGGTAGTGCTCCGCCGCGCGCAGGAGGAAATTCTCGTCGACGTCGCAGAGGGCGTATATGTTCTCGGAGCTGACATGCTTGACATCGTACATGCCCTGCATGCCGCCCACGCCGACGCAGCCGATATTCATTTTCTCGCTGGGCGCAATTTCCTGTGCGCCGGAAACGGCGAATCGGGGAACAATGGTGAAACCCGCGGCCGCGGCCGATGCGGCGAGAAAACGGCGGCGCGAAAGATAGTGTGTACGCACGGTTGGATATCCTTTGTGTTGTTTCCGCCGGCGTCGAACAGCCGGCAGACCGTGTTTATGGTACATGGGTCCCATGTGAATTGCCAGCACGGGCGGTGCCCCGAGCCCGGCGCGCGGTGGCGTTGAATCGTGGTTCCACGCAAGGTTGTCCCGATCCTTGTAAAGGTTGCGGCAATTCCTCCATGATGGCGTTGCAAACCGCAGGCTACCCCAAGGGAGTACACCCCCATGACTTCGCCCAACCTCACCCGCCGCGCCGCCCTGACGTCCCTGGCCGCGGCGCCCGCCGGTATCGTGCTCGGCGCGGCGGGCGCGCGCGCCGAGGACACCCCCGCGCCCCTCAAGGGCAATATCAAGCATTCGGTCTGCAAGTGGTGCTACAAGGACCTGACGCTCGACGAGCTTGCGGCGCACGCGGCGGCGATGGGCATCCAGGGGATCGACCTCCTGGGTCCAGAGGAGTGGCCGGTCATCGCGAAGCACGGCCTGATCTGCCCCATGGCGAGTGGCCCGGGCCCCATCAAGGACGGCTGGAACGAGCCGCACCGCCACGATGAACTGGTGAGGAAGTCGGAGGATCTGCTCCCGCAGATTGCGGCGGCGGGCCTCCCGAACATGATCGTGTTCTCGGGCAATCGGCGGGACCTCAGCGACGCGGAAGGCTTGAAAAACAGCGCGGCGGGCCTCAAGCGGATTACCCCGCTGGCGGAGCAGCTCGGCGTGACCATCTGCATGGAGCTGCTCAACAGCAAGAAGGATCACAAGGATTACCAGTGCGACCGGACGCCCTGGGGCGCGGCGCTTGTCCAGGAGGTCGGATCGGATCGCTTCAAGCTGCTGTACGACATCTACCACATGCAGATCATGGAGGGGGACGTGATCCAGACGATCACGGACAATATCGAGTATATCGGCCATTTCCACACCGGCGGGGTCCCCGGCCGCGCCGAGATCGACGAGACGCAGGAGCTGTATTATCCCCGGATCTGCCAGGCCATCGCCGACACCGGATTCCAGGGCTTCGTGGCGCAGGAGTTCATTCCCAAACGCGACCCCATCGCGTCGCTGCGCCAGGCGGTTCACCTCTGCGACGTGTAGGGGGCGCCGCCCGGGTTGATTCGGTCCAGCCTTTCATGACGCGTTGCGTCACCCAGTAAGGATGAAATACTGCTCCTGACTGCTGGCGTTCTTTTGGAGTCTCGCACGCTCAAGCCTTCGCGGCGGAGCCGCGGAGCTTGAACGTGGCACCCGTGGCTCCCTTTGAAGTTTTAGAGCAGCCTTTCATGAGGCGTTGCGTCACCCGTTAAGGATGAAAAGGACGGCGGCTTCGCCGCTTGGCAGGCGGGGACGCCCACCACGGCGCGTCTCCGACCTGCGCTCCCAGCCTTTGCCGCTTCCTTGTTTGGGTTACTGTAGTCTGTTTTGGATGAGGCTGTTGTGG
Source organism: Candidatus Hydrogenedentota bacterium (assembly GCA_019637335.1). Taxonomy (NCBI): domain Bacteria; kingdom Pseudomonadati; phylum Candidatus Hydrogenedentota; species Candidatus Hydrogenedentota bacterium. The sequence goes on along the minus strand of JAHBVV010000001.1, from coordinate 564,861 downwards.
TGAAGCTGAGGCGCTTTTTTTCAGAGCAGAAGTCAGTATAAACATTTCCCCACCTATAGTTTCACCTGAAACTATTGACACCGGCAAGCGCGTGCTATACACTCCCGGCCAAGTCGGCGCGGGCGGGCGCGTGGTGTGGTTCGCCGGGCGCTGGCCTTTACCCAGTATTTACCGCGAGCGCCGCCGCCATGACCCACAGCACCCTCCGGCTTGACCGCTGGACCACCCGTTACGGCCTGATTATGGCCATGGCCGGCAATGCGGTCGGCCTGGGCAACTTCCTGCGTTTCCCCGCCAAGATGGAAGCCTACGGCGGGGCCTTCCTGATTCCCTATTTCGTGGCGCTGCTGCTGCTGGGCCTCCCGCTGATGTGGATTGAGTGGACCATCGGGCGCCACGGCGGCGGCCACGGCCACGGATCGACCCCGGGCATGTTCCACCGCCTGTGGCCGCACCCGCTGGCGAAATATCTGGGCATCTTCGGCGTCATCCTGCCGGCGGCCATCGGCCTCTATTATGTGTACATCGAATCCTGGTCGCTGGGCTACGCCTGGAAGACGGCCACCGGCGCCTACTGGGGCCAGGACACGCGCGAAGAGATGAAAAGCGTGTTCGGATCCTACCTCGGCCTCGGGGATGGCTTTTTCTCGTTCGGCATGGAGGCGTACACCTTCTTTCTGATCACGATCTTTCTGAACCTCATCGTGTTCAGCCGCGGCATCATGCACGGGATCGAGCTGGTGGCGAAGTACGCCATGCCGGTACTGCTTCTCCTCGGCGCGATCCTGGCCATCCGCGTTCTGACACTCCCCGCCGTGGATGGCCGCAGCGCATGGGACGGCCTGGCGTATTTCTTCCGGATCGACTGGAGCTCGCTGGCGTCACCGGACATCTGGATTACGGCGACGGGACAGATCTTCTTCACGTTGAGCCTCGGTTTCGGCACCATCCACACCTACGCGAGCTACCTGGAGCGGCACGACGACCTCGTGCAGAATGGGCTGAGCACCTGCGCGGTGAACGAATTCACCGAAGTTATTCTGGGAAGCTGCGTGGTGGTGCCGGCGGCGGTGATTTTCTTCGGCGCGCCCATGACCCGCGAGATCGTGGCGGGCGGCACCTTCGATATCGGGTTCTACACCTTACCGGTCATTTTCCAGGAGTTTCCCTTCGGGCGGCTCTTCGGCACCATGTGGTTCGCGCTGCTCTTCCTGGCCGGCCTCACCTCCAGCGTGTCCATGTTCACGCCCCTGCTCCTCTTCCTCACGGAGGAGGTCAAGATGGTCCGGCGCCATGCAATTACGCTGGTGTCCGTTCTCGTGTTCGTGCTCATGCAGCCCGTCATCCTCTTCATGCACCGCGGCGTGCTTGACGAGCTGGACTACTGGGCCGGCACGTTCTTCCTGGTGGTCTTCGGCGCGGTCGAGGCCATCCTGTTTGCCTGGTGCTTCGGCATGAAGAAGGGCTGGGAAGAGCTTCACGCGGGCTCAAAGATGCGCGTTCCCGGGATCTACTACCGGATCATGCAGTTCGTGACCCCCGCGCTCATTCTCGTGCTCCTGGCCTGGTGGACCGTCGATGGCATGTGGGCCACCCTCACCATGGCGGCGGTGCCGGAGGCGAACAAGCCCTATGTCTTCGCCACGCGCATCGGCCTGTTGCTGTGCGGCGCGGCGCTCGCCTGGGCGATCCACCACGCGTGGAAGAAGAACCATTCCGGCGCGCCCGCCGCGGACTAGCCCTTCGCCTGGCGCAGCTTGCCGGCGTAGATCGCGAGGCCCATGGCGTTGAGTTCCGCGTCGCGGCGTAGCCAGTGCAGGTCGGCGGCGGGATCGGATACCCCGCATTTTTCCAGGTGCGCGGTGAACACCGCCCGCACCCGCTCGGCGCAGAATGCGTGGAGCGCCTCGCCCGCCAGATCCGTGGCGGACGCCTCCCGGGCCACGTCTTCGAGGCGATCGATCGAATCCAGCAATTGCGCGGCGCGCGCCGGGAGCTCGTCGAACATCCCGAAATGCGTGATATATGCCCAGTCCGCGCCCGTATCCAGAATGCGCTGGACGCTCTTGCGCGCCTCCGCCGGATCGAACTCCGGCGGGGACGACGTGCACACGATAAACGGCGGACCCGGGCGGCGGCTGCTCATGCGACCGAGCCCGAAGGTGTCGCCCGCGAAAATGATGTTCTCGCGGCTGTCGTGGATGCAGCAGTGGTGCGAGGCGTGCCCCCGCGTGTCGAGGAAGGTCAGGGTGCGCCCGCCCCATTCAATCTGCTCCCCGTCCTCCACCGTCCGCACCCGATCCGCCGGCACGGGCGCAATCTCGCCGTACAGCGCGTCGTATTGTTCATCGCCGTAGACCGCCCGGGTGCCCGCAACCAACCGCGCGGGGTCAATGAGATGCCGCGCGGCCTTCGGATGGGCCACCGCAATCGCGTTCGGGCAGTGGCGGAGCAGTTCCGCCGTGCCGCCCGCGTGATCGAGGTGCACGTGCGTGATGATCGCGTAGTCAACCGCCTCCGGGCCGATCCCCCGGTCCGCCAGCGCCGCCAGCAGGCGCGGAATAGCGGGGTTCGCGTTGTTGTCGATAAAGGCGGCGCGTCCATTCTCAATCACCAGGTACGCGGCGGCCGTCTCCGGCTCGCCGTGGTAGTGGCAGTCGATGAGCGTGATGGAATCGTGGGGAGAAGACATGGACCAAGCTCCGAAAGACAAAGGCAGTGGCGGCATGATACCGCACCCGCGCCCGGCGGGTAAATTCGGCGCTGCCGAATGTTTGCAAAACCAGACAAAACCAGAATACAGTGTCTTCATGGCTTTTCAGGTTTTCAGCGGTTGGGTTGTACCTTCTATGAACCTCCTCAATGTAGTTGCCCTGGCGGGCGTCCTCGGCGCCGCCGCCGCGCCGGCGGACCTCTTCACGGAACGTGTGCAACCGATCCTGCAGAAGCATTGCTTCGAGTGCCACGCCCACACCGGAACGATTAAGGGCGGGCTCGCGCTCGACTCCGCCTCCGGCCTGCGCCTGGGCGGCGAGGGCGGCCCGATCTTCGTCCCCGGCGCGCCGGAAAAGAGCCGCCTGATTACCGCCGTGCAGCATTCGGACCCGTCCTTCAAGATGCCGCCGAAGGCTAAGCTCTCGGCGGACGAGATCGCCGTGCTCGCGGATTGGATCCAGCGGGGCGCCGTGGATCCCCGTGGCGATGCCGAGGGGCCCGCAGTCGCGGGGGGCTCCACGGACAGCGGCGCCGCCTGGGAGGCCCTCTATCAGCAGCGGCTCACGTGGTGGAGCCTGCAGCCCCTGGCGGAGTCATCGCCGCCCGCCGTCGCGGATGCGTCCTGGCCGCGCAATGATGTCGATCACTTCATCCTGACGGCTCTGGAGGCCCGGGAATTGCGCCCCGCCCCCGAAGCGGACGCGCGAACTTTGGCGCGCCGCCTGAGCTTCGCCCTGACCGGATTGCCGCCGACCGTCGCGCAGGCCGAGGCCTTCGCCGCCAATCCTTCAGAAGCCGGCTACAGCGCCCTGGTGGACGAATTGCTCGCCAGCCCCCACTTTGGCGAGCGCTGGGCGCGCCACTGGATGGATGTCGTGCACTACGCCGACACCCACGGCTACGAATGGGACGCCCCCGCGAAGAACGCGTGGCGTTACCGCGACTACCTCATCCGGGCGTTGAACCAGGATGTGCCTTACAGGCAACTGATCCTGGAGCAGATCGCCGGTGACCTGATCCCGCCGCGGGTTGACCCCGAGACCGGGCTGAACGCGGCCATCATCGGACCGATGGCCCTGCGCCTGGGCGAACGCCGCCACGGCGACAATGGCGACGCCGAAGGGGTCACCCAGGAAGCCGTCGCGAACATGATCGACACCATGAGCAAGGGCTTCCTGGCTACCACCGTGGCCTGCGCCCAGTGCCACGATCACAAGCTCGACGCCGTGGGCCAGGCCGACTACTACAGCCTCGCCGGCGTGCTGATGAGTTCGCGCTGGTCCGTGCGTAGCGCGGAAACGGCGGACCCGAACGGTCCCGTGATAGATCGTATGAAGGGTCTCAAGGCGGCCATCCGCGCGGAGCTGGGTGATCGCTGGCGGGAATCGGCCCCCGCCATCGCGAATACCCTCCTGACCCCAGCACCCGATCCCGAAGCGGCGGAGAAATCGACCGATAAGGCGGAGGAAACACCCGCCGAACCGGCCTTTCCCGAGTCACTGCCCGCCGTATGGCAGTACCTTCAGGCGAAGCAGGCGCTGGGCGTTCCCGTGGAAGAGGCGTGGCGCGGTCTGGCGGCGGAATTCGCATCCAAACACGCGGATCGCGCCGCTGGAAACGCGGCCAATCTCCGCCTCATTGCCGACTTCACCCTGCCCGAACCGCCCCGGGGCTGGACGCTCGAGGGCTTCGGCATGAAGCATGGCCTCGTGGGCGATGGCGCGCTCGTAATCGCGGAGGAAGGCGAGTCCGCTGTCGCGCACCTCCTCCCTGCGGGCCGGTGGACCCATGTCTGGTCCAAACGCCTGGCGGGCGCGGTGCGCAGTTCGCTATTCGCCCGGGATCCCGCGCCGGCCATCGCTGTGGAATATGCGGGTGGCGATTACGCCGCGCAGGCGCTCATTGTGGACAAGGCCTTCCACAGCGAGCGGATGAAGTTTCTCAAACAGCCCCTCCCCGGGTGGCTGACCCTCGATACGGGCAACCTGGCCGCACTGGCCGGCGGCACGGACCCCACGCCGCGCGATTCCTACATCGAACTGGTCACGAAATCGCTGAACAACTACTACCCGCCGCGGGACCGCTTCGGCGGCCTGCCGCGCGAGGCGGAAGACGACCCGCGCTCGTGGTTCGGCCTTACGCGCGCCTACGAAGTCACCCCCGGCTACACGCCAGCCGATGAGCTAAACCGCCTGGCGCCGCTCTTTGAACACGCCGAACCGCCGGCAACGTCCGAGGCGGCCGCGGAACGCATTACGGATCTCGTGATTGACGCGCTTGATCGCTGGCGCGATGATCGCTGCGATACAGACGATGTGCGCCTGATCAACGAGGCGCTCCAGGCGGGATGGCTGCCGAATGCCGCCAACGCGACGCCCCGGTTAAACGAACTCATCGCGGACTACCGTCAGGCCGAGCAGGCGCTCCAGCCCGATCGCACCATCGGTTCCGCGGAGGACGCGCATGAAGGGCGCGATGCCCGCCTCGCCGTTCGCGGCTCCTACACCACCCTCGGCGACGAAGTCCCGCGCGGCACGATCCGCTTCCTCGGCGGGCCCGGATCCCGCGCCTACGAAAGCGCCAGCGGGCGCCTCGAACTCGCCCGCAACTTCACGCGCGACGACAACCCGCTGACCGCCCGCGTCTACGTCAACCGCGTCTGGCACCACCTCTTCGGGGCCGGCATCGTGCGCACCGTGGACGACTTCGGCCATCTCGGCGAGACCCCGTCGCACCCCGAGCTGCTCGACTGGCTCGCGAAGCGTTTCATGGCCGAGGGCTGGTCCACGAAACAGCTTATTCGCATGTTGGTGACCTCGTCCGCCTGGCGGCAGGCCAGCGCACCGGATCCCGCCGCGGTCACCGCGGATCCCGAGAACCGGCTCTGGCATCACATGCCCCTGCGGCGCCTCGAAGCCGAGGCCGTCCGTGACGCCATACTCGCGGCCTCCGGACGGCTCGACACGGCGTTGTATGGCCCGCCCATCAATCCCCACCGTGTGGCGGAGGACCCGACCAAGCGCCTCTTTGCCGGACCGCTCGACGGCGATGGGCGCCGCAGCATTTACCAGAAGATGACCATGATGGAGCCGCCGCGCTTCCTCGCCCTGTTCAACCAGCCGATTCCCAAATTGACCCAGGGCCGACGGGATACGTCCAACGTGCCCAACCAGGCGCTCGCGCTGCTGAACGACCCCTTCGTTGTGGCGATGGCGGAGCACTGGGGCGCCCGCGCCGTGGAGCGGACCGACGAATCGGCGGAATCGCGGATCGCGCACATGTTCCACACCGCGTTCGCGCGCCCGCCCCACTCGGAAGAAACCGCGCGCTTCGCCGAGTTCGCCGTGGCCAGCGCCGAGTTGCGCGGCGCCGACCCGGCGGACCTGATGGCCTGCGCGCCAGTCTGGCGCGACGTGGCCCACGCGATCTTTAATCTCAAGGAGTTCATCTACGTGCCGTAGGCGGCGCGCGCACTGCCGCCGCCCAACCACGCATGGAGGCCTGGATCCGATGACCGAGCCGAATCACGCGCAGTCTCTCAGCCGCAGGAAGTTTCTGGTCCAGTGCGGCGGCGGTTTCGCCGGACTCGCCCTCGCGCAGATGCTCGCGCGGGACGCCGCCGCCCGCGCGCCTTTCCACCACCCGCCGCGCGTCAACCGGATCATCCAGCTTTTCATGACCGGCGGCGCGAGCCCCATGGATCTCTTCGACTACAAGCCCGAACTGGAACGGCTCCACGGGCAGATGCTCGGGCCGAAGGAAAAGCCCGACGGGTTTGTCGCCATGCCCGGCGCCATCATGAAAAGCCCCTTCGCCTTCAAACAGCACGGCCAGAGCGGGCGCTGGGTGAGCGAGGTCTTCCCGGAACAGGCGAAGCTCGTCGACGAAATGGCCTTCCTCATGGCCATGACCACCAAGACCAACGTCCACGGCCCCGGAACCTACATGATGAACTCGGGCTTCCTCCTCCCGGGCTTCCCCAGCATGGGATCCTGGATCACGTACGCGCTCGGGAACATCGCCGACAACCTGCCGTCGTTTGTCGTGCTGCCGGATGCCCGTGGCCTGCCCTACAACCAGAAGGGCTGCTTTTCCTCGGGCTTCTTACCCGCCGTTCACCAGGGCACCGTGATCAACGCCGCCGCGCCCCAGCCCGTGCCCAACCTATTCCCGGATGAGGCCTATCCCTTCGCCGGCCCGGATGCGGACGCCGAGGGCCTCGCGCTGCTGGACGCCATCAACCGCGCCCACGCCGCCGATCGCCCCGGCGACTCGCGCCTCGATGCGCGCATTTCCAGCTACGAACTCGCCGCGAAGATGCAGCTCTCCGCCCCGGAGGCTTTCGACGTCATGCGCGAGCCCGACTACGTCCGGCGCGCCTATGGGCTCGAAGAAAAGCACACGGAAGACTTCGGCCGCCGCTGCCTGCTGGCCACGCGGCTCATCGAGCGGGGCGTCCGCTTCGTGCAGGTCTGGAGCGGGCCCCAGGGCGCCGTCGGCAACTGGGACAACCACGCCAGCATCATCGACGAGCTGCCTCCCATGGCCGCGAGCGTGGACAAGCCCATCGCCGCCATGTTGCGCGACCTCAAATCGCGCGGGCTGGATGAGGATACGCTCGTCATCTGGACCACCGAGTTCGGGCGCACGCCCTTCGCCCAATCCGGCACGGGACGGGACCACAACGGCGGCAGCTTCGTCACCTGGCTCTGGGGCGCGGGCATCAAAGGCGGCGTGTCCCACGGCGAAAGCGACCCGTGGGGCTACCAGGCCGCCCAGGGCAAGACCTACTGCTACGACCTCCACGCCACCGTGCTCCACCTCCTCGGCATCGACCACCAGCGGCTCACCGTCCGCCAGGACGGCATCGACCGCCGCCTCACCGACGTGCATGGGCATGTGGTGCGGGAAATACTGGCGTGACGTGACGGTCACGAGCCGCTCTGCAACTTCTCCACAATTCGGCGGCAGAAATCTGACTTGGGCGGCGTCTGGCTGTATAGCGCCTGCATCATCAGGCTGCTGTGACTGGTTCCTACAACCCTGTCGAGGCTCAAGTTGTAGTGTCCGTTCGGCGCAGCGGCGTACTTGTATACGAGGAAGACGATGTCCGCCCTGGACGGAGAAATCTCGTCGAATCGCAACTTCTCGGTAAAATAGTTGAAGACATGATCCTGAAGGACGGAGGCAATTCGAGTTTGCCACTGCTGGTGATAGAATCCCTTTGATACAAGCTGCGTTATGTAACGCTTTTTTACGTTGGCCCAGTTGAACCCGTAGACCGGTCGCTTCTCCAGGGGAGTACCGGAAGCAAGGGCATCATATGCGGATGAATAGGAGCCGGTAATGTCCACGGCTTGTAATTCGACACTTACGAAATTCAGCACCGAATTGCGATCTTCACTCATCTCCGCCACGACCGCGTCGACGGTTCCGACGTCCGCCATTTTTACTTCGTGAACGACCTCGACTTTCGCGGGCATTGCGCCGGACCAGCAGTGCTCCACGATATCGAACGCAAAGTTGGAGGCAAGTAAGCGCTTGGGGCAGACCGCAACAAGGTTCTCGATGCTCCTGGCTGTCCGGTACACGCTGCACACCGGAAACGGCTGCTTTGAGCGTTGGCTTCTCTTTGTGCAGCGTGATTGTGTGAAGGGGCACTGAAACCCGCCGCTTTCGCGCAACAATTCCCCATCCGGCGGAACCCCCAGGACTTCTCCGATTATGTCGCGAGGATCGACTTCAGGCATTGGTTCTCCCGTTCCGTTTGGGCGCCGATTAGGAGTTCTTTTATGGATGAAGCGACCGCCTCCGCCAGCAGCGGTGGCACGGCGTTCCCGACCTGCCGGAACTGCTCGATCCTCGGCCCGAAAAACCTCATGCGATCGGGAAAAGACTGGAATCGCGCCGCCTCGCGGACTGTAAGGGTGCGTTGCTGTTCGGGATGAATGTAGGCGCCCCAGTGCAAGTCACACTTCGTCAGTATCGTGCACGCGAGCCCGTCCGGATGCAGCCGCCCGTAACGCTTTGTGTGATCGCATCGGCGCGCCTTCCGCATTCCCGATGGAAGCAGGTGAACCGGGATGTCCCTCCAGCTTCCCCCCTGCGGAATATGCTTCAGGCGCTCCATGTTTATGGGCGCCAGCCGGGGTGCGACATGGTTGAAAAGCGCGTCTGAATGGTGGCGCATTTCCGATTGATAGGCTGAAGACGGCTCACCCGTGTACTCAGATACCTCCTTGCCCTCAAGAATGTTCAGTGCCGGAAGGTCGCTTATCGCGTCGCGAACCGTAACGTAGGGCTTCCCGCCGGCCCCGTGCGCAGGTTCCGGGAAACTGAAGTATGGGCCTGGCAGTCGTGTCCCCACGAAGAAAACTCTGCGGCGCTCCTGAGGCACGCCGTATTGCTCCGCCTTCAGCGTGTCTTGGGACACGGCATAGCCCAACTCCGTCAAGCGAGCATGGATTTCCTCGACTGCTCTTCCGCCGCCGGCCGAGAGAATCCCCGTTACGTTTTCCATTACAACGAACCGGGGCAATAGCCCTTCCACCAGCCGGAGGTATTCGCGAAACAATCCACTTCGGGCGTCGTGAAATCCACGCTGATGGTTGTACACGCTGAACGCCTGGCACGGAGGCCCTCCGATCAGACAGTCGAGTTCGCCCTTCTTCAGGCCGGCCAGCTCCAGGAGCATTTTACTTTCAAGGTGCTCGATGGGGCCTTCGATGAAATTGGCGTCGGGATGGGCCGCACGGTACGTCATGGCCGAATATGCATCGAAATCGTTTGCGATCCGAACATCAAACCCTTGATTGTAGAACCCTTGAGAAAGACCCCCGGCCCCACAGAAGAGGTCTATACAGGTAAAGCCAGTCGTCGCCATCCCGTCTCCTTTCGGTGCGCAAGGATACCACGCCCACATTCAACGCTGGTATTTTTCGAGAATTGGATAGCAAGCCAAACTCGAACAAGCCAATTATACTGAAAATAGAATCAGATGTCCAGAGTCTAGCGGTTCTCTCCGTCGTCCCGGTCCACGTCCAGCAGATCCTTCAAGCCCGCGAATGCGTTGAAGCCCAGCGTGGGCTCCGCCGGCCCCACCTGGCTGCGCGCGGATCCCGCGTCGCGCACTTCCGCGTCCTGGTGCTCGTCGTCGTGGCAGTAGACGCAGAGCAGCTCCCAGTTGCTGCCGTCCGGCGGGTTATTGTGGTGATTGTGGTCTTTGTGGTGGACGGTGAGTTCCCGCAGGGCGGCGCCGGCGAATTCCCGACCGCAGCGCGCGCAGACATGCGGGAAGAGCTTCAGGGCCTGCTCGCGATAGCCCTGGTTGCGTTCCGCCTGGTATTTGCGCGCATTGGCGACGATCTGCGCGCGCTTCTCGGGGTCGAGTTTTTTCTTAACCGGCCTGCGCATGCTTGCCTCCATTCGATTTCTGTTTTCGGCGGTTTCGGGTTCATTCTGCGGAACCGGGCCGGGCGCAGGCAAGCAAGGAATTGATCACCACGAAGAGCGGGAAGGGTGCGAAGAAAAACAGAGACGGGCTTTAACCACGAATGGACACCAATGCACACGAATGCACGTGGAACAGCTGCTGGCCGCGATCAGGATCTGTGATCACGGATTACACAGGGCAGCCTCTGGCCGCAACCAAAGAAATGATCACCACGAAGGGCACGAAGACCACGAAGAAAAAAAGGAGAATAGCTTTAACCGCAGAGAACGCAGAGAGCGCAAAGGGTGTTATTGTGCACGGACGGACGGGGACGGTTGAATGGGGGCGTGTTTTTAACCACGAATGGACACCAATGCACACGAATGCGCCGGGAGAAGCGGCTGGCCGCGATCAGGATTTTTGACCACGGATTACACGGATGACACGGATAGCAATTCGTTCCGGCCGTTGTGGCGTGCCTGCGGCTGCGTGCGATTTTCGACGCAGCCTGTTCGGATTGTTTAGTCGTCTGAAGTAGTCACCCTCGTCGCACCCAACGGTGGCGGCTTTCGGTGATCGAAAACCGTCATCCCCACGAAAGGGGCTGTCGATTTAATATTTGTGAGGCGCGCAGAACCTACAATTCTGTGTTATTGAGCTGGGGCGTCATTCCCGCGAAAGCGGGAATCCAGTGGAATTCGGAGGTTTGTGCGTTCGCGTCGCTGGATCCCCGCGTTCGCGGGGATGACGGATCTGCTCATTCCTTCTATAGTGTAGGGTGAATTAAGTAAACCGACAGCCCCCTTCGCGGGAATGACGAGCACCTCCCGTGTAAGCAAGGAATCTCGTATCGGCGAACGCCATACTTCAGACGGCTGAAGTAACACCAAACCGCGCACAACCCACACACAAAAGCCGGTGGCCAGCGCCACCGGCTTTTTTCATGAAACGGCGCCCCCCGCACAAACAGCGGACACCACCTCACGTAGCAGCGCGTCACGCCACCAAAAAAGCAAAACGTCCGCGCAAAGTAGGATAGGCGTCCCGCCTGTCCACACAACCGGATACGGCTCTCCCGCTTTCCTTCCCATGCCACTTCAGACCCATAATCCACGCGCAAAGTAGGATAGGCGTCCCGCCTGTCCATACAACCGGATACGGCTCTCCCGCTTTCCTTCCCATGCCACTTCAGACCCATAATCCACGCGCAAAGTAGGATAGGCGTCTCGCCTGTCCACACAGCCGGATACGGCTGTCCCGATTCCCTTCCCATGCCACTTCAGCCCCCTAATCCAGGCGCCGAACAAGTAAACATCGCCGTAACACTATAGCGGTCTGAAGTGCGGAACAGTATGTGTTTTTACTAATGAAGCCGGTGTTCATGGAGCGCCGGCGGCCCGCCGGCATGGCGCCGAAGGTGCAAGAACACGTTGCCGGAGTCCTCCGTCGACACACGGCTTCTGATGCGACGGTAGCATTTCCAGAACGCTGTCTTGCGCCGGAGGCGCAATCTGCCGGCGGGCCGCCGGCGCTCCATAGTTGCACGTAGCATTTATTCAGCAAGTCTATCTGGTTTGGCCACTGTACTTCGTTCGGCTAAAGTATTACACATCGCCAACCCGAAAAGAGCGGAACGCCTTCCCCCGGCCGCAGCACCCTCCCGCATTCGCTACGCCAGCCCTCACCCGATCCAAAGCACATTGCAGCACAACCGAAGCCAATAGAACGGAACCGCGAATGCACGCGAATTCACCCGAATAAGACTGGTGCGTTCGAGAATGATCGGTTGTATAGCCACGCAGTGGCGGCATACCGTAGTCCGCCGCGGCGGATGAAGTGAGATCGCGCGACAGCGCGAACAAGCGAACCTTGGGTTGTCCACCGCCACCGTGAATAGTTTGCGCCGTTCAGAATCCATCCCACTCGCGTGCGCGCGCGGTGTCGCTGGCGAAGTCCCGTGTGGCACAGCCCGACCCGGAACCCGCCCACGCAATGGCGAGAGGCATCCACGCCAACGGCAGAAACACCGGCGCCACCACGCCCAGCCCGAGGAACAGAACCGCCGCATCCGGCGGAGCAGCGGGCGGGCCGGGGGTTGGGCATCGCGTGTCTATCCCTACGCCCGTGGCGGTCATCGTTGCCCCCTCCGCGCTCGAATGTGTTTCTCGGCCTTCGACCTCATCGAGGCGATTTGGATCGGCATGATCAACAAGGGGAGAAAGATCGGCGGTACAAGGCCGAAGGCGAGGAAGCCGCCGGCGATACCTGAGACCGCGATTCCGTCTGGCTGCAGGGCCGACGCGGCGAGACAGGATAGCACTACGCCGGCAAGCAGCGCGCGCCGCACCTTCCGGGCGGTACTTGCGGGCAGGTGGGCACCCCACCGGCACCGCTGGAGTACGAGCAGGACGAAGGCCGCGCCTAGGACTTCGCGGGCTATCCACGCGATCCAGGGCGGCCCGGTATAGTCGGGCAGGTACACGAATCCGGTGAAAACCGCGGCCGTGACCGCCACCACGAGCACGCCATGGATCGGGCCGCCCTCACAGTCTTCTTTCCCCGGTATCAGTTGTGCGCCCGCCCAGAGCAGGCAGAAAATCGACGCCGTAAACTCGGGTGGCGCGTCGCCAAATAAGGTCAATAGGCAGTACGCACCGAGTACGCCGGGATAGAGGGCCAGCGCGATCCAGCCTGACCAGACCGCAAGGGCCAGCGCGTGAATCGCACCGGGGTGCGCGCTGCCGATATCCCCCATCCGGATATCGGATTGAATTATCGCCGCACAGACCAGGCCCAGCGCCAATAAACTAACCGCCGCGATCCGCATCACAGCCACGCTCCATTGCCAGTTGGAAAGAGGACGCTGGAAGTCCATGCCTGAGCGGCTGTGACTGAACCACATCATCCAGATTACGCCCGCGGTAGCGCAAAGCACGTCCGCCGCCTTTGTGGGTCCCGGGATTTGTTGAAAGGTGCCGAGGGGAAATAGGAACAACATACCCAGACCCATGATCCATACTAGGGGCGGCCGACGCGCGGACTCTAGAAAAAGGCGCGATTCATACCACGACTGGGCGGCAATCCGCGACGGGAAAGGCGGTTGCCCCAGATCCGCGCCGATGGACGGCTGCGGATGGGCCCCGTCATCCGATAGATCGAGTTCGCCTCGCTGGATGGACGCCTGTTCTGGCGACGGGCGGTCCGCATGTAGCTTGCTGCGCATATCGCCCGGGAAATCGTATGGGCCGGGATCCCCGCAGCGTGTACGGCGCGCCAGGCGCAACGAGACGGCCAGCCCTAGTGCGGCGATTATTGCGCAAGCCGACCAGAAACCGGGTCCCGCTGGAGGGCTACCGTAGCTTTCGATGCTCGGATAGAAGCTGGCGCAGAGAATCAGAATGAGCAGGTATGGCGTCAGATACCACGGTATGGGATCCGCCGTCTCCGGGAGGCGAAGTACCCAGTACCATGTCTGAATGAGCGCGCCAATGGCGGCAAGAAGAACGAGTGGGGTGATGATCGCCCGCACCAGATCCTCCGCCGGAACTCCACGGCCGGCAATGTAGCACGCGGCAACCAGCGCAAAGCCGACGACGAAAGACACGAATTCGACGCACACAAAATCACGTGTGGCAATGGGGAGCCGCTGGAAGAGACCGACCGTATCGGGTTCCCTCCCCCTGCGGTGCATCGCGGCGAGTATTACAATCCATGGTATTACGAGAACATACAAGTTTTGCGGTATTGAATTGGATGCCGCGTACGCCGCGACCACCATCCCAACGAGCCCGCCGCCCGCGCACCCGACCAGGAGGGGCAGTCGATAGCAGCGAAAAAAGTACCACAGCAGCGCGGCATTCGGCCCGGGGAACTGTATTATCAGCGGCATGGCAATCATCTCCGGGTATCGGGCCGTCGTTTCAAAGCGCGCATGGCGAATCCCTTTCTCGGCCTATGTGCCGCCCGACTGCGTGTGTGTTTTACCACCATCTGTCCTTCACCATTTCTCGTAGTCGAAGAAAATGAGGCATCATCACGACGGGCAGCAGGAGCGGAGCCAGAATGCCAAATTCCATATAGGTGGAAAGAATCCCCGGCCCGGGGGCGGAGATCGGGCCAATGGTGGAGGTGACCAGAGCAATCGCCAGCACGCCGGCGGCGAGCAAGGCGCAGATCGCCCGCGCCATTCGTGCCGGGATGACCTTCATGACAATGAGGGGGTAGAGGAGCCCGAGGACCAGGGCCGCCCCGAGAATCTCGCGGAGGAGGATCGGATACGGTGGCGGAATATCCAGCGTGGGCAACACGAACATGCCCGCGCCGGCGAAGGCGATGCCGGCCAGGGCAACCGGCAGGGCCGCACGGGACGCACGGGCAATCGGTTTTGCCTGGAGCAGGATGGGCAGCAGCAGCCCGGTGAGGCCGAAAGGCGCCAGAAGCGAGTCGTACACGTTCCCATGGGTGGAATGCAGCACACCAATAGCAATCAATCCAAAGACGAGGCCCTGGCCGAGCGCCACGGAGATCCAGCCCACCCACGCCGCCGCAAGCATCATTTGGGGCGCGAGGATGGCCAGCGCCCTGGCTTCCGGATCGAACAGGAGGAGCAAGCGTGGCAGCCACAGCGCCACGGCGCCCACGGCGATCACGATCCCAAGAACCCGAAGCAGAACGACGCTGTAATTCCAGTCGGTGAGTGGGACCGGCGGCGTTGTGACTGGCGGCTGCCAACCGCTTAAATGCAAGCCAATATAGAGGGTCACGCCGAGGAAGTAATCCGCGAACAGCGTCTGGCTGGATAGGGGCTCAAGGCGCAAGAACAGGGGTAGAAAGGCGAGGTAGGCCGTGGAAAACGAGAGTTCTCCCAGGCTCCGAAAGCGGTTCGCGAGCTCCCGCCATTCGCGCCATTCCTGGGCCGCGTTCTGTGACATAAAGGGAGGCCGCTGCGCGGGAACTCTTTGCGGCAGGGAATGGCGGCGCGCCGCCGCGCCGCCCTGCGCGGGTGACAACATCCGCCTTGCAAACCCGTGGCGGGTATGCTGCGCATGGCGCCTCACCGCCCAATACATCACGGCAAGGGCGGCGGTCACAGCAAACGCCAGCCAGAGGGGCCGCCAGAAAATCAGCGTGCCGGGAGTCGGCACGGGGCTGCTCGTGAAGACCAGTATAAGGAGGGCCACGATGCCCGCAACGGAGAAGAGACGTGCCAACCCAACCCGGTGGTCTATGTTCGATGTGCGCGCGATTCCGTAGACGAATAGTGCCGCGGGCACGGATCCGATGTAGAACGTGACGGGAATGGGATCGATAAACAGGCTTGACAAACCGAAAAGGGCCAGCATCCACAGGACGATGAAAAGCACGATAAGCAATTCGGTGTGGACAAGTGCGGCTGTCCGGACCGGCGTACGCCAGCCAAAGGGGTAACTGGCTCCGGTCAGGATACTCGCAGCAGCGAAAGCCATGATCGCAACCGATGGAATGAGGAAGTAACTCACGTACTCCAGTTCTTCGGAAAAGTATGTTATGAAGAGCGCCAGAAACAGTAGGAAAGCCCCATTCGCAAATACAGTCCAAGAGCAGCGAAAAAAGTACCACAGCAACGCGGCATTCGGGCCGGGGAATTGTTTTATCAGCAACATGGCAACCATCTCCGGCTATCGGGCCTCCGTTTCAAAGCGCGCATGGCGGTATTCCCCGGTCGTTGTCTGTTGTGCCTGATTGGCCGTCGTGGGAATAGCGCTGGGCCGTCACGGCGAGGGGGTACCACACGATCGGGCTGGCCAGCAATACGCATGTTTGACCGAAGTGCATGTTGATAAAGTGCTCACTCAGCTCGGTGGGGAATACATAGGCATAGCCGGCCGCGGTATAGAGTGACGCGAAGAGCGCCGAACCCGCTGCGGTGTCCCCCCTGGAGATTAGTCCCGTACGCAGCCCATAACTGAAAAGCGCCCCGAAAGTGATGAGGGGCGTCACCCAGATGTACCAGAGGGTGCCGTAATTCACGGCGGTTTCATCGACCGCGACGATTCCGGTCACAACGGAAACGAGCAGGGCCAGAACCGACAGCCAGAGTTCGCGGGGCCAGCGAATGAGGGTGCCATAGCGGCGGCCGAATGCCCGGACGACAATCCAGGCGGCGAATATGAAGGCCAGTGCACCCGCACCGGGAAGCGGCTCGCCCATCTTGGATATGACCTCGTCGTCGCTAAAGAAAAGCGAAAGCACGTGGTATCGAAGCAGGGCAGCGGGGAATGAAATCAAGAATATGAGTAGCCCGATAGCGAATGCGAGCAGGCCATAAACGGCGACCACAACGGACGGTACCAATACCAGGCCAGCGACGAGGAATTCGCCCAGGATTACAACCGTATCCCCAGCGAAAATCGCGACCAAACGGGGCGGACCAGCCAAGAGCGCGCCTGTCAGCAGGATGGCCAACGCCATGGAGACCGTCTTGGCGCGCCCGACACGTTGCGAGGTGATGGGGCGGGCTAGCGCGAAGTTGCGGTACTGCGGCGATACTCGGTTGTACTTCGAAGCGATCAAGAAGGGGACTATGAGGTAAATTCCCGTCATGGTGAACATAGAGATGACACTGTAGGGGAAATCGTCGAACGCGATGAGGAGCATGTTTACCACGGTCGCGCCGCCCACCAGCATGGGAAGCCACATGGCGGCGCTGCGCCACTCAAACCACACCTGGGCCCAGAAGGGGGAGGAGAAGGATTTTCCACGCAGTATGGCGGCAGGCAGCCGGGTCGAAAAATGCTCTCGCGGGATCCGCGGCAGCAGTTGGTCGCCAGGTAGACTGCCGCCGCGGGCCAGGTGTGCGGCGGCAAAGCACCAGAGGATACCCGCGACTGCGAGTGCCAGGCAGATGTCCGTCTCAGGCGAAAAGGGCGTCAACGGCGTTGCCAGCCAGCCGGCCGTAACCACCGCGATGAAACCCATGGCAAAAGCTAAGAACCCCGGCACGGGACCCAGGACATAACACCCGAACATGGCGGCTTGCCCTTGAAGTGAAATTGCCACCAGCAAGGCCACGGGCATGAGGGAGGGTAATGTTCCTTCGTCCAGGTGCCAGAACAGGCCGCACACCCCCCCCAACAGCAGGGCCACCGCGATGTGAAACATCAATGTGACAAGTATTTGCCCATGTAGCCGAACGGGAAGCGTCAGCGATTGCCATAGGGGCTGCAAGGTGATGTCCCCCTCGCTCCATCGGGGCACGCAGCACAAGATCCCTATCGCCGCCGCGCACAATATCACTATCTCGAACACGCCGACGGAGGGCACTGCGCGAGTCGCTTCGCTAACGCCGGATCCAAAGACGAGATGCTGAATGTAGTTGAGGAAACTGAGCGCGAGCAGAACGGCCACAACCGCGCTCAGCACCCGCGCACGCGGTGCGAACTCCGCCCACAGCAGCGCGGCGTAGGGCCCGGGGAATTGTCTTATCAGCGGCATGGCAACCGTCTCCGGCTATCGGGCCTCCGTTTCAAAGCGCGCATGACCATACCCATTGGCAGGATAAATCGCACCCGACAGCAATGCGCGCCCGCAGGAGGTTGGGCATCCCGCCACGGCGCGTCTTCGACCTGCCCGACACAGAGGAAGCGCGGGCGCGAACATTCGCCCGCAACGTTGTTCGATAGCAATCGCATACAAGAATTTCCTACATACGCGTTCACGATACGCAAGACAGAACGCCGGGAACCCGGACGCCTGCGCGCAAACGGTGTCGGGCAGGGATGCCCAAACCCCCTGTCCTTCCCGTCCCATCGCCCTACTCCCCGCCGAGGGCCACCGGCGCGCCGAGCACGGCGAGCCAGAAGAGCGCGCGGCCGTATTGCCAGAGCAGCGCGGCATTCCGGCCGGGGAATTGTCTTATCAGCGGCATGCGCCCAATCTCCTTTCGCTGTCTCGAAATCTCATCGATCGCCTCCCTAACCGGCCCGCTGCAATCGCGCGAGATGTGGCAACCAAACGATGGGAAGCATGATCAGGGCGACCAGGTAGCCCTCGCTATCCGGAGCGGCCAAACCGACGTTATACACTTGCAGCGGCAGCAGGATACGGAACAGGCCGAAGAGTAAGAGAAATGCCAGGAACAACCCGCCCGTCGTTGCGCGTGAGAAAAAAGATGCCCGGTAGGCGTGGTAAAGGAGCGCTAACGCGGCTAGCGTTGGGATTACGTGCAGCAGGAACAGTTCGAGAAACACGACCACCTCGTCGCTGTCGTACCAGAGAATTGGTGGAATGGCGAGGAGGACTACGAGACTGAGCGGCCAGGCGGTTGGCGTGCCGCAACGTCGGCTCGACCACAAGCTGAGTGCGAATATCGTCGCGGCCAGAGTTACAAACGGGGGCGTTATAATAATCTCGACGGGCGCAAATGAGGTAAGCGTGCTGATGCCGGCAATCAAAAGTACTGCCGGAAGTACGGCTAAGGCGATTATGCGACCCGCGCAGAGCGCGACCCACCAGTAAGGGGCACTCGCTATAGCCATGCTGCCAAAAATGGCCATTCCTTCCCTCGGCGCGAGGGTCCATGTATTCCACCGGCCCCCCACAACCATGGCCATTATGAGAATTACACCTACCCCCAGGAGCGCGACTAAAACGGATGCCATGCCCGCCAGCGCGCGCGCGGATCCGCAAGTGGTCTCATCTAAGGGTAATCCCAGGGAAAAACGTGTTGTCACTCGGTTCCGGCGGTCCCACAGATAACCTGTGGCGAAGGCGATGCCCGCGACGAGCGAACTGAGGCCACCCAGGTCCCAGGCTTCTACGTGCATATCCGGTGTTGCGACACCTGGTGCAATGGCGAGGAGGAAAGCGGGCAGAAAGAGCGCCGGAAACCAGACGGCCGTGCTGCGAAACTCCAGCCATGTCTGTGCGCGAAGCGGGGACCATGGGGGCTTTGTTTGCATAGATTCCCGCCGACCGGTCTGAACCCCGGACCTGTTGACGCGAAAGTACATGGGCATTTGCCTGGCATTGCCACCCGTCCGCGCCACGCCCGCGCCGCGAATGCAAAAGAAGAGGGTGGGAACAGCGGCGAGTCCGAAGGCCCAGCTGGCTCGGGATCCACCAAGCTCCAATCCGCCTGTCGCCAACCAGGCGATGCACAAGAGGCCGCCGACCGCGCCCAGTACCGTGCCAATGGCCCGTGGAGCTTCGTATCGACAGTTCAAGAAGGCGGCCCACTGCACGCTGAAAACCAGGAGAACCGCGCCCATAAACAGCGGCGCGAATTCTGTAGTGGTGCGCCCGCCGAAATAGACGAATTCATTTAAGGGGATGCATATCAGCGTGTGGAGCAGGGCTATGATCGTCCGATACGCCAAAACGACAGCAACCTGTTTTCCGGTCGAGAGTGGCAACGCAAAGCGCTGCGCCGGGTAGGCCAGACCAAGCCCCGAGACCGTCTCTTCCGAACACAGGAGCGCTATGCCCGTAGTCCAGAGGAGGTACATCAGGGCGAGCATCAGACCTTCATCCAGGAAGAGCAGGGTTTCATTCTCGGCATACCACCAGGCGCCGGTGCCCGCTATAGACAAAAGCCAGATCGTGGCGAGAGCGCGGCAGTGGGAGCGCCATAGTGACCATAGGAATATGTACACTGGGTGATTCATGTGTCGGGGACTCCATTGGCCCTGCATTTCCCGGCCCCGCCACTCGGTCGAGGGTGGTACTTGAACCTGCGCTGCCCTTGCGTCGGGCAGGGATGCCCAACCTCCTGAGCTTCCCGTCCCATCACCCTACTCCCCGCCCAGCGCCATCGGCGCGCCGGCATGCGCGATGAAGATCTCTTCCAGGCCCACCTCGCTTTCCTCCAGAATCGCGCCGCCCTGTTCCGTGATGGCCTGTTTGCAGGCCTCGTGCTCCCGATTGCAGAGGACGGTCCATTCGCCATTGAAATGCTGGCAACTGAGGGCGCCAGGGAGGGTAGCGCGGAGCGGCGGCGTTTCGAACTTGGCGACGAACTTGGTGTGGGTCCGTTTGATCTCTTCCAGCGGCGCGTTGAGCAGCAGCTTGCCGTTGTAGATCATGGCCATGTGGTCGGCGACGCGCTCGACCTCCTCCAGCAGGTGCGAGGAGAAGAGCACGGTGCGCCCCTCGTCGGCCACGGTGCGGATGATGGCGGAGAGGATGTCGCGCCGCACGACCGGGTCGAGGCCGGAGGAGGGCTCGTCGAGCACGAGGAAATCGGGCCGGTGCGCCAGCGCGCCGAGCAGTCCCGCCTGGGCGAGCTGCCCGCGCGAGAGGGTCTTGAGCTTGGCCTGGGGGTCGAGCTTGAACTGCTCGCGGAGCTCCTCGGCGAAGTCCGGGTCCCAGTTCGGGTAGAACGCGCGGAGGTAGCGCATGAGTTCGTGGACCCGCATCCAGCCGGGCAGGTCGCGGTCTTCGCTGAGGAAGCCGATGCGCACGAGCACGGCCTCGGGCTCGGCGATGGGGTCCATGCCGAAGACCTCCACCGTGCCCGACTGCGGGCGCAGCATGCCCATGAGGTGCTTGATGAGCGTGGTCTTCCCCGCGCCGTTGCTGCCCACGAGGCCGAACACGGACCCCTTCGGGATGTCCAGCGACACGTCGTCCAGGGCGGTCACGCGTTTGTACGTGCGCGTGAGGTTCTTGATGCGTGCTACCGTTTCCATGATCGGTCTCCCTGTGCCGGCGCTCCGGTCCGGCGGTCACCTGCCGCGCCTACCGTTTCCGGTGCCGCTTCTCCACGAGTTCCAATACCGTGTCCAAATCAAAGCCCAGGTGCGCCGCCTCCGCCAGCAGACGATCGGCCTGCGCCGCCAGCAGCCGCAGCCGCTCCGCCCGCGCCAGGGGCGATCCGCCCCCGGCCACCACCGTGCCCGATCCCTGACGCGATGCCAGCACCCCCTGCGTCTCCAGCTCGCGGTACGCCCGCGCCACCGTGTTCGGGTTGATCAGGAGCTGCTGCGCCAGCGCGCGAATGGGCGGCATCTCGTCCCCGGGCTTCAGGCGCCCCGCCGCGACCAGGTGCTTCACCTGGTCCATGATCTGGCGGTAGATGGGCGCGCCGTCGCCGGGCGCGATATGCAACTGCATCGAATGGAATCCCTGTGCCTATTGACTGATTGTATTAAGAGTTTAATACACTTTGTCCCGCCTGTCAATACCCCGAAACCGAGCCCCGCCGGAACGCCCGCGGGGCCGCATCGCGCCAGGCGAATTTGCCCGCCCTGTCGCGGTATGATGGCTGCGGAGTGAAATGAATACATTTCGCGCGTCAGGGGTATATTGTCAGAGAGCGCGCCGGGAGCGGCCCGGGGGCGCGGGAGGATCGATGCCATGAACAAATCTATCGTGCTTGCGGCCGGCTGGGTGCTGGCCATCGTACTCGGGGGCGCCCTGTTTATGCAGGTGCTGGCGAATCGGGATCTTACGGGCCAGATCGCTGCGGCGGAGGCAAACCGGAATGCGCTGGAGGCGCGGCTCGCGAATCTCGAGCACGAACATGCCGAATTGCGGCGCAATCTATCGGCAACCGGCGAGGCGGCCCCGGCACATATGGGCGCCGCGACCGAATCCGTGGAAGTGCCCAAAGGCTTCGATCCCGCCGCCCTGCTGAAGAACATGCTCGGCGGCGACAAAACCGAAACCAGCAAACCGAAAGGCGAAAAGCCGGAGAATCCCTTCGCGGCCATGTTCGAGGGCGAGCAGGGCGAGGCCATGATAGAGTCCATGCTGCCGATGCAGGTGGACATGCAGTATTCCGCGCTCTTCCAGGATCTCAACCTGCCGGCGGAACGGCGGGCCGCCCTGCGGGACGCCCTGCTGGAGCACGCGCGCGCCGGCATGGCCGCGGGGATGTCGATGATGCGCGGCGAAGGCATGCCCGACGGTAGCGCCATGCCGTCGGAAGAGTCGCTCCGCGCCGCGATAGCGGAAGTGCTGACGCCCGAGGAGCTCGCGCAGTTCGACGCCTACCAGGAAGAGCTCCCCGAGCGGATGCTGCGCCAGCAGTTCGATATGCAGATGAACATGTTCGCCGGCGACCTGCCCGAGGACATCCGCGCCACCGCCGTGGACATCATGGTGGAGAACCTGCTCGAAGCCGGCCAGACTGGGATGGACATGAACCCCGACTTCAGCGCCATGCGCGCCGCCTTCGACAACACGCTGGCGGACCTGGGCCAGGTGCTGTCGCCGGAGGATTTCGCCCGCGTCCGCCCGATAATCGACCAGCAGCGCGCCGGCATCGATATGGCCGTGCGGATGATGGGCCTGGAAGAGGAAACCGAACCCGCGCCCTAAGAAAGCCAGCAAATGCAGCGGCGGAAGCCCCTGGGAGGTTAGCCATCCCTGGCTGAACCATCACCACCCCCGCGCCCAGGATGATCCCCCGTGCCACGCGATGGCGCCCCAGCGCCTTCGTGTGCCTGGAGCAACGTAAACCCACCTCCGCCAGCACCACCCCACACGCGCGGTTCAAATCCCCACAGGAGGTTAGCCATCCCTGGCTGACCCATCACCACCCCCGCGCCCACCTAATCCCTACCGAAGCAACCCGCCCCGGCCGGAACTCAGCCGGATACCCTGGAGCAGCATCTTCAGCTCCTCGGGATTGTCGGAAATCTCCACGCCCGTGTCCAGCGTGATGAGTTCCTTCTTGATCAGGTCATAGAGGCTGTCGTTAAAGCTCATCATGCCCGATTCGCGGCCATTGGCGATCGCGTTGTCCATCTGGACGATGCGGTTTTCCTTGATCAGCGCCCGGATGCCCGGGTTGGTGAACATGATCTCGCAGTTCGGAACCCGGCCCGTGCCGTTGGCGCGCGGCAGCAGCCGGAGGCACATGATCGCCCGCAGGTTCATCGCGAGCTGCGACCGGACCTGGTCATGCTGGTTGGATGGGAACAGGTCGATGATGCGGTCGATCGTGAGCATCACGTTCGTCGTGTGCAGCGTGCTGAACACCAGGTGCCCCGTTTCCGACGCGCTGATCGCCGCCTGGAAAGTCTCCAGATCGCGCATCTCGCCCACCAGGATAACGTCCGGATCCTGGCGCATCACCGCCTTCAGCGCCGAGGAGAAATCGCGCGTGTCGATCGTGACCTCGCGCTGGTTGATCACCGCAAGCCGATCATTGTGCACGTATTCAATCGGGTCTTCAATCGTAACCACGTGGCAGCGGCGGTTCGAGTTGATGTGATCGACGATCGCCGCCAGCGCCGTCGATTTGCCGCTGCCGGTCGTCCCGGTGATCAGGATCAGGCCGCGCTGCATCGTCGCGAAGCGCACCACCGGCGGCGGCAGGTTAAGCTGTTCGAACGTCAGGATCTTGTTCTTTATGCGCCGCATAACCAGCGAAACCGACCCGCGCTGCCGGAACACGTTCACGCGGAAACGCCCCACCCCCTTCTCCGTGAAGGCCAGGTCAAGATCGCCCCGCTTCATGAAAAAATCGTACTGATCCTTGCTCAGCAGGATGGACAGCATGCTGTCGATATCCTCGCTGACCAGCACATCGCCTTCCTGCGACGCCATGAGCCCGTCCACGCGAAAATAGACCGGGCTCCCCGTCTTCAGGTGAATATCCGAGGCGTCCTTCTGCACCGCGCGCTGCAGGAGCTTCACAAACTGCGTACGATCCATCATGGTTTGTTCTTTCTCATGCGCTTGCGAAGAAACGCCGGGATACTCAGATCCTCTTCGGGCTCCTGCGGGGCGGGTGGGGCCGGCGCATCCTGCCCCTCGTCGGGAAACAGGAACTGCTCCGACGGAAACGCCTCCACATGCGCCGGCTTGCCATTGTCGTGCTTAGCCGATTCCAGCTCCACCGGCTGCGGGCGCTTGCGCTCGGGCAGCGGCGGCGGCACGGGATGCGACGCCTTCTCGGTCTTGCCGTCCGTCGAGAGAAACTCCTCCGAGACCCCCGTCGGGAAGCCCGCCGCGATCACGGTCACCTGAAGTTCCGGGCGCTCCTGCTCATCCACCACCGCGCCAAAAATAATGTTGGCGTCCGGGTGCGCCGACTCCTTGACCGCCGTCACCGCGTCCTGCACCTCGCGCATCCCGATGTCGCAGCCGCCCTTGATATTCACGATGACGCCCATCGCGCCATTGATGTTCGATTGTTCCAGAAGCGGGCAGATAATCGCTTCCTGCGCCGCGCGCACCGCGCGATCCTCGCCCTCGGCGGTCCCGATCCCCATCAGGGCGCGCCCGCGGGACTGCATAATCGTGCGGACGTCCGCGAAGTCCAGGTTAATCAACCCGGGAATCGTGATCAGTTCCGAAATCGCACGCACGCCGTTGTGCAGCACCTCGTCCGCGTTCTTGAAGGCGTTCAAAAGCGACATGTTGTTCTGGCAAAGCGTCGCCACGCGATCATTCGGCACCACGATCAGCGTGTCCACGTGCTTCTCCAGCTCCGCCAGCCCCTTCAGCGCCAGCGACATCCGCTCCTTCCCCTCGAAGGCGAACGGGATGGTCACAATCGCCACGGTCAGCGCGCCATTGCTCGAAGCCTCCTGCGCCACGATGGGCGAGGCCCCGGTGCCCGTGCCGCCCCCCAGGCCCGCCGTCAAAAACACCATGTCCGCGCCGCTGAGCACATCCTTGATGCGCTCGCGATCCTCCTCCGCCGCCCGCGCCCCAACACCGGGTTGCGCGCCGGATCCGAGGCCGCCGGTCATCTCGACGCCGATCTGGAGCCGGGTGCCCGCGGGGGAGTTCTTCAGCGCCTGGGCATCGGTGTTCACCGCGATGAAATCCACGTCGGAGAGGCCCGCTTCGATCATGCGGGTCACGGCATTGCCGCCGCCCCCGCCGATGCCGCACACCTTGATAACGGCGCGCTGATCGAATGACTGAAACTCATCGGACATGGATACGGTCATAGAGGCATTCCCCGTGGTAGAGCGTTTCATGGTAGCACCCTTCTTTTCCCTGGAACAACTTGCGCGGCACGCGGACTAACGGCAAACGAGGTCTTCGTCGAAGCGAAGATCGAGGTATTCAACACAAGGAAGCTGGCCCGCCTTCTCCCGCCAGAGCACGCTCAAGCGCTCCGCCTGCATCGTGTAATCGCTCCGGCCCCAGCGGATAGCGAACGGAACCTCCTCCAGAAACATCGTCAGGTGCACCGGGCTCTCGGCGGAAATCTCGGAAACGTTCACCTCCCGGGCAATCGGAGCCGGGCCGAAGGCGTCCCAGAGGGCAAGCGCCTCCTGAAGCGCGGGCTGCGCCAGCCGATCGCCCGGCGTCACCACGCCCAGTTCCGGCACATTGGTGATCAGCGGCCCGATCGGTTCGGCCGAAGGCTCGGTCTCTCGCAGAACATGCCCTTCCCGGTCCAGCAGAAATGCGCGGCGGCCCGCAATCAGCGTCGCCACCGCCTTCCGCTCGGAAATAGTGATCACAATCGTGTTCGGAAACTCCCGCTGCACTTCGGCGCCGGCCACATACGGCAATGCGGCAACGCGCCGCGCCACCGCCTCGCGATCCAGAAACAGCAGGTTGTCCCTGCTGTCCAGCCTGGCCACCGCCCGCACGTCCTCCGTCGTCACCGCGCCCTCGCCATACACCAGAATGTTGCGCACCGCATACCGCCCCGATCCCGTGATATAACTCGCGAGGTAGTATACGAAGATAAAAAACAGGGCGATGTACAGCCCCGCCTCAAGGAGCCGCGCCAGCTGGCGGAGGCGGTAGCCCTTCGCCCCACGGCGCGTCCGCTTCATATGGGCTTGCGCAAGCGGCATCACGCGGCTCCCAGCGCGTCCAGCAGGGGCTGCGCTATCCGGTTAATGTCTCCCGCGCCCAGCACCAGCACCACGTCGCCCGGAGAAAGATCGCCCACAAGCTGCGCGGGAACCGCGTGCATGTCCTTGATGAGCTCCACGTGGCGCGCCCCCAGGCGCTGTGCCGCATCCACGATCATCCCCGCGTCCACGCCCGGAAGCGGGGCCTCGCGCGAGGGATAGATCGCCGTTACAATCGCGCGGTCCATCTCCGCAAGCACCCCCGCAAAGGCGTCGCAAAAAAACTTCGTCCTGCTGTACAGGTGCGGCTGAAACACCCCGATCACGCGTGCCGGGCGGAGCCACCGGATCGCCTCCAGCGTGCTCGCGATCTCCGTCGGGTGGTGCGCGTAGTCCTCCACCACCGTCACGCCGCGCCGCTCCCCGCGCACCTGCAAGCGCCGCCGGACCCCGTCGAAGTGGCGGATCCCCTCCGCTATCGCCGAAAAACGCATACCCAGGCACAGCCCCACCGCGCACGCGGCCAGCGCATTGCGCACGTTATTCTCGCCGATCGCGTGCACCGTGACCGTTCCCAGACGCCCCGTCTCCGGAAGCCGCGCGTCATGGCTGACCACGTCAAAGCGCGTCGCGACATTCCGAAGGCGCTCCGCCAGCCCCGCGTCCGGATCCGGGTCAACCAGCTGCATGTTCGAGGCCCGCAGTGAGACACCGTCGCCCAGCCCGTACGTGATCGCGACGCTGTGCACGTCCTCCAGTATCGAAGCCGCGTTTGCATCGTCCCCGCAGAGGATCGCGTACCCGTAAAACGGCACGCCATTGCAGAATTCCGTGAAGGCCCGCTTGATCTGGTCGAGCGTGCCGTAATACTCCAGGTGCTCCGCGTCAATATTTGTCACCACCGCGATCGTCGGGTGTACGTGAAGAAAAGACCCATCGTGTTCGTCCACCTCCGCCACCAGGTACGCCCCGGTACCCCAGCGCGCGTTCGTGCCGCTGCGGTGAAGTATCCCCCCCACGATGCTCGTCGCCCCGATATTGGCCACATCCAGTATCGCGCTGATCATCGAAGTCGTCGTCGTCTTCCCGTGCGTCCCCCCCACCGCCACCGCGTTCGGCTTCAGGCGCATCAGATCCGCCAACAGCTCGCTCCGGTGCATCACCGGAACCCGCCGGGAGCGCGCCGCGCACACTTCCGGATTGTCCTCCGGAACCGCCGCCGACACCACCAGAATCCCCGCGTTACCAATGTGCTCCGCCCGGTGCCCCTCGTGAAAGACCAGACCAAAGGACTTCAGCCGATCGGTAATCGCCGACGAGGCCAAATCGGATCCCGATACCTCGTAACCGAGGTTCAGCAGGATCTCCGCAAGCCCGCTCATCCCAATTCCGCCGACGCCGACGAAGTGGACGCTTCTCTTGTGTCCGGTCATTTCTCTTCCCGTGGCCCTACATATTGTGGTTTCGGCTATGATATCACAGTCTAAACCACAAATAAAGGACCTTTTCGGGAAATATGAATAATGCTTAAAATGTAGCTGTTCAGCCGCCGCCCGCGGGCAAAAACGCGTCCGCATGGATCTCCGACATGCTCGCCCCCGCCAGAAACGTCTTCCGCTGCGCCAGACGCACCAGATCCGGGTGGCCGCAGAGAAACACCTTCCAGCCCTTCAGATTCGGCACGGTTTCCAGCGCCAGTGCGTCCACCGCGCCCTGAAGCATCCACGCCTCGCCCGCCTCGTCGCGCACGCAGGCGTGGTAATGGAAGTTCGCATGGGCCGCCGCCAGCGATCGCAGCGCATCGGTAAGGTACAGATCCCGGGCCACCAGCGCCCCGTGAAACAGGTGGATCGGACCGGTATGCCCCTGCTGCAGCGCGTCCCGCGCGATGCCATACAGCGGCGCAAGCCCGGTCCCGGTTCCCAGTAGAAACAAGGGCTGCTCCGGCTTCCCCGGCGTATAGAAACAGTTCCCCACCGGCCCCATAATCTCCAGCGCGTCGCCCGGCTGCGCGTCCGCGTGAAGCCACCCGCTCATCCGCCCGCCGGGCACGAGCGCCACGTGAAACTCCAGCTTCGAGTCCAGCGCCGGCACGCTCGCCAGCGAAAAACTCCGCACCAGGCCCCCCGGGCGCACAAAATTCACAAACTGGCCCGGATAGTAGTCCAGCGCATCGATCGGTTCCAGGATCACCCGCAGGACGCGGTGGTTCAGCACCTCCCGCGCCACCAGCACCGCCGGAATCTTTTTCGCCGCCCCATCCGCCCGCGTAACCCCGAGATCGGCCTCCGGATGGCAGCAACACGACAGGAAATACCCCTGCGCCTGTTGCTGCGGCTTCAGCCCCTTCTGCGCCGGCGGCGGCACGTCGCCCTCCGTCTTGCGCATGAGGCAGCTGTGGCAAATGCCGCTCCGGCACGAGTTGGGTATCTCGTGACCATGCCGTGTGAGGCAGTCCAGCACGGATTCGCCATCCAACAGTTCGTATGATCGATCTTCAAAGGTTACAGCGGGCATGGGGCGTCCAAAACCTTATGCCGTGCGGCCGAGCACGTCGTCGCGCGTGCTCTCGGCGATGGCCGTCACCTGATCGATCAGGTTCTGCGCCACCCCAAGCTCCTGGAGCGTCTTCGAGAGGTTCTCAAGCACCGCGTCCACATGGCTGTCGTCCAGGCCCCGCTTCACCAGGTGCGCGTGGCCGTCCCGCATGTCCTTGCCCGTGTAGTTGTGCGGGCCGCCGAACGCCATCGTCAGGAACGCCTTCTGCTTCTGCGCCTGCCGCTCCATGTCCACGCCGTCGAAGAAATGCGCGATGCGATCATCGCTCAACACATGCCGGTAAAACAGGTCCACCGCCGCGTTCACCGCGGGCTCGCCGCCGATTTGCTCGTACAAATTGCTCATTGTGCTTCTCCTTCATTGCCAGGGGTTGCTGCCAGAAACACGGCGGGCGCCCGCCCGCGGCGCGCCTGCCCGGCGCACCAAACGTGTATTTAAAATGCATCATATAGATCCCCGGTCCATTTGTCAAGCCCCGCGAAGCCAGGGCAATCCCATTCAGACCCGCTCGCGGCATATGGGGGTGAACTTGAGGCGATCTGGAGCCTCGAATCAATGAAGGTGAGCGCGTTGGAGCCCCGGCATCTCTGCCCGCATGGCCTGGGATTCGCCGCGGGCGAAATACCAGCACCCCGAGAATCAGGCCGCGTCGAGCCCCCTGCGCGTGCTATACTGCGCGTACCCGCCCTGGAGTGCCGGCCCATGCAATTGACACAGTACACGGACTACGCCCTGCGCACGCTCATCTATCTCGCCATCTGCGGCGACAACGCGACCATTACCGAGATCGCCGAGCGCTACCGGATTTCCCGGAACCACCTCGTGAAGGTGGTGCACAACCTGGGAAAACTTGGATACATTACCACAACACGGGGAAGGCAGGGTGGACTGCGGCTCGCCTATCCGCCGTCCGAAATCAATATGGGCGAGGTGGTGCGCCGGACCGAGCCCAACTTCCATCTGGTGGAGTGCTTCGACGCGTCGCGCAACCAGTGCGTCATCACGCCGGCCTGCCGGCTCATGGGGGTCCTGGGAGAGGCCTTCGACGCCTTTCTCCAGGTGCTCGACCAATACACCCTGGAGGATATGGCCGCGAACCGGGAACCGCTGCGGCGGCTCCTCGCGCTGGACGAGTGAGGGAAATAACCGGGGGCCTCAGCCGCCCACAAGGTTGCTGAAATAGGCGATCGTCGGCTTGAGCCCCTCTTCGAGGCTGATCCGCGGTTCCCAGCCAAGCTCGCGCTTCGCCAGGCTGATATCCGGTTTACGCCGCACCGGATCATTCTGCGGAAGCGGGCGGTACGCAATCTCCGATTTAGACCCCGTCATGCGCACCACCGTCTCGGCCAGTTCCCGGATTGTGAACTCGCCGGGATTCCCAATGTTCACCGGCCCCGTAAACCCGTCCTTGTCCATCATCGCCATCATGCCGCGAATCAGGTCCTCGTAGTAGCAGAACGACCGGGTCTGGCTGCCGTCGCCATAGAGCGTAATCGGCTCGCCGCGCAGCGCCTGCACCACAAAATTGCTCACCACCCGGCCATCATTGATCTGCATGCGCGGACCGTAGGTGTTGAAAATCCGGATGACGCGAATGTCCACGTCGTTCTGGCGGTGGTAGTCGAAAAACAGGGTCTCCGCCACCCGCTTGCCCTCGTCGTAGCAACTCCGCGGGCCAATCGGATTCACGTTGCCCCAGTACGCCTCCTCCTGGGGATGCGTCGCCGGATCGCCGTAAATCTCCGAGGTGGACGCCTGCAAAATCCGCGCGCGGACCCGCTTGGCCAGCCCCAACATGTTCAACGCGCCCATCACGCTCGTCTTAATCGTCTTCACCGGGTTGTGCTGGTAATGCACCGGCGAAGCCGGGCACGCCAGGTTAAAAATCCGGTGCGCCTCCACAAGGATAGGCTGCGTAACATCGTGGCGGATGAGTTCGAAGTGCGGATTGTCCAGCAGGTGCGCGATATTCGCCTTGTTGCCGGTGAAAAAATTGTCGAGGCAGATGACCTCTTCCCCGCGCGCCAGCAACGCCTCGCACAAATGCGAACCCAGAAATCCCGCGCCGCCCGTGACCAGATTCACCCGCCCCGGCTTGCCCGGGGCCACCGCCTGATCCGCCACTATCGCTTGTTCCGTCATATCGCTCTCAATCTGTTTCAATCACGGGTTGCGCACGCGCCGCGATAACGTTACCGGGCGCCGGGGTGCGTGCTGGAAGTCGCGCAAGTCTGCCAAAGGCGGCGCCGCCGGGTCAAGGCGGTGCGCCGCGTGCCCCTCACTCCTCGAAGCGGATCTCCCCGCTGTCCTCCTCCTCCACCGGTTCCGGCGCGGGCGCCTCGGCCATCGGCGCGCCGCTTTCCTCGGGCGCGCCTGCGGGCGATGCGACCTCCGAACCTGGAGATTCCTGCGCGCCCCCGGGCCGGGATTCCGGCAAGTCCAGATAGCGCAGGATCTCCGCCGCAAGCGACAAATCGTTGACGCAGTGGGTCGCACCGTGCGCCATCGCATCGTCAAGTCCCGCGCCGCCGCCATACACAAAGATCGGAAGTGCGGCCATACCCGGCGACTGGCGGATAAGGGGCAGGATCTCAACGGCCGTAAGACCCGCCTGATCAAGCGACATAATCACACCGGCGGGCTGGCAGGTCCGAAGCAGGTACCCGAGATCGAGCACCCCGGCCGCCGCCACAATCTCGCAATGCGCGGAGGCGAGCGCGCGGCGCGCCTCGTCGGCATCCGCTTCGCGCGGCGACAGCAGGACCAGGTGGGGTGTCGCCACAACCCCGCCCCGCGCGCTGGCGATCGACCGGTTCACAAAGAATTCAATATTCCGATCCTGGCCATCCTGCTCCTGGAACTGGCAACCATACTTGATGAGCCCGCCCGTAACCGGACGCCGGTTGCGCACGATCACCGGGCGCTTGTCGATACGCACGCCATCGGGCATCTGGAAGGAAAGCAGGACCCGCGATCCCACCTCCAGCTCGCGCCGCGCCAGCACGCTGCAGCCGCCTCCGCTGATATCGGAAATCGTCCCCGGCATACTGCCCCCCCCGCTGTCGTACAGGTCGCACGGAGCCTGCACCGCAACGCGCTCGTGACGCCGAACCTGAACCCGGGCCACTTCGCGCGGCCACGACATCTGAACCAGCCGGCTCGCACCCCCCTGGAGTTCCTCGACAAAACTCACCGACACCCCCCAGACTTCGCCCTCGTGCACAAACCTGATGATGCATTCCTTGCCGGACCGGAGAACAGGCGGGGGGCCCGATGGCAACAGCCCGAGGATTAGATAACGTCCCGCTTCCCAGCCGCGAACGCGCCCGGGAAAGCGGCGCGAGTTCGGCGTCCCCGGATTCGGATCGAGAAATACCTCAAGCCCGATCTCCAGGCACGATTCAAGCTCCGTGGCCTCCACCCGCTCCATGGTTATTGCTCCCCGCATGGTCGATATTCCCAATTGCTCCGCGCGGCGTTGGCGCCGCGCAGGATCACCCGCGATTCCGCCCTGCGCCAATTCGGCGATGCGCGCATTCAGGCGTCCTCGAATCTCCCGCTTCCCGCCGCCAGGCGCGCAAGCAGCGGCGCGGGCTCCCACAGTTTCCCATGTTCGGCGTGAAACGCGCAAATGCGCGCGTAAACCTTGTCCAGGCCGATGCCCTCCGCGTAATGCATCGGCCCACCGCGAAACGCGGGAAATCCGTAGCCGTACACGTACACCACGTCGATATCCGACGCCCGCAACGCAATGCCCTCCTCCAGAATCCGGGCGCCCTCGTTCACCAGCGCGTATATGCAGCGCTCCACGATCTCCTCGTCGCTGATGCTGCGGCGCGCGATGCCCTGGCGCTCGGATTCCGCAACGCAAAGCGCCTCCACCTCCGGATCCGGCGTCGCAGCCCGGGTCTCCGGGTCGTAAATGTAAAAGCCCCGGCCCGTCTTCTGCCCATAGTGGCCGCGTTCGCAGATCAAATCCGCAATCGCGCAGTACCGCTCGTCCGCCGGCCGCGTCGCCGCCTGGCGCTTGCGGATGCGCCAGCCCACATCCAGCCCCGCCAGATCGCTCATCGCGTGCGGCCCCATCGCCATGCCGCACTGGTAAATGGCGTCGTCAACCTGCTTCGGGGTGGCGCCCTCCTCCAGCAGAAACAGCGCCTCACGGATGTACGGGTGCACCATCCGGTTCCCGATGAAGCCGTCGCACACCCCCGCAAGCACCCCCACCTTCCGGATCGTCTTACTCAGCGCAAAGGCCGTCGCTATGACCTCCTTCGAGGTCTTCTCGCCCCGCACGATCTCCAGCAGCCGCATGATATTGGCCGGGCTGAAAAAATGCAGCCCGATCACCTGCTCCGGACGTGAGGTGCTCGCCGCAATCTCGTTGACGTCCAATGTCGACGTGTTCGTCGCCAGAATCGCGTCCTTCCGGCAAATTCGATCGAGTTCCCCGAACACCGCCTTCTTCAGGTCCATCTCCTCAAAAACCGCCTCAATAACGATATCGACGTCCGCCAGATCGCCGTAGGACAGCGTGGGCGTGATCAGCGCCATCGTCGCGTCCATCTTCTCCTGCGTCATGCGCCCCTTCTTCACCCCGCTCGCGTAGTTCTTCGCAATGACCGCCAGCCCCTTGTCCAGCCCCTCCCGGGTGGCGTCCATCAGGTACACCGGGATGTCGGCATTGGCGAAATTCATCGCGATGCCGCCGCCCATCGTGCCCGCGCCAATCACGGCCGCGGACCGGACCGGCAGAACCGGCGTCTCCTTCGGCACATCCGGAATCTTGCTGGCCGCGCGCTCCGCGAAGAAGATGTGGCGCTGCGCGATCGACTGATCGGACCGCAGGCAGAGGTCGAATATTTCCCGCTCGCGGCGGAGGCCGTCTTCAATCGGCGTTTTCGTCGCAATCTCCACGCAATCGATCGCCCGCTGGGGCGCGTTGAATCCACGCTGTTTCTTCGCAAACTGCGCGCGCGCGGCGTCAAAAATGCCCGGATCGAAACCGCTCAACTTTTCTTCCAGGTCACGGACGCGGCGGTGGGGCCCGCCCTGCGCCACGGCGTCCCGAATAAAGGCGATCGCCCCCTCCAGCAAATCCCCATCCACAATCTGATCGATCAGGCCCAGCGCCAGCGCGTGCGCGGCGGGAATCGGAGCCCCCGAAGCAATGATCTCCAGCGCGGGTTCCGGCCCGATAAGCCGCGGAAGCCGCTGGGTTCCGCCCGCTCCCGGCACGATCCCCAGCGAGACCTCCGGCAACCCGCAGCGCGCCCCCGCAACCGCCACGCGGTAGTGGCATCCAAGCGCGGTTTCCAGCCCGCCGCCCAGCGCCGTGCCGTGGATAGCCGCCACCACCGGTTTGGCGCTGGATTCAAGTCCCGCGATCACTTCATCCAGCCAGGGGTGCTCGGGGGCGCGGTCGAATTCTGTGATGTCCGCGCCGGCAATGAAGGTCCGCCCCGCGCAGATCAGCACCACCGCGTCCACCGACTCGTCTTCGTTCGCCCGATAAAGCGCGTCCAGAATACCCTGCCGCACCGCGGCCGACAGCGCGTTCACCGGCGGGGAATCGATGGTGATGATGCCCGACTTCTCGCGGGCCGAATACTGAACAACAGAAGGCATGGGCCACTTCTCCTGGTTAAGCGTATCCTCACGTCCCGGGGCTTGTGCACACTGCCGGCCCAGGCGGGCCGCCCCGAACCGCCCAGCATACCACGCCGCCACGCGCACCCGCCAAGTCACCCCTTACCCAGCCTTGCAGACCCGCAGCCCCATGAAATCCGCCTTGGTATCCGGACCAGCATACCAGCCCCGGTACGCGCTCCGGCACTCGGGCGTGATGATGCACCAGCTCCCGCCCCGGGTCATGTGCTCCTCCGCGTCCCCGTCAACCCACGCCTGGCCCCGGTCCGGAGCGCCCTGGTAATCCGGATGCAGCCGGTCCTCGCACCACTCACAAACGTTGCCGTGCATGTCATGAAGGCCCCAGACATTGGCCTTCTTCTCCCCGACCGGGTGCGTCGTTCCACCGGCATTCTCGTGGTGCCACGCATACGCGTCGAGTTCGCCGGGATCGCTGCCGAAACTCCAATCCCCCGGTTCGCCCGCGCGGCACGCATACTCCCACTCCGCCTCGGAAGGCAGCCAGAAGCGCCCCTCGCCAAGCGCGGTCAACTTCGAGACAAAGGCCTGGCAATCGTGCCAGCTCACGTTCTCCACGGGGCGCCGATCATCCCCCGGAAAGGCCGACGGGTTCTCCCCCATGATCGCCTGCCACTGGGCCTGCGTCACCGGGTACTTCCCCATCCAGAACCCGCGGGGGATCGTCACCTCGTGCTTCGGCTCCTCGTCCACCCCGCCATCGTCGCTGCCCATGTAGAAGCTGCCCGGCGGTATCCAGACAAGCTCGATGCCCCCGACCACAATCGGAGCCCGCGACTGTTTCTCGATCTCGAGCCGTTTCCGCTCGGCGCCCAGGGGAATCGCCTTCCGGAGCAGCGCCTCCGCCGCCACATACTCCTGGCGCGCCTTCTCAAAATCGGGCGCCGCCGCGTCGGCCCGGCGCACGATCGCATTTGCCTGCGCGATTTCCTGCTTCAGGTACGGGGCCAGGCCCAGCCCCTCTATTTCACGCCGTGTCTGCTCCAGCTTGTCGCGCGGGGCCACCAGCGCCGCCTCGCCGTGGCGAAGCGCCGCCTCGTGCGCCGCCCCATACCGCGCGGCGGCCTCGCGATACAGTTCCGTGGCCTTCAGCAGCGCCGCGGTCTCCCGCGCCAGCTTCTCCGCCTGCAACGCCCGCTGGAACGGCTCCGCGGCCAGGCGCGGCGCATGCGCGGCCTCGGCCCGGGCGCGCGCCGACTCCATCTCGGTTCGCGCCCCCTTCAGCGCCAGCATGCGCTCCAGCAGCGCCTTCGAACGCGCGAGCGCATCGCGGAAATGCCGGGCTGACGACTCAAACGACAGTTTCGCCGGGCCGAATTGCTTCAACTGCTCGTATGCTTCGCCGTTCCGGAAGGATTCCACCCCCTCCTGAAGCAGGCCCGGAGCCAGCTTCTCGCCCCCGGTCCGCTTCGCGTCCTGCGCGAGCTGGTAGGCTCTCAGCTTCGCCATCCGCATCTCGTCCCGGCTCACGTTGTCCGGCGCCGCGGGCGGGGGAGCCGCCGCCGGCGCCAGACAACCCGCCAGCGTCTCGGCCAGTTCGCCCGCCGTCGCAAACCGGTCTTCCGGGCGGTGCGCCATTGCGCGCTCCACCACCGCGCAAACCGCCGGCGGAAGCGCCCGAACCTGGCGCAGCGGCGTGTACCGGTTGGCCGCGATGCTGGCCATCATTTCTTCCTTCGTCGAGCCCGGGAAGGGCAGCGTGCCGCTCAGCAACTCGTACAACGTCACCCCGGCCGAGAAAATGTCGGACCGGATATCGCCCGAGAAGCCACGAATAACCTCGGGAGCCATGTACGCCGGTGTACCGCCGGGCGCCCCGCCCTGATCCTTCCCGGAAGGGTCAAACAGCTTCGCCACGCCAAAATCGGCCAGCTTCGCGCTTCCCCCCTCAATCTCCAGCAGGATATTCGCGGGCTTGATGTCCCGGTGGATAATGTGGCGCTTGTGGGCGTAGTCGAGGCCTTCGCACGCCTCCTTGCCAATACGCAGCGCCATATCCACCGGCAGGCCGCGCGGGTGCACCCGCAGCAGCATCCCCGCGTGCGACCCCACAAACTCCAGCACAAAGTACTTCCGCCCCTGGTACTCGCTGAACTCGAAAATCGTCACGATCGCGGGGTGCTTCCCCAGCGCGGCCACCGCCTTCGCCTCCTGCAGGAACATCGCCTCGTGGGACTTGTCCAGAAACGCGTGCAGGAATTTGATCGCCACATAGCGGCCCAGCATCACGTCCCGCGCCTTGTACACCGCCCCGTACGCGCCCTTCCCCAGCACAAAATTGATCTCGTAATGCCCCAGCCGCGTGCCCAGCAGAGGATCCGAAAGCGGATCGGTGCGTTCTGTCCTGACGGGAGATTGATCGTCCAACATGCTCTGTCGAACGTCTGGACCTACCATCGCTCCACCATAACCCCGTTCCCGATCCAGGGCCCGCCCGTACCCGGGTGAGCCCATCGCCCTTGCCTCGCACTACAGCACGCGCCGGGTGGCGCCGCGCAACGGCATGATACCGCAGTATTCACTGAAAACGCCATGTGCGCGATCTCGGCCCCGCGTAATCTCCACCCCCGCGCGACTTCGACCGGCATCCGTCCCCTGCCCTGTGGCATACTACCCGACGCAGCGGCGCCTCCACGCAGCACGGGAAGGCAACCGTGCCCGAAACACACGTCATCGGCGGCCCGAACGCGGCCGGCAAGCCCCCCTCGCGGGCGATTGCCCTGATCGGCCTACTCGGCGGCACACGCCAATTCGGAATTCGGGACCAAACGCCGCTGGGACACTCGAGACCAGAATAGCACCACCGAGTAGATGCCGGCGCGGGCGATGCGTTGACAACATGCTTGCGGACCGCGCATAAATCGGGACTGCACAAGGGAAGAAGTATATGCGCTCAAACCGGATTATCTACGGCCCCTCCACCTTCCACATCGCGCCGCCACTCCTCTTCGCAATGGCCTTGGCCCTCGCCGCGACCGCTGATGCCGCGGGCGCGCACGCGGCGCCGCGCATTCGGGTGAACGGCCAGTGCTTCGAAACGGTGCGGGGCGAAACGTTCTTTCCAATTGCGGACACGGCCTGGCTTCTGGTGCGAATGTCAGAGTCCGACATCGCCCATTACGTACAAACGCGAAGCGCGCAGGGATTCAATACGATCAAGTTCGGTCCGGAATCGGAGGCAGTCGACTTTCCGAAGCTGGATTTCATACTCGATACGCTCGCAAAGTACGGCATGTACGCGGAACTCTTCATCCCCTCCTACGACTACCACGCCGGCGCGCTGGTGTCGGACAATTACGAAGTCGGGCGCCGCATCGCCGCAGCCTTCCGCGAACGCCCGAATATCTTCGCGTACACAATCGAAGGCCTGGATTCGCCGCACGCCAAACGCGACCCGGCAGACATGCGATCCCGCGTTATCGAAACGCTCCGTGGCGTAAAATCGGCCGATCCGGATCGCCTGGCCACCTTCCACCCGCGCTCCGGACAGTCCGTGGTGGACGTGGCCGCTATCGGCCCCGAATACATGGACTTCTATTCAGTTCACAAGTGTAATCCCGGCTCCATTAACGACCTGGTCCGGTCCGAGATCGAACGCGTGCCGGAGAAACCTGTCTTTCTTTCAGAGCCCGTATACGAAGGCCGCGCCAGCATGTGCGGCTGCAATCAGGGCTGCACAGCGGATCAAGTCTTCGAACATATTCTCGGCGCGATCGAAACCGGCGTTGCTGGAATCAGTTACGGCCACCATTCCGTTTGGAGTTTCAATCTGGGATCGGACGGTAAGTGGGGTTTGGATCCGTCCCCCGACGGACTCCCGTGGAAGGACGCCCTGCATGCTATCGGGGCAAAGCGTATCACCGACCTCGCGGAGGATTTGAGAACGCGGCCCAGCCCGTGCCCGCGCACCGTCTACAGCGCCGAAACCCGGCGCGACGCCTCCGCGATCACGGAATAGACGTCGACAAAATTCAGAAGGTGATTTGGCGCAACAAGCAGGAAGCCGTGCGGGGCGCCTCCACGCCGCGCGGAAAGGCAACCATGCCCAGAGTCTATGTCATCGGCGGCCCGAACGGGGCCGGAAAAACCACCGCCGCCACGGCCCTCTTTCCGGACGCCCTCCGCTGCCCCGAATTCGTGAACGCCGACGCAATCGCCGCCGGAATTTCCCCGTTCCGCCCGGAATCCGTGGCGATGGAGGCCGGGCGCATCATGCTTAGCCGGATCCGGCGCCTGGCCTCGGATCAACAGGACTTCGCCTTCGAAACCACCATGGCCTCGCGCTCCTTCGCCCCCTTCCTGCGGGCGTGCCGGGAGCAGGGCTACACCGTGCACCTGCTCTTCGTATGGCTGCGCACCCCCGATCTCGCCATCGAGCGCGTCGCCCGCCGCGTCGCCGCCGGCGGCCACCACATTCCCGACGATGTCGTTCGCCGGCGCTACGTCCGCGGCATGCGGAACTTCTTGAATCTGTACGCGCCACTCGCTCGAACATGGGATTGCGTGGACAATTCAGGAGAAATGCCTGTTCCTGTCGCCTCCCGAGATAAGAATGGTACAATTAGCGTGTATGATGCCGAGACTTGGCGCAGAATCCGTGAGGCCACCAAATGACCGACGACGAAATCCAGAAGGCGTTTGACCGCGGCATGTATGAAGGCGTGCAGCGCGCGCTCGCGGAGCACAAGCGCGCCGGTCGTTCCATCGTCGTCGAACGGGACGGGAAAATCATCGAGATTCCCGCCGAGGAAATCACCGTCGACCCGGAATTCGCCGATCCGCCCCTACGCCAGGCCCGCTAGCCTCCGGGCCCCGTACGCCCGCCCCCACGTGGCGCGCCCCGCTCCGTTTCTGCTACCATTTCCCCGTACCGGCATGCCCTTTCCTCCGGCATTCCGGGGCCACCCTCCCTACCCCAGGCGGTATGCATGACGCGGTGGCCCTGTGTCCGCCGGGTTCGATTTCTCACCCATGAAGGAGATGTATCGTGGAGAAACGTGTGCACAATTTCTCGGCCGGTCCGGCCGCCCTGCCCCTGACGGTGCTTGAGCGCGTCCAGGCCGAATTGCTCGCCCTGCCCGGCGCTGGCGCCTCGGTGATGGAAATCAGCCACCGGTCCAAGGCCTTCGACGCCGTTCACGCCGCCGCCAAGGACAACATCA
The DNA here is from genome assembly GCA_019637335.1 of Candidatus Hydrogenedentota bacterium. Classification (NCBI taxonomy): domain Bacteria; kingdom Pseudomonadati; phylum Candidatus Hydrogenedentota; species Candidatus Hydrogenedentota bacterium. Next base: position 525,574 of record JAHBVV010000001.1, on the reverse strand, counting down.
AGGCCCTGTTGAACCTGCCGGACAACTACCGCGTCCTGTTCCTCCAGGGCGGCGCGACCCTCCAGTTCTCCATGCTCGCCATGAACTTCCTCAATGGCGGCAAGGCGGATTACATCAAGTGTGGCTCCTGGGCGGAAAAGGCCATCTTTGAAGCGAAGAAACACGGCGCGCCCAACGTCGTGTGGGACGGCAAGCCGGACAATTACAAGCGGATGCCGGCCACCAGCGAATTGAACCTCGACCCCAACGCCGCCTACGTCCACTCCACCGCGAACGAGACCATCCAGGGCATCGAGTTTTTCGCGGAGCCGGAAACCGGCGATGTCCCGCTGTTCTGCGACTTCTCTTCCAGCTTCCTATCCCGCCCGATCGATGCCTCCAAATACGGCCTCATCTACGCCGGCGCCCAGAAAAACATCGGCCCCTCCGGCGTGGCCGCCGTCATCATCCGCGAAGACCTGCTGGACCGCGTCCCGGCGAACCTGCCGTCGCTGCTGGACTACAAGGTCATGGCGGAAAACGATTCGCTCTACAACACCCCGCCCTGCTTCGGCATCTACATGATCGCGAAGGTCACCGAATACCTCCGCAACGACATCGGCGGCCTCGATAAGATGGAAGCCATCAACCGCAAGAAGGCCCAGACGCTTTACGACGCGATCGACAACAGCGGCGGCTACTACATCGGCCACGCGGACAAGGAAAGCCGCTCGCTGATGAACGTCACCTTCGTGCTCCAGAACCCCGATCTGGAATCCAAGTTCATCAAGGAAGCCACCGCCGCCGACCTCGACGGCCTCAAGGGACACCGTTCCGTGGGCGGATGCCGCGCCTCCATCTACAACGCCATCACCCAGGAAAGCGTCGACGCGCTGGTCACCTTCATGAAGGACTTCCAGCAGAACAACGGATAAAGTGGGATAGGCGTCCCGCCTGTCCAAGCGGCAACGCGGAGAATACAAAAAACAATCGCGGGAGCAAGCAACCCAGCTTGCTCCCGCGTTTCATTTATAAACGGATGACGAACGGCCCGTCCTGCATTCAATCCAGTTCTTTAACCTGGATATTGCGCCACATCACCGTGTACGGGCCCTTTCCAGCGCCGATGCTGTGCACCTGCAAGCCGATGAAGCCCTTCGGGTGGCTCTGGAACTTCTCTTCGTCCACCAGGTCTTCAATCGCTTCGCCGTTAATCCAGGTCTGGATGCGCGCGCCGTTTGCCACAACCCGGTAGTGATTCCATTCGCCGTCCTTAAACGCCTTATACTGCCGCTGCTCGGCGTCCTTCGACATCCAGCCGCCGCACGCCTCGCCATAAATAAGGCCGGACTGCGCGCCACCCTCGCCGCTCGCCTCAATCTCCACCTGCGGCCCGTTCACGCGCCCGAATTGCGCGTCACCTTCCGGCTCCTTGGTTTGCGACCGGATCTGGACGCCGGAATTCAGTTCGTTGTCGTTCAGCTTGACCTCGAATTCCAGCTCGAAGTTGCCATACTCTTTTTCCGAGCACAGGAACGAATTCGGGCTGCCCTCCGCGGTGATTCCCAGAATCGCCCCGTCATGCACCAGGTAAACAGCCGTCCCGTTCTTCTGGATCCAGCCATTCAGCGACTCGCCGTCGAACAGGGACACCCAGCCATCCGCCGCCAGCGAAGAAAGCGGCAGGGCTACGAGGCCAAACGCCGCCAGGGTGAGGGTCTTTTTCATCATGGTACTCTCCTGATGTTGGTTGAAGGCCGCTTCGTTCCCAATCGCCCAGCGAGGCAACCACAGGGAATCCGCGACAGTGAATCCGGCCATTTAATCAGATAAGCGCGAGGCAATCAAGCGGTGGACTTGATACGTCCACCCCGTCCATTCGCCGAGGCGAATCCACTCTGTCCACTCTGTCCACCCCGTCCACTCTGTCCACCCCGTCCACTCTGTCCACCCCGTCCACTCTGTCCACCCCGTCCACTCTGTCCACCCCGTCCACTATTCCAGAATCTTGATCCGCAAATCCTTGAACTGCACCTTCATCGGCGGCCCCGGATGCATCTGCACCGCGATATACCCCTCGCCGCGCGCCATTTTCGCGTCGCGATCCTCCACCTCGCACATCAGCTCGCCATTGATCCGCAGGGTAATCTTCGGCCCGATGGCGCTAACCTCATAGTCGTTCCACTCGTCCTGCTTCACAACCGCGTGGAGCTTCTCCGGATCCGCGAAGGGCGTATCCTCCCGGTTCCCATCTTCCGCAATGACCGCCTTGAACCCGCGCTTCACCACCGCCTCGCGATCATGCTGAAAAAGACAGCCCGTCCACTGCCCGCCCGCCTCCATATCCGCCTGGTAGCCCCATGCATCATATTCGGGCAGTTTCTTGCTGCGGATCTGCACGCCGGAATTGCCGCCAACCAACCTGTAGCGGAAACGCAACACGAAATCCGCCGGCTGCGCGCCCTCCCAGAAGAGGTAGTGGTGCTTCACGCACGGGTTCTCCGGCGTGCTCTCCGACGTGATCGCCCCCTCCTCCACCCACCAACCGCCATCTTTCCCGTCCCAGCCGCTCAGGTCCACGCCATTGAACATCGGCGTAAAATCCGCCTCAACCTCCGCCACCCCCGCGCCAGCGGCCAGGCATGACAGCACCACAAGACCAACTCCAGCCAAGGCGCCCATAATCCAACTCCTCATCGTGTTCAAAAGCCAGAGTACAAGGACCGCAGCCCCTGTAGTCCCTGATGCCACCGCGCCACTCAGCTCGGCAATTCATACCCCGCCCGGCGCGGGCGCGACAGCATCGCATTCCCCTCGGGGCAGTTCCGGAATTGCTCCTTCTTCGGATCCCACTGTAGCACCTCGCCGACCTTGCCGACATCGCGCACGATGTTCACCAGGTAGCACAGGGTCGAGCTGCGCTGGCCATATTCGATATCGCCCGTGCAGGTCTCGCGGCTCTTGATGCATTCCAGCCAGTTCTCCACGTGCGGGTGCGTCTCCGGAACCCCCAGCGGCGTCGGCCTGTCGGCCGGATTCACCAGGTCCACCGGATCGCACGTGTACATATTGCGATTCAGTTCAATTGCGCCCTTATCGCCAATATACACGCAGCCCAGCCCGGGCGACCGATCCCCGTCCATGTCGAGCTGAAGCTCCACGCCGTTCTTGTACTTCATCCGCACCCGCGCGCGCGGCCCGGTCTGGTCGGCCATGCCGTAGTAGGGCGATCCCGTGTCTTCCGGCGGAATCTCCGTGCGCTCGAACTTGCCCGTGCGCCGCTCCGCCACCTCCTCCAGCAACTCCACCTCCACCGGACCGGTCTCATCTGTGCCCAGGCCCCGCTGGATCTGGTCATACCCGTGCGCGCCCCAACCCGTCACGCCATACGTCGTGCCGCCGCCGTCATAATCCCACCACTTGTCCCATCCGCGGTGAATCTGCTGGTGGTACGGGCGCACCTCCGCCTGGTTGGTCCAGATGTCCCACCAGTTCTCGCCGCCCTCGGGCAGGGGCTGTTCTTCGGTGCTCGTGTACATCCACGGCCCGATATAGTTGCAGCCCCGCACGGTGTGGACCTTGCCAACCGCGCCGCCCTTCACCAGATCGCTGATCCAGTTGTTCACGGGCATCGTCCGCTGCTGCGTCCCCACCTGCGTCACGCGCTTGTACTTCCGCGCAATATCCACCATCTCCCGCCCCTCCGCAATCGTCAGCGACATGGGCTTCTCGATATAAACGTCCATCCCCATCACCATCGCCCAGCACGACACCCAGGCGCGCGCGTGGGTCGTCGTGACGGCCATCACGCCATCCAAATTCTCCTTCTCGATCATCGTGCGGAAGTCGGGGTACCCCGTAAACGTGTGGGCCCCACCGTGCAGCTCCTGGAATTGCGCAATCCGCGGCTCGAAACAGTCGCTCACCGCCACAAGCTGGAAATTCGGCACGTCCTTGCACTGCCCGATCATGTCCCGTGATCGGCCGCCAAGGCCAATGACCCCCACGCTCACCATCTCATTCGGCGATCGGCGTCCCGGGACAACCCGGGCGGTGTTGGCGCGCGTCGCGCATCCAGTAAGGGCCGCGGTGGCCCCCAGGGTCGTGGAGGCAAGGAAAGCGCGACGCGTAAGGTCTCGGGTGTTCATGGTGTTCAGGCTCCTGGGTCAAGATACAATACCCCACCCAGGATCCGCATAAACCGTGCCCGCAAACAGGCTCGTCGGAAGCCCCCGAATACAGGCTACTTAGCCCGATGCCGCCCCAGGCCGGCGCCGCATCTCCGTCCTGCACTGAACACTTCTGCCCTGAACACCCCACAGCGCATCAGCCCCGACTACGACCCATCCTCCCGGCCCTGCGCCCCATAGTCACCCCGCGACTCGGACGCCTTGGGCACGGATACACGCTTGGGCTCAAGATTAAGGTATTCGCGGCCCGACTTGCGTTCTAACTCCTGATACGCTTCCACGATCTTTTTCAAATCGTTACCATACTGGGCGGCGTGCGCCTTTCGGTAGCGTCGAATCTCTTCCACGATCGGATCTTCAATCATCGAGATTACCTCCAAAGCTCTCCGGCGAACATATTATCGGGCATTCGCATCCACAGCGATTTACAATTTTGCCAATCGTCTGCTTTTTGGCGTCGTTGTTGATATGCCGAAAATTCCAGGTCACCAGATAATCGGCGCCCTGGGTTGCCGCTATCGCGATGTGAAGGGCATCTTCCTCGCAACTCGCGGGTACGCCACCCTCCTCGATGAGCCGCGTTGCAATTTCCGCGGCCTCCAATGACACCGCGACCCGTGGTATGCCGGCCAACAATTCAAGTCGTCTCGCACATTGCGCTGGGTCACCGCGGCCCGCCTCATCCTCCACGACCACGGAGGACAGCAACTCAAACCGGCTGCGGTAGTGCTCCCACCACTCGCGAGTCACGGCCTGTCTACCAGCAATTATAACATCTCTACTCGGTCGCGCCGCGAGATAGCTGATTACCGACGTTTCCACGTATACCTTGAATTTCATCGACCCCCTTCCCGCTTTCGCATATAAACCTACGCACCTAATCGCAATTCCATTGAAGCACGGGCGCCAGGACATGTCAAGCATCTGTTTTTCTCACCTTTGACTGCGGCGTGCTATTGCTGTCGAGAAATAACCCGAAATCAGTACCGCTCCAACCCGGTAGCCCCCGTCTCAAGTCCCGCTGAAAACCCCAAATAGAAAAAGACCCGCGACCAACCCGGTCGCGGGCCCACACGATTCTCTTCTCCCGCCGCGCTACTCCCCGTACGCGATCCGGTAGATCACGCCCGCCTGCTCGTCGGACACAAACAGCGCGCCGTCCTTCGCCACGCACACGTCCACCGGGCGGCCCCAGGCCTCCTCCCGGTACACCCAGCCCGTGGCGAAATCCTCGTAGGCCGCCGCGTTCCCCGCCGCGTCCAGCGTCACCTGCACCACGCTGTAGCCCGATTTCAGCGTGCGATTGGTTGAGCCCTTCAGCGCGATGAAAATCCGGTTCCTGTATTCCGCCGGAAACTGATCGCCCGTGTAGAATTGCATTCCCAGCGGCGTCACGTGCGGCCCGAGCTTCTGGATCGGCTTCTCGTAGTCGTCCGGGTTCTTCCCCGCGCCATGCTCCGGATCCGGAACGTCGCCCCCGTGAATGTACGGGTTGCCAAAATGCGCGCCCGGACGGGTCACCCGGTTCAACTCGCAATCCGGCGCGTCGTCGCCCAGGTTGTCGCGGCCATTGTCCGTGAAGTACAACGTCCCGTTCTCCGGGTGCCACGCCAGCCCCACCGTGTTGCGCACGCCCGTCACATACGGCTGAACGTCCGATCCGTCCAGTTTCATCGACGTGATCGTCCCCAGCCGCGCGTCCTCGTAGTCAACCGTGGGGTCGCAATGATCGCAGGGCGCGCCAATCCCGAAGTACAGCCGCCCGTCCGGACCGAGCGCATAGTACTTCGACCCGTGCGCCTCCTCCGACGGCAGCGCCTCCGTCACCACGACCGGGGCCGGCGGCGCGTCCAAAGAGGCTTCAATGCCGTCATAGCGCAGCACCCGATTGAACTCGCCGACATACAGCGACCCCTCGTGGAAAAACAGGCCGTTCGGATTCCGCAGCCCCTCCGTATACGCATGCGTCTCGTCCGCAACATGATCCCCATCGCGATCCACCACCGCATACACCGTGTTCGCCTTCCGCGTCCCCACAAACAACGTCCCCGCATCCCCCAGCACCAGCGTCCGCGCGCCCGGCAGATTTTCCGCGTACACGCTGATCGAAAAACCCTCCGGCAACTGGATGCGGTCCAGCGGCAGATCCGCCGCAAAAGCCGACCCCCAGCCAGCCGCCAACACGGCGCCCGCCAGGGTATACGTAATGCACTTCATAGGTGTAGCACTCCCTTCTGTAATTCCCATTCCCAAAAAGAAGGCCACATGCTACGCGATCCAGCCACGGCGGGACAAGGGGGGCGGGTTGGGCGTTGAAAAGACTCAAGTGCGGATCGCTCGACGGGCAGTGTGCTACCATGTGTGAATCAGGCGATGCCCCCCTGGATCTGAAACGAGCCTCTGATGCAGCAAATAGAATCAATTGAAATTCGGAACTACCGGCTCTTCCGCAACGCAAAACTCGAAGACCTCCCAAGTCTCGCTGTGGTCGTCGGTGCGAACGGTTCGGGCAAATCAACACTCTTCGATGTTTTCTCCTTTCTCAAGGACGCCTTGAGCCAGAACGTGGCGCAAGCGGTGGCGCGGCGAGGCGGATTCAAGGAACTGGTAAGCCGGGGCGAAACCGGCCCCATCGGGATCGTCGTAAAATTCAGGGAGAGTGGCGGAAGGCTCGCCACCTACGAATTGGAAATCGAACACTACCAGGGAAAACCGGCCGTACATCGAGAGATCTTGAAGTTTCGCAGAGGGCAGTACGGAAAACCATGGCATTTCGTTGATTTCTCGCGCGGCGTCGGTACGGCTATAACGAACGAATCCGTCTACGGCGAGGAGGGCGCACAGGAACAACGAAGTGAATTCCAGTTGGAAGATCCGAGCGTGCTCGCGATTAAGGGGCTCGGCCAGTTCAAGGAGTTCCGCGTGGTCTCGGAGTTCCGCAGCCTCATCGAGAGCTGGCATACCTCGGACTTTCACATCAGCGAGGCGCGGCCCAGCGCCGAGGCCGGGTATGCCGAACATCTTTCGACGCGCGGTGATAACGTCGCACAAGTGGCGCAATATCTGTACGAAAATCACCCGGATATTTTCAGCCAGATAGTCGCTAAGATGCGTGACCGGGTTCCGGGCGTAACACAGGTGGAAGCCCGACCGACCGAGGATGGCCGCCTCGTCTTACGCTTTCAGGACGGCAGCTTCAAGGACCCCTTCATCGCGCGGTACGTCTCCGACGGCACGATTAAGATGTTTGCGTACCTGGTGTTACTCCACGACCCCAAGCCGCATCCATTGCTAGCCATTGAAGAGCCCGAAAATCAGCTGTATCCTGAACTCCTCTACGAATTAATCGAAGAGTTTCGAGATTATGCGCGCCGGGGCGGCCAGGTCTTTGTCTCGACCCATTCACCTGATTTCTTGAACGGCGCCGCGCTACGCGAGATTTACTGGCTGGCCAAGCAAGATGGATTTTCCACCATACGGCGGGCTTCCGGCAGCGAACTGCTCCGCAATTTAATCGGTGAGGGCGACTTGCCTGGCGCCCTTTGGAAACAAGGGCTCTTCGAAGGAGCCGGCCCGCGATGAGCCGCCTCGTATTCCTGCTTGAGGAACGTTCGATGAAAACGTTTCTCGACGTGTTGATCCCCCGCCTCTTCCCGGATCTGCCGTTCCTGTGCGTCCCCCACGAAGGCAAGCAAGACTTGGAAAAAAGCATCCCACGCAAGCTACGGGCCTGGAAAGAGCCCGGGGTTCGATTTGTCGTACTCCGTGACAACGATGGGGCCGATTGTCACGCGCTGAAACAACGTCTCACGGCATTGTGCGAAGATGCGGAACGCGGCGACACACTGGTTCGCATCGCGTGCCAGGAGTTGGAGGCGTGGTATCTGGGCGAGCCTGACGCGCTGGCCGAGGCCTACAATGACGACTCGCTTCGGACGCTCGGCAACCTCGCGCCATTCCGCGACCCCGACGCCGTATTGAATCCGGCCCGGGAACTGGCAAACCGCATCCCCGCGTTTCAAAAAGTTTCCGGAGCACGCCAAATGGGAGCCCGGCTGTCGATGGAACGAAACACCTCCCGGAGCTTTCGCAAACTGGTGAGTGGTGTAAGACGTATAGTTGCGGATCAGAACCCGTCAAAATAAACGCGCGAATTCGCCATTCTCTTCATGTGGAACGCCTCGGACGAAGGCGACATCTCGACCGGCATCGAAGGCATATTGGGTTTCGAGGCCGTCGCGGAAGTTGAGGGGACGGGCGTTTGCAGCCGCCCGGCGGCAGCTATCAGCCTGCCGTCAACGAACGGGCCGTTGCGGTCGCAAGGCCTCGGCTGCCGCGCGGCCCTTGCGCTGTTGTTCGCGGTCGAACATGCCGGGCTCGCCGGGAGCCCCGCGGCTGCGATGGACTCGCAGGTGGCTACGACTTCCGCGTCCTCCAGCAACCCCGAGACAACCCAACCCGCGCAACCCAGCGATTCTTACCTCCTCCAGCCCCCAACCGCGACCCCGCATACCTCCCGATGGAACCGGAGCCCACCCGCGTGGATGATATACTGTACCGGCGTAGCGGCCAACAGTTAATCTGGCGTTCGCTCCGCCATCGGGCGCATCAAGGAGGCAACCACGCATGCTCAACCACTCCACACGCTTCGCACCCGGCGTCATCCTGGCCCTCCTCGCCACAGCCACGCCCCAGGCGCCCGCCGAAGACTCCGTTCACCTCGCCCTCTCCGGTCTCCACCTGGCGGCCGACAAGGTTCGCGGTGGCGGAGACTGGTGGGGAATCTTCCCCGAGGGTGACGGATATACCCTGCAGCCCACGCGCGTGCGGGTGGAGGCGGTGGTCAATCCCCTGGCGGACGGAGACACCCGAAAGACGGCCACGCAGGTCACCGTACCCGGATACGATCGGGGTATACCGTTGCTTCGCGGACTTATGTCCGCCGCGGCCGGGCCGCTGGACGCGATAAAACCCGCCAAAAACTGGCGCTATCTCGCGCCGGGAGACACGATTAAACTGCCCCTGGAGGGCGAAGACGCGGGTGTTGAGATGAAGATTGTCGCCGAGGGAAAGGAAACCGCCAAAGAGTCCGGACCCAGCGAGGCGACAGTGCTAAAGGGCTACCAGTTGCGATTGATTCGAACCTCCGGAAGTAAACAACAATCGCAGCTCCTTGCCGCGCTTCCGGAGTTTCAGCGGTTGCCAAATGACCCGTGCCCCAGCCTGCTCTGGGCCGGCGATTTGGACCGCGATGGAAAAGTGGATCTACTGTACGACCTCAGTTCGTTCTATATTGTCAACAAGCTGGCGCTGTTTCTTTCCTCCGCCGCAAAAGACGGCGAGCTGGTCGGTCTCGTCGCCCGATGGAACGCTGTTGGGGGATGCTGAGAACCGACTCAGACTCAGCGTACCGCGCTCTTCGAGTCTAATGTCGCCAATCGGACAAACCAGGGAGCCCCCCTTTCCATGTACATGAAATCAACACGCTTCACGCTCCAGGCCATCGTCTTTTGCGCCACTATCGCGGAGCCCGCGCTGGCCGAGGCCCCGCCACAGATTGCGGTGGCCGGTCTGTACGAATGGAAGGAACAGATCCGGCCTGGGGGCGACTGGTGGGGCATCTTTCCCGACGGCAACGGATACACGCTCCAGCCCACCCGCGTCCGCGCCATTTCGGACCCCGACATGGTGATCCCGCCGGAGAAGCCCCCCCGCCAGATTCGTGTACCGGACGGGAACAACGGCGTCATCGTTTTTCGGGGCCTGATGTCCGCGGCTGCGGGCCCCCTCAATGTAGTGGACCTGCCGCCCTATCCCGCCCCGCTACAGCCGGGCAAATCCGTCGTATTGATGTTGCGGTCAGGGCCTGAGAAAGCAGCCATTCGTATCACCGCGGAACCAGACCCAGCGCCACCACATCCCTCCGGCGGTACACAGAGGGCGGCGGCGGGCTACCAACTGGTGCTGCAACGCGGCGGCGAAAAACCCCTTAAACAGGTGCTGTATACCCGATCACAGATCAAGGGTGAGGGACCCCGCTTACGTTGGGCCGGTGACTTGGACCGGGACGGGTATGTGGATTTGATCTACAATTTCGGGGAGCATCATACCGAAACGAAGTTGATGCTCTTTCTCTCCTCCGCCGCGAAAGAGGGTGAAATCGTGGGCCTCGTCGCCCAGTGGACCGGGACCTGCGGCTGTTGACGGGGAGGTCGGGAGGCTACGGCTGACCCGTCGCGAGCGGGAGACTGCGGCTGCATGGAGCGCGATGTATAACCACCGGCGTCGAACGAAACAGACGTGCCGCGTGATCGCGAGGCACGGACAGGCTTGCTTCCAGAAACGAGGCAAATGTCGAACTACCCCCCCCTTCCCCGGATGTCAACCCCCTACCCCCCGTAGGGCGGCGTCTCTTCACGGGCGACGCTGCCCGCCTCGGCCGCCTCCATCGCCGCGCGGCTCTTGCGGATGAGTTCCCGGTCGATCATGCCGAGTTCCGATGCCAAGCCCGCGGCAGCGACGGATAGACACTGCTCTTCGATTTCTGCAACGCCGCGCATCCACTCTGGGTACGGGAACGGTTCATCCGGTGTGTTCGTGTTCATAATCAACGGCACCCTTCCAATATCCTTGCTGCATTTTCGCGCGAAAGCTCGAAGTAGGTCAAGTTTCCGTATTCCTCCTCCTCCGCGCCCAGTGCCGCCATCCGGCACGCGCCACTATAGAACGGTTCCGATTGCGGAAGCGCGTGTAGCCCGACCCGGCCCTCGAATCCATCTTCCCAACTCTGCCGGACGGCTCGCTCGAAAAGGTGTGGTCCAATATAGCCGTACCGCCGAAATTGCCCAATCCCCGGAATCGTCCAGTTCCACGGCGCCACCTCCAGAAAATCGATGTACACCAGCGGCTTACCGCGGTCACTGCCAAGGCGCGAAAAATGGGTCCCGGACTTGGTCAGCATGGCCCCCTGCCATTCGTCCTGGCAGACCACGCCATAGCCGGAGGCTTGGGTCAGGCGCAAGTGGTGCGACTTGGCCCGCCAGTTCCAGCCCAGGCTCTGGGGGCGCTCCGCATAAAGCAGCCCCGCGCGCCCGATTTCAAGGATAATTCGGGCACGCTCCGGCGTCCACACCGCTTCGAGCACCATCAGGTCCTCGGGCGCCAAGGCATCGACCAATTCCGCTTCGATGGGTTGGCCAGTAGTGCGGTCGAGAATTTTGATTGGTGTGGTGCTCATAGCGGAAAGAGCCTCGCGAACTAAAATGCGACCAGCCGGCCAGCGGCATAGACTTCCGTGCCACGCGATTCGGCAACGCCGATTCGTGTGCCCGTAGTCCGACGGGCGCCGGACACAAAGATTGCCCGGTTCAGCGGCACACACCCCGAGCAAGCACCCCTACTCACCGTAGGGCGGCGTCTCTTCACGGGCGACCCTGCCCGCTTCCGCTTCCGCCGCTTCCATCGCCGCGCGGCTCTTGCGAATGAGTTCCCGGTCGATCATGCCGAGTTCCGACGCCAGCCCCGCGGCGGCCACGGAACGGCATTGGGCCTCCACCTCCACGGCATGCTGCAACCACGCGGGAAGTGACTCAAGGCTTCTGGAGGATTTGTCATCCATGGTCACACGCTCCTTTTCAGTATTGTATCAGCGTTCTCGCGCGAAAGCTCGAAGTACATCAAATCGTCGAATGCCTCGTCGCGGCCCAATGGCGTCATGCCGCATGCTCCAGAATAGAACGACTCCGACTGCGGCAATGCATGCAGGCCGACCCTGCCCCCGAAGCCCCCAACCGCGACTCCGCATACCTCCCAATGGAACCGGAGGCCACCCGCGTGGATGATATACTGTACCGGCGTAGCGGCCAATGGTTAATCTGGCGTTCGCTCCGCCATCGGGCGCGTCAAGGAGGCAACCGCGCATGTTCAACCACGCCACAAACTTCGCACTCGGCGTCATCCTGGCGCTCCTCGCCACAGCCGCTCCCAAAGCGCCCGCCGAAGACGCGGTGCAGATTGCGATTTCGGGCTTTTTCGTGAGCGCGGAGGAAATCGAGCCTGGCGACGATTGGTGGGGCATCTTTCCGAGCGGAAACGGATTCTACCTGCATTCTACTTCCGTGACGACCGAGGCGGTGGTCAATCCAATTGATGGCGATGGAGTCCGGAAGACCGCGACAAAAATAAAGACCTCGCGAGCCGGTGAGCAGATCCTATTGGTTCGCGGGCTCCGCGACGCCGCCCCTGGTCCACTTATAGCGCTCAAACCCGCGTTTGCAGCCACCAATTTGAAGCCGGGAATGCGCTCGACCTTCAGTATCAAGCAACTCAGCCAACCCGTATTAACGGAATTGTTCGGAACCGGGCATGTCGTATTGGAGCCGGGAGAACGATATACGCGAATCAGGGACTATGAATTGCACCTCATGGAACTTCCCGGACGAACCTCCATGCACCAGGTCATCATTCAAATCCCAACATTGGACGGTGAAGCTGCGCCCACCCTGGTGTGGGCTGGAGATCTTGATCGCGATGGCAAGTTGGACCTGCTCATGAACCTGAGCGCGTCCTACATGCATACGGATTTGGCGTTGTTGCTATCCTCCGCCGCGAAAGAAGGCGAGCGGGTCGGTCTCGTCGCCCGATGGAACGCCAGGAGTGGTTGCTGACGGGGAAAGGCGAGGCGTTGTCCCCGGAACCGTTCGCCTCAAGCTGTCACTTTCTATCTCCATCACGTCCCGCCTACCCACTGCCGCCCCTTCGCGGTCAGCCGATATTGCTGAGTCGGACTTCGGGGTGAATCCGGCTGCGTGCGCTCGATCCAGCCGCCGTCCAACGCCGGGTTCAAGTAATTCTGATAAAAAGTCGGGCGGTGGGAAAGCCCCAGGGCGACCATGAGCGCCGCGCCGCCCAACGGGCCGTCGGACAGGTGGGCGAGCACTCGTTTCACTTGTTCGGTTACTTGATCGAATACTTGATCGGTGGCCGTTGCCTCGCGCAACGCCTCGCGGATCGCCTCCAAGAGGAATTCCACGAAAGGTGTACAGTTGGCGTTGGCGTCGGACGCCCCCAGGACTTCATAGTAGGTCGCCTGACGATCGCGGACGATGGTCTCCACAGGCAAGCAGGCGAGCAACGGTTTCCACTGCCGGAGAATGAGCGTTTGCCACAGCCTGCCCATGCGTCCATTGCCGTCGGAAAAGGGATGAATGAATTCCAACTCATAATGGAAGACGCAGCTTGCGACCAGGGGATGGGTATCCGTCCGCGCCAGCCAGTCGAGCAAGTCATCCACCAATCGCGGGACCTGTTTCGCGGGCGGGGCCATGTGAACCACGGCATCGCCACGAAAAACGCCCACATTGCCCGCGCGCAGCCGCCCCGCATCGTCGGCGAGGCCCGCCATGATCGTGCCGTGGGCCGCGAGCAAATCCACCAGAGAGGCCGGATGCCACGCGCCCATCGCCTCATAAGCGGCGAAGGCGTTTCGTACCTCCTGGATTTCACGAGGATCGCCCAGGATGCGCCTGCCCGCAATCACCGCGGTGACCTGATCGAGCGTTAACGTATTGTTTTCTATGGCCAGGGACGCATGAATCGTGCGAACGCGATTCGCCCGGCGCAGGCGCGGCGACAGCCTGCTGTCCGCCAGCACCGTATATCGCCCGATCTGCTCGCCAATCTCCGCAACCAGATGCAACACCTTGGGGCTCAGCGTAAATGGAGGCTCATAGCGGTGTTTCGCGGGCACGGCGGACCCTTAGCAGTTGAGGAACTACGGCTATCAGGAATAGTACAATCACCGAGCTACGCCAATATACCGGGCGAAACCCGGTCTGCAACAGATTTGGGCCGCCGCGGCGCAGCGCCCATCCCGTTGGAGCGCGGGCGGCTTCAGTATACCATTCCGTTTTCCCTCGATCCCCCGTTTCGCGACGCGGCTTCGCCCTGCAAAGGCGAATGGTGCTTCGCCCCTTCTTCGCAAAAAACGGCCCCGGCATCACGCCGGGGCCGCCTCTATCACTACCAATCTATACGCCCCCGCACTCACCTCACGGCTTGCAGCTCTCCCAAACCCCGGTCTTCCCAGACTTCAGCACCGCGTCGCACACGTACTGCGTCTCCAGCGCGTCCCGGAAGTTCGGGCGCACCGGGTCCTGGCCGCTTTCGAGGCTCTTGAGGAAATCCGCCATCGCGTTTACGAACGTGTGCTCATAGCCGATCGTCGTCCCCGGCACCCAGTAGTGGTCCATGTAGGGGTGCTCGAAGTCCGTCACAAGGATCGTCTGCCAGCCGTGGACGTGGCTCTCGTGTTTGTTGTCGAAGAACTGGAGCTGGTGCGGGTCCTCCAGGTCGAAGTAGATGGAGCCGTGCTGGCCGTTGACTTCGAAGGTGTTCTGGTTCTTGCGGCCGCGGGCGTAGCGTGTCGATTCAAACGTCGACAGCGCCCCGCAGTCGAACTTCGCGAGGAAGGCGCAGGCGTCGTCGATGGTGACTTCCTGCTTCTTCCCGGTCAGGTTGTGCTGGCGCTCCTTGATGAACGTCTCCGTGGCCGCGGTGACTTTGTCCACGCCGCCGATGAGCCAGATGGCCGTGTCGATGGAGTGCGCGAGGAGGTCGCCCGTCACGCCGCTGCCCGCCACCGCCGCGTCCAGGCGCCAGAGGCCCTCGCCGCCCTGGGGAAGCTCCGGGCTGATGGTCCAGTCCTGCAGGTACTTCGCCCGGTAGTGGAACACGCGGCCCAGGCGGCCTTCGTCGATGAGGCGCTTCGCCAGGGTAATCGCCGGCACGCGACGGTAGTTGTACCACACCATATTCGGCACGCCCGCCTTCTCCACCGCCGCGGTCATCTCCTCGCCTTCCTTCGCGTCCATCGCCAGCGGCTTCTCGCAGAGGATCATCTTGCCCTTCGCCGCCGCCGCAAGCACGATCTCGTGGTGCGTGTTGTTCGGGCTGCCGATGTCGATGCAGTCGATGTCGTCCCGATCGATCAGCGCGCGCCAGTCCGTCTCGATGCTCTCATAGCCCCACTTGTCCGCGAAGGCCTGCGCCTTTTCCGCGTTCCGCGCGCACGCGGCCTTCAGCACGGGCTGGTATTCGAGGTCGAAGAAGTTGTTGACCTTCCGGAAGGCGTTCGAGTGGGCCCGGCCCATGAAGCCGTAGCCGATCATGCCGATGTTGAGTTTCTTCTTTGCCATGGGGTCTCTCCTGGGTCGTGGCCCGTGGGGGCCGATCATTTCGCAGCGGCGGGCCGCGGGGTCCTGTTAAATCATTGCCGGTCTTCGCCCCGAAGGGGCAGCGCAACATAGCCCAGGGCAACGCCCTGGGAAATGGACGCCATATCCCAATCGCCCTGTAAGGGCAGCGCAGCTCCGAAACCGCGACAGCGGCCCGCGAGCATCGCTATTAACTGCGGCCTGCGTAGTCTCTGCCGTCCCTGATGTCTCTGACGTCCCTGCAATCGCCAACGGCAACGCAGAGCGCGTTACGAATTACAAAACCGCCCCCCGTTTCCCGGGGGGCGGTTAGCGCGGTATCAGCCGCAGAACTTCTTGTTCATCGCGTCGATGCTCTTCTTGCAGCGCTCGGTCACCTTCCAGGCGTCCGGCCAGAAGCAGAGGTCGATGGTCCACCAGTCGTGGGGGCAGCCCGAATCAAGCAGCACGGGGATAATGGCGTCGAAATCCAGGTACCCGTCGCCAAACGGCGGGTGGCTGCTGGTCTCGTCGTGGTGGAGGGTGCCGTCGGAATCGATCAGGTGGATGTGGTTGATCTTCCCCTTCAGCTTCTGCGCCATCTCCAGGCAGCCGCCCGGCAGCGTTTCCTTCTCGCCATGCTGGCGCGCGCCCTTGCCCGCCACCATCTCGGCGTGGCACGTGTCGAACTCAATGCCGAAGTTGTCCTCGTTCACCTCGTCCACAATCCGGAGCACGTCGGAGGGCTTGTTGAAGGCGAATCCCGGCTCGAATTCCCACGTCACATAGCACCCCAGGTCCGCGGCAATCTTGGAGCATTCCTTCCACGTATTGACGACGCGTTCCTTGGCGATGTTGTAGTCGATTTCGGCGTGGATCGTCGGAGGCTGCACGCAGTCCACGCGAATGCCCTGGATGCCCAGGTCATGCGCGAACTGGGCGCCGTGCGAGAAGGCCGCGATGTAGGCGGCGTTGTCCTCGGTGTTGATCAGCTTCTCGCCCCAGAGATTGGGCACGAACCCGGAGAAGCCCAGGCCGTATTCCCTCGCCTGCGCCACGAGCTTCTCCCGATCTTCCTTGTTCGGGGCGTTCTCCGGGCTCGGGTGGATGGAAAACCCGCCCACCTCGACACCGTCGAAGTTCAGATCCTTCAGGCCCTGCAGCACCTCTTCCCAGGGAATCGGGTTGTCCTGATACGGGCCAATGCTGTAGGCCCAGCTTCCAATCGAAATCTTCTTCATGGTGTGGTGTTTCCCTTCTGGTTTACGGCGGCTCTGAACCGCCCGCTCTCGCTTCCTGTCAGGATTCTTTGGTGGCTTGGAGCCCCAGCCCCTGGTTGCAGGGACGGCAGCGACTTCAGCGACAGCAGATCGCCACGACCTCCTGCCGTCCCTGAAGTCCCTGCTGTCCCTGTGGGGACGTGCAAGGCCCTTCAACTCTCCATCACACTTACCGCGCGTAGCTCCCCACCTTCGGGGCCTGCGGGTTCACGCCCGGCCCGAAGTAGCGCAGGATAACCAGCGGGCACTCCTTCGCCAGATTCTCCACCACGTAGCCTTCCTTCGCGCGCGCCTCGGAGACAAACACCTCGTCTTCCGTCATCTCGCCAAAGCGGATCATGTCCGGGCTCTCCAGCGGCAGGTTGCCGATGCGGCCGCGGCCCTGCACGGCGATCAGGCTCGTCGCGCCGTTGTCCTTCACCGTCACCCGGTGGCCCGGCAGCACCGTCAGCTCCTTCGCGGAGAAGTACTGCTTGCCGTTCACATCGCCATACACGATCCACCGGTCATAGTGGCCGTCGTCCTGCGTGTCGACAATCGGCTCCAGGTAGTGGTTGTCCTTGAAGTTCGGATCCACGTTCGCGTCCCAGTCAAGCTGGTCCACGATGAAATCGATATCCTGGTGCTTGTCTTCCGGCATATCCTTCACCAGCAGGCTCCAGGGCACGTCGCGCCCCTCCACCAGGCTCTGGTACATGCCAAACACGTCGCTGCCCCACTGCGGCTCGTAGGTCACCAGCGAGCCCGGCGCATGAAGAATGCACGGACCCACCAGCCAGCCCGTACCCGGCTTCAGGCGGTACGCCTTGGAAAGATCCAGGATGCCGTTGTCACCCTTGTTCCAGTCCTCGATGCACTTGCGCAACTGAGCGCGCGTCGTGCCCGGCTCCAGCCCGAAAAAGGTATACGGGAAGTTGTTGCCGATCGCGTTCATCTGCGGCGGGAAGTAATACGACTCCGGCTTCCCCTCCTGACCCACCAGCGCCGCCTGCTCCGCGTTCTGGTGCATGTGGTGCGGGATCGGGCCCATATTGTCGAAAAACTTCGAATACACCGGCCACTTCTTGTACGTGTCCCACATGGACTGGCCGATAACCGCGCCGCCAAGCGCGTCCACCGCATCCTTCAGCGTGAAGCGCGCGCCGTCGTGCACCACATAGCTCAGGCCCTCGTCCTCGTTGCGGTTCTCGTTCGCCGCCGGGGTCGTCGACCCGAACCAGCGCTCGTCGATGCCGCCCCGGTGCTTGCCGTACGCGTAGTAGTCCTGCGGGTGCAGTTTGAGCCGCCGGCCCGGCTGCAAGAAGGATCGCGGCACCCAGTTCGGCGCCAGCCGCAGGATGCCTTCGCCCGCTTCCAGGGCCTGTTTTGCCGCTTGCGCGGCGTTCTCTCCGGTAAGGGTATTCATGGTCAACTCCTTCAAAAGCAAGACACTACCTGGTCGTGGCGCCGCCCGCCTGAAATCCCCAATACTCGATTTCGGCGCCGGCGCGGGGTGAAACGGGCGCGGGTGTTACCAGAATGCGCCCGCCGCCCGCACGGGCGGCCCGGACCCCATCTGGATAATTCCCAAGAGCGGTATAATAAGCCGCAATAACGCCCGTTGTAAAATCTGCGCCACGCCGGAACGCACCCGCCCTGTCGCGCCGCGAAACACCCCCTTCCACGTTGCCGCGCGCGCCCCCCGGCGGATACAATACCGCATCCACACCCCGCTCCGGGGAAGGGCGAAACCCGCGCTACCCGCCAGTCGCCCGCCGTACCAACCGCCATACCCGCCGCCGCCCCCACATACCGGACGCCCGGCGCCCATACGCAGTTCCGCCGCCCCATGCACGCCACCATCAACACCGATCGCGTCGCCCGCGCCTTTCACCGCAACCACGCCACCTACGACCAGCACGCCATCGTGCAACGCGAGATGGCCCGCGCGCTGATCGCTCCCCTGCGCGACTATTGTCCGCACCGCCTCGACCGCGTCCTGGAGCTCGGCTGTGGCACCGGGCTCGTCACGCGCGAGCTCGCGGACGCCTTCGATCTGGGGGCCTGCACCGTAAACGACCTCGTCCCCGACCTCGCCGAAAACGCCGCCGACTTCCTGAGACGCGGCGGCGCCGGACCCGTCGCCTGCCTGCCGGGCGACATTGAGGCCATCACTGAGTTCCCGGCCGCGCAGTCTCTGATTATCTCGGGGGCCACCTTCCAGTGGCTCCGCGACACCGCCCGCTTTCTCCTTAGAATCACCGCGCATCTCCGCCCCGGCGGCCTCCTCGCCTTCAGCACCTTCGGACCCGAAAACCTGCGCGAGCTCCGCAACGCCACCGGCATTGGCCTCCCCTACCCGCCGCTCGACAGCCTCCGTGCGATACTTGCCGGTAGCATGGAGGTATTGGTCGCCCGGGAGTGGCGTCATCCCCTCCGTTTCGACAGCGCGCTCGACGTCCTGCGCCACCTGCGGAAAACCGGGGTGAACGGCCTCGCCGAATGCCGCTGGACGCCCCGGCAACTCAATCGGTTCTGCGCCGAATTCGAGCGCTCCCACCCTTTCGACGGCGGAGTCGCCCTCACCTACCACCCCATAGTGATCATCGCCCGCAAGCCGGGGCAAGTGGTATAATCCGGTTTTGGACCGAAGTACATCGCAATGCCGGCAGCCAATGCGATGAGGAGTCCGTAGTGTTCATTTCGTCCAACACAGAATTCGCCGCGACCGACGCCCTCGAACAGATCCGCAATGTGCTCGCGCTTCACAGCCCCGACACGCGCCCCTCGGAAAACACCCCGCGCGTCGCGGCGGTCGCCATGGTGCTGCGCCACGGGCCGGATGGCGCGCTCGAAACCCTCTTTATGAAACGCGCCGAACGCGCGGACGACCCCTGGTCCGGGCAGATGGCCTTTCCCGGCGGGCACGTGGACCCCGGCGACAACGGCCCGGAAGCCGCCGCGCGCCGCGAAACCCTGGAGGAGGTCGGGCTGGCCCTCGCCCCCGAGATGCTTCTCGGGCGCCTCAACGACATCTCGGGCGGACGCCTCCGCACCTTCGAGCTCGCTGTCTGCCCCATGGTCTATTTCCACCCCGACCCCGGACCGCTGGCCCACAACTACGAAGTCGCCGAGACGGTATGGGTGCCCCTCTCGTTTCTCGCCGATACCGCAAGCATCGGCGCCTATTATTACCCGCGCGATCCCGAGCAACGGGCATTCTCCTGTTTTAACTACGGCCCCTACACCATCTGGGGCCTCACCTACCGCATTCTCGCCCAGTTCATGGGCCTGTTCGATGTCACCCTGCCGACGGAGCGGCCGCTCACGGATGTGGAGTAGCCGCCCGCCATGTTACACTCAACGCCGATGGCGTAGAATCCAAACCAGCTGTTTCGCGAGGTAGTCATGAAGTCCAACAAGAAACGCGACCTGCTCTTCCGTATCGCCGCCGCATTCATGCTCCTGCCGCTCAGCGCGTCGGTCGCCGTGCAGTGGAACGACCCCGACGGCTTCGTCTGGATGCTGATCTACGGCTATAGCCTCGTAATCACCCTCCCCGCCGCCTTCGGCGTCTACACCGGCTGGGCGATACCCGGCATGATCGGCTACCTGGGCGGCTTCTTCTGGCTGCTCCCCGGCTTCGAGGCCCCCTACCTCAAGAGCGAGCTCACCCGCGAGGGAGGCGGCCTGCTCATCGCCGGGCTCTGGAGCCTCGCCCTGGCGGCCGCCTGGTACACGACCGCCCGGCCCCCGGCCGTGCCCGCGCCCGTCCCGGTGGGTACCCTCCATCTCGTACCTCCGGTCACGCAAGGCGGCGGCGGTGGTGGATGCGGCAGTGGAAAGTGCGGCTGCGGAAAGTAGCCCTACGATTCGTCCCCGCCCCGCTCCAGAAACTGCACCAGGCTGACCAGTTCCTCCAGGGTCATCGTCTGCACGAGCCCTTCCGGCATCGTGGAGCGCTCCAGCTTCGTCCGCAACTCGATCGACGCCTTCGGAATATCCACCCGCTCGCCCTGAAGCGTTATCAGCGTTAGCCGCTCGGCATTCTCCCCGGCAAGCATGCCCGAAACGGTCGTAAAGTCGTCGAGTTCCACCTCCACGCCCTCGTACTGGTCCGAGACAACGCGCGAGGGATACATAATCGCCTCTAATAGATCACGCCGGCGAAAACGGCTCGCCACGGTCGATAGATCGGGACCGCCGCCCTGCCCCACGCTCCCGAAAACATGGCAGTTCGCGCACTTGGCCCGTAGAAACACCCGCTTGCCCTGTTCAAGATCGCGCGGCGTGTACGCCATCGGATCGTACTCCAGATACTCCGCGATTTCCTCAAAACTCATGGCTACCAGGTCCGATTCCGGAGCCGATTCGCCTTCCATCTCCGCCAGCAGCGCAAGCGTCTCCTCCTCCCGCGCGCGCAGCGACCGCGCCTTCCGCTCCTCCGCCGCCACGCGCTCAGCCTCCGGAAGCCGCGCCATCAAGTCCGACCACATATTGTCGATGAAGCCCTGGATGCTCGCGCCCCCCGTCATCTCGCGCCCCCGATCAAACCACGCCACCGCCGCCTGGCGCGTCGCCTCCGTCCACCCGCGCTCGATCGCCCGCAGCGCATACATCGTGTGGATCTGCTCCTCCTGCGGCTTGTCCGGCGTCAGATACGCGATCAGCGCCTCCACCGCCCCGGGCGGAGCCAGCGCCGCCAATACCACCTGAAGCTCCCGGTTCACCCGCGCGTCCGCGTGCGGGAAAATCCCCAGAAGCCGCGGCCCCATCGCCGCGCGAAACGGCTCAAGACGGTCGCCACCCGTCACATCCCGGATCAGCGCGAGCTGAATCACGCGCAGGAAATCCAGCAGCGCCGGCGTCTCCAGCGGAACCTGGCTGATCGCGTCCAGCTTCGCGAAGATCGCGTCCGAATGCACCGCCGCCCGCTGCGTCGCGATTAGCGCGGCCAGACCCTCCAGCGCGCCGCGCGGTCGCCGCCCGATATCGTCGCGCAACATGTGATCCGACCAGAGATCGCGGTGCATGCGCATCATTGCCAGCCGCGCCGCATAGCGCACGTGCCGGTCCTCGCTGTCCAGCAGCAGGTACAGCCCGGAAATCAGGCCCTCGTGCGTCTCCACCCGCGTCGCCTCGTCAAGGCCGGACCGGACAATCGCCTCGCACGCGCGCCGCGTTACCGAGGCGTCCTTGTCGTACAGCGCGTTAATCAGCGGCTCCCGGAACGTCTCAAAGGATCCGCAGCCCATCAAATAGATCGCCGCGTCCTTCACCCGCGGCTCCGGATCGCGCGCGAGTTGCGCAAGCACGTGCGGCTCGGGCTGCGGACCAAACACCTGCAGCGCCTCGATCGCGCGAACCCGCAAGTCCGGCTCCAGCCCGGGATCCTGCGCGGCATCCAGCAGGCCCGCGCCCCACGCCTCGCCCATCGCCTCCCGCGCGGATTCGATCGCATGCCGGCCCCACGCCGACCGGGGCATGGGCTGATCCAACACTGCCGCAATCGTAACGGGCGCCGGGCGGGCCTCCTGGCCGGCGCCATAGCGCACGCGGTACACCCCGCCTTGCGTGCCGCGCCCGCCGGTCGCAAAATACAAGTCCCCGTTCGGCGCCACATCGAGGTCCGTCACGTTCAACGGCTCGCCCACCAGAAAATCCACCGCCCGGCCCGCAATAGTCGCGCCCGACGGCTCGGGAAACAGCACGCGAATACGCCCCCGCGACCAGTCGCCCATGAAGAAGGCGCCGCGGTATTCCGGGGGAAACGCATCGTGTTCATAAACGCAAACCCCGACCGGAGACCCGCGGCCTACATCGCTCACACCCGGAAGTGTGTCGATGTAGTACGCGGGCATCTTCGAGGAACCCGTCCGCCAGCCGTAATCGCCGCCCGGCGTCACGTGAATCACCCGGATCGGCCGAAACCACGGCAGGCCCAGATCCCATTCCATGTCCGAATCAAACGTGAGCAACTCGCCGTGGCGATCGATAGCGAAATCGTAGGCATTGCGAAAGCCCCCCGCCACCTGCTCCCACTTCGTAAACGCCGGGTCCGCCCGAACTATCGTCCCGCCCGGCGCCATCACATCGTTCGCGTGGCCGCGCGGATCCACGTACCGGGGCAGCAGGTAGTCCTCGCGAAGATCCCGGCTCGGCGAACGCGCATCCAACGGCGCGGCGGGACGCGCGTGGTTGCCGTACTGCACGTAAATGTACCCGTCCAGCCCCCGTTGGATGGCATGGGGGCCGTGCTCCCCCATGCCGCCGTCCGACGCCATCAACAGCGTCGTCTGCTCCGCCTGGCCATCCTGATCCGCGTCCGTGAGCCGGTAAAGGCCCGGACCCTCCGGGCCGTTCCCCTGCGCCAGAAGATCCCCCGGCCCCAGGAACAGCAACCCCATAACCCGGGTCACCGCTTCGCTGAAGCTTTCCTGCGCCTCATAACGCCCGTCGCCATTTTCGTCCACCAGCACCCGGATCCCCTCGTCCTGGGCCCCCACAACGGGGCGGCCCAGGTGGTCGAAGGTCAGGGTGATGAGTGAACCGGTCAATTCATGCGTCGCGACTTCCTCGACGGAGAACCCCTCGGGAAGCCGGAAGCGCTCCCCCAGGTAGGAAAGTTTCGCCTCCCGCGCCTCGAAGTCGGGGAGAAGTTCCCCCTCCTTCAAGGCCACCTTTTCGCCGAGTTCCTTGATTTCGATGTCCTTGAACCGAACTTCCATCTCCGGTCCGCTATGCAGCTGAAGCGCGATAATCCCCGCCTTCGCGCCCTCGGGATCCACGAAATCCAGGGTCGTGTAGCCGTTCAGCACCATCTTCACGCGATCGCCCTGGCACGTGATCACGTACTCGTTCCAGTCGCCGTGCTTCACCACATCCGCAATCGCCGCGCGCTGGCTGTCCGTGTACTCGTTCCAGTACGGCAGGATACCGCGCTTCCGCTCCTCGTAAAGCATCCCGAAATAGGTCTGCTCCGCCACGTCCGCCTGGTATCCCGCCACCGCGTGATCCTCAAGCTGCTCGCTCCGGAACTGTATGCCGCTGTTGTGATTGATCAGCTTCACCTTCACCCGCAGCACGAAATCCGAGTAGGACTTCTCCGTGGACAGGAAGCTGTTCTTCTCCAGCTTCACGCCCTTCGTCGATCCGACTATCTCGCCGTTCTCGACGCGCCAGAGATTCATATCGCCCGTCCAACCGGTCAAATCCTTACCGTTGAACAGCGGGGTGAAGCCATCGTCCGCCGCCGGAGCCGACAGCGGTGACAGAAGTAGCGCGGCCGCCAACAGCAGCGCGCGCGGGGATGAGGTAGACAACACGGGGAAATTCCTCCATGGTTGGGGTGGATTCCCGCCGGAAGGGGCGCACGCGTGTGGCCCCCGGCCGCCAGGGCGGCCCGCCACGGGCGTGGCGCGCGGGGATCGCCGGATATCGCAAAAGCCTAATCCATTCCGCCGCGCCCTGTCCAGCAACCCAGCCCGGGAACACAGGCATTCCCGCCCGTGCGACACCGCACGTTGCCCAGCGCGTCGATCCAAAAACAACAGGACCCTCCGAAGAGGGCCCTGGTCCGTGCTTGCACTATCAAATCCTGCTCTACCTACGCACGGCGAAATCTCCGCGCCACAACAACACCGCCAAACCCCAGCAAGCCCAACGTAAGCGTACCCGGAAGCGGAACCACCGGCGTCCCCGGACCCGTTTCCTCCGCAAATATGAGCTCAATCCCAACCGACCGGCTCTCATCGACATAAAAATCATCGAATTCGATTGTCAGGGTATCGTCGGTAAACCCGAAATTCAACCCCTGCAAGTCGCCGTCCGCCAATGCGAGTCCATTTAACACATACCCGGACGGATTGTAGGTCCAGTTTGAAAACTCAACGGTCACACCCGAGAAGGTGTAGATATCGCCGCTCGTTCGCTCCGTAAAGAGTTCGAGGAACGTAAGGCCCCCAGATTCAAAAAAATTGAAGGTCAGGTCGATTTCGTCCGCGGGCGAGTTGTCCTGGAATTCCCCGGTAAGTAGCGCCGAAAACTCAATGGTTCCCCCTTCCCAGGGCGGAGTGTTGTCCAGCGTCGCCTGCCCGGGCCCGAAACTGTCTACGCCGCTCGCACTTCCATCCATCGTCCCCACAAACCCCGCCGACGCCGCCTGCGCGATCCCCATCGCCAAGGCGATCAATCCCCCAAATCGCAGGTTCTTCACGGTAATATCCTCCTCGTCCCGCTGTTGTCCAGCACGTCGCACACTATCCACGTTGAGCGCCTGTGAACCGCCAAGTTTCTGTCATTATAGCGCGAAACGCGAGATTTCACAAGCGCCCCGCGCAAAAGTTCTCCATTCTATGCGTAGAAAACCTCGATCTGCTCCAAAATGGCGCGTGTTCTTCGCGCCAGCGCAACCCCACGTCCAACTATCCATCCTTCTCCACGCTTCCCGGAAAGATCTCCCGCCCGTACTCCGGCTGCCGTGGCGGATAGGTATTCACTCCAACCGAACAACGTGCGCCAACGTCGCTTTACCTTCCGGGCTGAAGCAGCTTGAGCGGCGGGTTCGACCTGTCCATTGATGCCGTGAACACAGCCCCGGTATCCCAAAGCGGGACGGTCCGTTTATTCATTCGTGTCCATTCGCGTTAATTCGCGGATCAACTTTGTTTGGTTGCGGCCCAAGGCTGCCCTGCGTCCATTCGCGATTGACAAACTCGGTTCGAGACCAGCGGCCGCGCCGCGCAGTCCAATAGGAATAGATTACCCTTTCGCGTTACACTGCCCCGGAACCACAAAACACACACCGGGCGCCGCCCACAATCGCGGGCCCGCCCGACAGGTTTTTTTTGCGGCGTGCCGCCCCCGCCGGTGTTCCGCCCAGACGAAACGGGAGTCGATTCGATGCGCGTCAACCAGATTCAGCAATCTCTGGCCCTATTCGCGTCCGCCCTCTTGCTGGCAACCACGGCGGCGGCGCAATTGCTGCCCGATGTCGCGCCGCTCGACTGGGAAGGCGATCTAGCCACGCGCATGGTGGATGGCCTGCACGCCGACCTGGACCGGCGGATCGACGCCGCACGCGAAGATCGGTCGGCCCGCTGGAGCGCTTCCCCCCTCACGGGCGCCTTCGCGGCGGAAAATCGCGCCGATCTCCGCACGATCCTCGGCGCCGTCGACGCCCGCGTCCGGGGCGACGTCGAGACCATCGCCGCACCGGGCGAGGAAGGTCCGCTGGCGCGCGGCGAGGGCTACCACATTTACGCCGTGCGCTGGCCCGTCTTCGGCAATGCCTGGGGCGAAGGCCTGCTGGTCGAGCCGGATGAACCCGCGCGCGCTTCGCTCATCCTCCTGCCCGACGCCGACGAAAACCCGGAGGCCCTGCTCGGCCTGGAGGGCGGGGGCAATCCATACGCCCTGCGACTCGCCGCCGCCGGCGCGCGCATCCTGATTCCCGTGCTGGCCGATCGCACGGACACCTGGTCGGGCCATCCCGATGTCCGCATGACGAACCAGCCGCACCGCGAGTGGATCTACCGGGGCGCCTACGAAATGGGCCGCCACGTCATCGGCTTCGAGCTGCAAAAGGCCCTCGCCGGCGCGGACTGGCTCGTGCGCCGTGGCCCCGGCTTGCCCCTCGGCGTGATGGGCTACGGCGAGGGCGGCCTGCTGGCCCTGCACGCCGCCGCGCTCGACACGCGTATCGGCGCGGCAGTGGTCTCCGGCTATTTCGGCCCGCGCGAGGGCCTATGGGCCGAGCCCATCTACCGGAATGTCTGGGGATTGCTTTCCGACTTTGGCGATGCGGAGCTGGCGGCGCTCGTCGCCCCCCGCGCGCTGATCATCGAGCCCGCGGCCCCGCCCGCCGTCTCCGGGCCGCCCATGACCGAAGGCCGCCCCCACGGAGCCGCGCCCGGAGCCGTGCCCGCCCCCCCCATCGACGCCATCCAGGCCGAAGTGGCCCGCGCCGAGTCCTACGTCGCGAATAAGCCAGACGCGCCCTGGATACGGATCGCTGGCCAGGCAGGCCGGGAGGCCGGGCAGGACGAAACCCTCCAACAGTTCGCGAAAACGCTGGAGCTGACACAGCCGTCCAGCGCCGCCCCACCGGAACCGCTCCGGGAGCTGCCCGATGCGCGCGTCCGCATGAAGCGCCAGGTCGAGGGCATGCTGGACTGGGTCGACCGGATCCTGGAGGAAGCGCCCCATACCCGCGCGACGTTCTGGAGCAACGCCGACGCGGCCAGCGCAGCCACATGGGTCGCCTCCACCGCCGAATATCGCCGCATCTTTCACGAGGAAATCATCGGCAGCCTCCCGGAAAGCACGATTCCGCTGAACCCGCGTACGCGCCAGGTCTATGAAACCGATCACTACACCGGCCACGAGGTCGTGCTGGATGTATACGAGGACGTCTTCGCGTACGGTATCCTCCTGCTCCCCAAGGGCATCAAGCCCGGTGAGCGCCGCCCCGTCGTCGTCTGCCAGCACGGGCTCGAAGGCCGCCCCCAGGAGATAACCGACCCGGCGATCAACAGCCACTACTACGTACAATACGGCTGCAAGCTGGCCGAGGAGGGTTTCATCGTCTATGCCCCCCAGAACCCCTACATCGGCGGCGACCATTTCCGTTCCGTGCAGCGAAAAGCCAACCCGCTGCGCCTCTCGCTCTTCAGCTACATCATTGAGCAGCACCGGCAAACCCTGAAGTGGCTCGGCGGCCTCCCCTTTGTCGATCCCGATCGCATCGCCTTCTACGGCCTCAGCTACGGCGGAAAGACCGCCATGCGCGTGCCCGCCGTGCTGGAGGAATACTGCCTCTCCATCTGCTCCGGCGATTTCAACGAATGGATCTGGAAAAACGTCACCCGCCGGAGAATCACCAGCTACATGTTTCACGGTGAATACGAAATGTTCGAGTGGAACCTCGGCGAGACCTTCAACTACGCCGAAATGGCCTGGCTCATCTGCCCCCGCCCCTTCATGGTCGAACGCGGCCACTGGGACGGCGTCGCGCCGGACGAGTGGGTCGGCTACGAGTTCGCGCGCGTCCGCAACCGCTACGATCTCCTCGGCCTCACCGACGAAACCGCCATCGAGTGGTTCAACGGGCCCCACAAGATCAATGGCGTCGGCACCTTCCAGTTTCTCCGCGACAAGCTGAATTTCGCGCGAACACCCTGACAGTAATTGCGGCCCGAATTCCACCTTGCACGGAAAAGCGGTGGTTTTCAGCGACGGCAGGGCCAGCAGCGTCAGCAGGAATCGAAATCCACGCTGTCGCTGAAGTCCCTGCCGTCCCGGCGTTTCACCCGGGCTCCCACAGACGCCGGATCGGCACAGCGTACATCCCGTCGCCAAACGGCGCGGCCGTCTCGCCGTCGTACAGCACGACCCCGCACTGGAATCGCTTCCCGCTGGCCGCCTGCAACTTGCGCAACCCGCGGAAATCATGCTTTTTCACCGTGGCCGACGCCTTCACCTCCACCCCCGCCACCCGCTGCCCGCACGTCAGCACCACGTCCACCTCCGCGCCATCCTTGTCGCGAAAGTGGTTGAAGCTGATGGGATCCTCCCGCCAGCTCGCCTGCCGCCGCAGTTCCTGGTAGACAAAGGTCTCCAGCAACTGCCCGAGCAGCTCCCGGTCCGCCCAGAGCCCCGCCGCGTCGACCCCGAGCAGCGCGCACGCCAGCCCCGTATCGCCGATGTGCAGCTTCGGCGTCTTGATCAGGCGGCTCAGCCGGTTCGTGTGCCAAGGCGGCAGCTCGTCAACCAGAAACACGCTCGCAAGCAGCGTCATGTAGTCGCGGATCGTCGGGCGGCTCAACTGGAACGGCGACGCCAGGTCCGATACGTTCAACAGACGCGCCGTCTGGCTTGCCGTCAGGGACAGCAGCCGGGGCAGCGCGTCCAGCGACGCGATCCGCGCCAGATCCCGCACGTCCCGCTGCGCCAGCGTCGTCAGGTAGTCGCTGTACCAGCGCGACCGGCGCCGGTATGACGCCCGCGCCAGCGCCGCGGGGTAGCCGCCCGCCGCGATCCGGTCCGCCAGCGTCCGCTGCAGGCGCGGGACCTTCGCCATCGGAAAACCGTCTCCAAACACCGCGTCCAGAAAGTCCGGAGCCACCCCCGCCAGCTCGCATTGCGACAGCGGGTGCAGCCGGAGGATTTCCATCCGGCCCGCCAGCGAATCCGAAAGCCGCGGAACCAGCAGCACGTTCGCCGACCCCGTCAGCATGAAGCGCCCCGGCGTCCGCTTCCGATCCACGCTCGCCTTGATCGCGCGAAACAGATCCGGCGCCCGCTGGATCTCGTCCAGGATGCTGTACGGCGGAAGATCGTCGATGAAGCCCGCCGGATCGGCGGTGGCGCCCGCCAGCACCACGTCGTCGTCGAAACTGAAATAGGCGTATCCGCGCGCCGCCCCGGCCTGCTGCGCCAGCGTCGTTTTACCGCACTGGCGGGGGCCGTCGATGAGCACCACGGGCGAATCGTCCAGCGCCTCGTCGAGGCGTGGCATGACGAATCGGGTATAGGTATCGGGGCTGCTCATGGCGTCTGATCGCAAGGTTATACTGCGGCTGATTGAAAGGTTTTATTTCGGCTGATTGTAACCTTTTCGGGCGACAATAGCAAGCAAAAACTTCGGCTGATTGAAAGTTTTTGCTTCGGCCAATTGAAACCTTATATCCCGGCCAATTGAAATACAGCGCCCCCACCGCACACCTCATTGCTCCGAAAGTCGGCCAATTGCAATCCAAAACTTCGGCTGATTGCAAGGTTATATATCGGCCAATTGAAAGGTTATATTTCCATTTTGGAACATTTCTTGGAAAGCCATGCCCATAAATAAATGATATAGAACAACTTACAAACTACCCCCGAAAGAGATAGCCCGACAAGAATTTTCAACGCATTGCCGCCCCGTTCCCAAACGATTCTCCACGCGCCCCCCAATAAACTTGCCACCACCCTGCGGGCTGCGCCACAATGCGCCCCTGACCCGAAGCCCTACCGGGAAAAGGAGCCCAAAGCCATGTCCAGCCCCTGCCAGGGCGTCATTCTGGCCGCCGGCCACGGCGCCCGGATGGGCGCCATCGCGGACCGCTACCCCAAGGCGCTCCTCCCGGTCTGCAACATCCCCCTCATCCACCGCCACCTCGACACCCTGCGCCGGCTCGGCGTGCGCGATGTCATCATCGTAGTCGGCCACCTCGGCGACCAGATCCGCCAGGCCCTCGGCAACGGCGAAGCGTGGAGGCTCTCCATCACCTACGCCGAGCAAACCGATCGCCAGGGGCTCGCCCACGCCGTCGGCCAGCTCGAAGCGTACCTGGATCGCCCCTTCTACCTCCTTCTCGGCGATATCTACTTCGAATTCGACCACCTGGACGCCCTCCGCGCGGCCTTCGAAACACACCGCGCCGCCGTGGCCCTGGCTGTGCGGGAAGACGAGGACCTCGACGCCGTCCGCCGCAATTTCAGCGTCGAGACCGATGCCGCCGGGCGCGTAAGCCGGCTGATAGAAAAGCCGGCCCACCCGCCGACCCGCTGCAAGGGCTGCGGGCTCTACCTCGCCGACCGCCGCCTTTTCGACGCCATCCGGGAAACCCCGCGCTCCGCCCTGCGCAACGAATACGAACTCACCGACGCCATCCAGCGCCTCGTCGAGCACGGCGCCCCCGTGCACGCGGTTCCGATGGTCGCGTGGGATATGAACATCACCGAGCCAAACGACCTCGTCACCTGCTCCGTCCGCGAACTCGCCCGGCGCGGGCTGCCCCACCTGCTGGGCCACGATTGCCGCCTGGCCCCGGGCTGCGCCATCAATGGGAGCGTGCTGGGGGACGGGGTGCGGGTCCTGCACCCCATCCGCCTCGAACGCTGTGTCGTGCTGCCCGGGACCATTGTGGACGCCACGGAGGATTACACCGGCGTCCTGATCGCCCCCTGAGCCCGGCTACCGGCGGAACAGCCGCCGCACGCCGCCCGGCGGGTCCACCCGCGCCGCAATCCGCAACCGCGCGATGCCCCGCTGCACGGAGCGGCACGACGAGGAAGTGCTGCATCCCAGCCGCCGCCCGACCTCCTCGTGGGTCAGCCCCTCAAAGTAATACAGCTCAATGCAGCGCCGCTGCCTCGCGGTAAGCCGCCGCCGCATCTGCGCGCGAACCCACCGCAACAGGCGGGCCTTCTCCATGCCCCACGCAATCGCCGCCGCAACCTCCGCCTCGCTTTCGCTCCACGGGCTGTCCTCGT
This sequence comes from Candidatus Hydrogenedentota bacterium, assembly GCA_019637335.1. NCBI lineage: Bacteria > Pseudomonadati > Candidatus Hydrogenedentota > Candidatus Hydrogenedentota bacterium. The sequence goes on along the minus strand of JAHBVV010000001.1, from coordinate 494,698 downwards.
TCCGGTACGCCGCCATCAACTCCGGACAACACGTCACCTGGTAGCGATCCCCAAACCTGCGAAATTCCCGTTCCATCAGCTTTCCCTCTTGCCGTCGCGGGCATCCCCTTCGGATGCCGCCCTCGAACAAGAACCAGCGTAGGTTCGGGAGGGTGAAAAAGTACTTTGAAAACAAGGGGGTTATTCTTCGCTTTTTCTTCGCCCGGGAACTGCCGCGATCGATCAGGCGGAGCCAGGGACGCCATCCTCCTGCGGCGGATCTCCGCCCCTCAAGCTCCGCGAATGCTGCTCTGCACTGAACAAATACGCCTCAGCATCACCACAACTGCCTCATACAAACCAGATTACGGCATCCCTCCCAAGGAAGCGGCAAAGGCTGGGAGCGCAGGCGTCCCCGCCTGCCAGGCGGCGAAGCCGCCGTCCATTTTCATCCTTAATGGGTGACGCAACGCCCCGAGTGCCCCTGTACCCTCAACCCCCCGCAGCGTGCTACCATACCCGCCAAACCCCAAACGCCCCAGGAGAACACCCGAATGAGCATCAAGGACGACGTGCAGCAGGCCCTCAAGGAAGCCATGAAAAACAAGGACCACCTGCGCCTCGAATGCCTGCGCATGGCCAAGGCCGCCCTGCTGGTGAAGGAGAAGGAAGGCGCGAAGGACGCGGGCCTCGCCGACGACGTGGCCATCGCCACCCTGCGCTCCGAAGCCAAGAAACGCCAACAGAGCGTGGATACCTACGCCGAACTCGGCAAGACCGAGGAAGTGGAAAAACTCAAAGTCGAGATCGCCATCCTCGAAGAGTTCCTCCCCAAACAGCTCTCCGAAGCGCAGGTCCGCGAGAAGATCCAGGCCTTCCTCGCCGCCAACCCCGACGTCACCCACGCGGGCAAGCTCACCGGCGCCCTGAAAAAGGAACTGGGCGACCAGGCCGACGGCAAAATGCTCAACGACCTCTGCCGCGAAGCCCTCGGCTGACCCCACACATCAAGAACCGCATAATCGGGCGCGCACCCCTCCCCGGGATACGCGCCCGTTTCGTTTCAACCCAGGCCGCCGACCGTGCCACGCGATCGGGCAACGCCCGTTCGTGTGCCCGTAGTCACAAACGCCAGCGACACAAAGAAAGCCCGGGCGAGCGATTCAAGCCCCACATCCAACCAGCACCAGAACCACACCGTGCCACGCGATCGGGCAACGCCCGTTCGTGTGCCCGTGTTCACGGACGCCAGCGATACATAGAAAGCCCGGGCGAGCGATTCAAGCCCCACATCCAACCAGCACCAGAACCACACCGTGCCACGCGATCGGGCAACGCCCGTTCGTGTGCCCGTGTTCACGAACGCCAGCGACACAAAGGATGCCCGGGCGAGCGATTCAATCCCCGGCCCGGGTGCACAAAAAAAAACGCGCCCGCTGGATTATCCAACGGGCGCGCAATGATGTCTAAACTGATGCGAATCAGACCGCTTCAGCGGCCTTCTTGGCGGAAAGCGGGCAGGTCTTCGCCTCGCCTTCGGAGGAAGCCGCCGTCGCCTTGTCGCAGGTCTTCGCCTTGTCGCAAGACTTCTCGCCCTCGGAAGAAGCGGCCTTGGCCTTGTCGCAAGTCTTGGCTTCGCCTTCGGAGGAAGCCGCCTTGGCCTTGTCACAGGTCTTCGCCTCGCCCTCGGAGGAGGCAGCCTTCGCTACCTTCGACGGGCAGCAGCCGTCCTTCTTCTCACCTTCGGAAGAGGCGGCCTTCGCCTTGTCGCACGCCTTCTCGCCCTCGGAGGAAGCCGCCGTCGCCTTGTCGCAGGTCTTGGCCTTGTCGCAAGCCTTCTCGCCCTCGGAGGAAGCCGCCGTCGCCTTGTCGCACGTCTTGGCCTTGTCGCACGCCTTCTCGCCCTCGGAAGAAGCCGCCGTCGCCTTGTCGCACGTCTTCGCCTTGTCGCACGCCTTCTCGCCTTCGGAGGAAGCCGCCGTCGCCTTGTCGCACGTCTTGGCTTCACCCTCGGAGGACGCCGCAAGCGCCTTCGCGGCCGAAAGCGGGCACGTGCCCTCGCCAGCGCCGGCAAGCGCCGTCGCGGTCGCCACGCCGGACAGCGCCACCATCGCCGCCGTAAACACCGCCCATTTCTTCAGACTGCCACCGCGAGCAGCGGTTTCTTCTACAACGTTCTGTTCGCGTTCTTCGATCATACCAGTGCACTCCTGAATGTTTGGTTGATGCAACCCGACTCACTGTACCCGAGCAATTGGCCGCAGCACAGTACTGCGTAAGGTCTATTCACGACAATTGAATCACAATGTCACCTGGGACAAACGACATCACTGCCACCTCCAGCATAGCAGACATCCACGCCCGCTGCAACAAGTCTGGCGCCGCAGCCGCCAGCCGCCGGGACACCGCGCAAGCAATTACCGCAAAACAGGTTAGAAACTCGGAAACCACCAAACCCCCAGGCGCTCGCAGAATTCACACCGCCCGCGAATACCTCTTCCCCGCCGAAGGGTCAAACGCCGTCGCCAACCTGGCCGCCGTACGGTTCCTCATGGTCGCCGGGATCAAGGTGGACATACCCGTCTCGCCCAAAAGGTGAGTCTCTCGGGCATACTTGGTGGCCGCGCCCTGTCCGCGGCGGCGGCGTTCCGGCCCAGAGGGCTAGGAAATCTTGGCGAAGCGAATACGAGCCAGAATCACCTTTTCCATTTCGACGACAACGAATACCACGGCCGCGACGGCGAGGATGACGGCCCAGAAGGCGGGGTTGAGGGACGCGGTGCCAAAGAGCGTGTGCGAGAGAGGAACGTAGGTGTATAACAACTGAGCAACGACGATGGTCAGTGCGGCCGCGAGGACCACGCGGTTGCCAAATATGCCCTCGAAGTTGAGCACGGATGAGTGGATGTGGCGGACGCCGAAGAGGTAGAAGACCTCGAAAAACACGAGGGTGTTCACCGCGGCGGTGCGGGCGACTTCGATGTCGGCGCCCTTGTCCAATGCCCATAGGAAGACCCCGAAAGTGCCCGCGCACAATAGCGCGGATACGAAGGAGATGCGCCACAGGAAGTGGCTGGACAGGAGGTTCGCCTTTGGGTGGCGCGGGGGGCGCCGCATCACGTCCTTCTCGGGCGGCTCGAAGGCCAGGGCGATACCGAGGGTGATGGAGCACACCATGTTCACCCAGAGAATCTGGACCGGCGTGATGGGCATCTCCTCCCAACCGAGCAGGACGGCCGCGATGATGGTCAGCGCCTCGCCGCCGCTCGCGGGCAGCACGAAAAGGATCGCCTTGCGGAGGTTGTCGTAGACCGTGCGCCCTTCCTCGACGGCATGGGCGATGGAGGCGAAGTTGTCGTCGGTAAGCACCATGTCCGACGCCTCTTTCGAGACCTCCGTGCCCCGCCGGCCCATGGCCACGCCCACGTCCGCGCTTTTCAGCGCCGGGGCGTCGTTCACCCCGTCGCCCGTCATGGCCACCACGTGGCCGTTCGCCTGGACCGCCCGAACAAGGCGTAGCTTGTGTTCGGGGTCAACCCGAGCGAAGATGTCCGTCTCCTCGACCGCCTTCCGAAGCTCGTCGTCACCCATTTTGTCGAGGTCGCGGCCCGTGAGGGCGTGCTTGCCGTCGCCGATGGAAAGTTCCTGGCCGATAGCCCTGGCCGTCGCCGCGTGGTCGCCGGTGATCATCTTCACGCGGATGCCCGCCGACTGACATTCGGCGATTGCCCGAATGGCCTCGTCCCGCGGCGGGTCGATGATGCCCACCACGCCAAGGAGCGTCAGGCCGCCCTCCACGACCGCCATGTCCAACGTGCTGCGATCCGGTTCGGACGTGCGGTAGGCCACCGCCAGCAGCCGCTGGCCCAACTGGGCCTCGCCGTCGAGCACTTGCTCCCAGTAGGCCCGGTCGAGGGCGCATTCGTCCTCGCCCCAGCCCTGGGCGGTGCACATGTCCAGGATGCGCTCGGGCGCGCCCTTCACGCAGATACGCGTGCCGCCCGCGCCGTCGCCGTTCAGCGTGGCCATGTAGCGGTGCTCCGATTCAAAGGGAATGGAGTCAAGCCTGGGGTGGGCTTCCGACAGGGCCTCGGGGTCGAGTCCGGCCTTCTGCGCCAGCACGAGGAGCGCGCCCTCCGTCGGGTCGCCGTCAATGTGCCATTGCCCCTGGTCCTCCCGGAGTGACGCGTCGTTGCACAAGAGCCCGGTCTCAAGGAGGGCCAGCAAGGCGGGATGCTCGGCGGGCGATCCGACCGCCTCGCCGTCGAGGTGCAGTTGGCCCCGGGGGGCGTAGCCCACGCCTTCCGCGGCGAAGCGCTGGTCCGGAAGATGCACCGAACGCGCCGTCATCTCGTTGCGGGTAAGCGTGCCGGTCTTGTCCGAGCAGATGGTGGTCACGGCGCCCAGGGTGTCCACGGCGGGCAAGTGCCGGATGATGGCGTGCCGCCCCGCCATGCGCTGCACGCCGATGGACAGCGTGATGGTCATGATGGCCGGCAGGCCCTCCGGAATGGCCGCCACGGCCAGGCTCACGGCGGCGAGGAACGTACTGCCTGCGGGAAAGCTGTGGACGAATACGCCGATGGAGAAGGTCACGGCCGCAACACCAATGATGACCACGGCCAGGACGCGGCCAAAGGCGGACATCTTCTGGATCAGTGGCGTCGCCAGGGGCTCCACATCGGAAAGCATGGCGCTGATCCGGCCAATTTCGGTGTGCTCGCCCGTCGCCGTCACAACGCCCGTGGCCTGGCCGTAAGTGACCAGCGTGCCCGAAAAGGCCATCGACCGCTGGTCGCCCAATGCCGCCGGCTCCGGCGCACAGTCCGTGTGCTTCGACGCCGCCACCGACTCGCCCGTGAGGATGGACTCGTCGATGCGCAGGTTCTTCGCCTTGATTAGCCGCAGGTCCGCGGGCACCTTGTCCCCCGACTGAAGGAGCACGATGTCGCCGGGGACGATCTCCTCCGCCGGCACAGGCGCCTTGCGCCCGTCCCGCAGCAGCATCGCCTTCAGGGAGAGGAGGTTGCGGATGGCGTCGAGCGCCCGTTCCGCCTTGCCTTCCTGCATGAAGCCGATAAAGCTGTTGATGAACACGACGCCCATGATGACGCCTGTGTCCACCCAGTGGCCGAGCAGGGCGGTGACCACGGCGGCCACGAGCAGCAGATAGATCAGCATGTTGTGGAAGTGGGAGAGGAAACGCAGGAGGGGCGACTTGCCCGCCGGCGGGGCGAGCCGATTGGCGCCATGCTCTTCGAGGCGCCGTGCGGCCTCGTCGGAGGCGAGTCCGTTCTCGGAGCTTTCCAGCCGCTCGAGGGCCTCCGCGCTCTCCAGTGCATGCCAGGCGCGCCGCGTGGCCGTGGGCGAGGCGCCATCCATCCGCGTCGTCTTCATAACTTCGTGCCTTCGTGTCTGGTTGTTTCCAGCCATCCGAAGGTTGCTTATACCGAATCGCGGATCATTCTGTCCACTTACATCCGGGCATTACGCCCTTCGCCGCCGCCTCGGGATCGGTGGGGCGCAACGCCAAAACGCTCGATCCTGCCGCATGCCGGCGCACCCGATTCACGTGTTTCCTCGGGGCCATCGTGTCCGAAGACACGAGCGGAGGCGCATATTGATCCGCACGGCGCGCGGCGGGCATAGTTTGGACGTGTCAGGAACTCCCCATGCCCGAAGATCTCTTTGAAGCCGCCGCCGCCGATCGCCTCCGCGCCGAGGCCCCCCTCGCGCGGCGCGTGGCCCCGCGCACGCTCGACGAATTCGCCGGACAGGAACACATCCTCGGGCCAGGCAAGCTCCTCCGGCGCGCCATCGAAGCCGACCGCATCACTTCGCTCATCCTCTACGGCCCCCCCGGCACCGGAAAGACCGCCCTCGCCCGCATCATCGCCATGCGCACCAAATCGGCCTTTGAACCCCTCAACGCCGTCACCTCCGGCGTCAAGGAGCTCCGGGAACTCCTCGCCCAGGCCAAACAGCGCCGCATCCACGAACAGCGCCGCACCATCGTATTCGTCGACGAGCTACACCGCTTCAACCGCGCCCAACAGGACGCGCTCCTGCCCGACGTGGAAAACGGCAACATCACCCTCATCGGCGCCACCACCGAAAACCCCTTCTTCTCCGTCGTCGCGCCGCTCCTGTCGCGCTCCCAGATCTTCGAGTTCAAGCGGCACGACGAAGCCGCCCTGGTCCGCCTGATGCGCCGCGCGCTCACCCACCCCGAACTGGGCATGGACCCCGCCGCAATCACCGTCGACGACGACGCCTTCGACCACATCGCGCGCTACGCCGAGGGCGACGTCCGCCGCGCCCTCAACGCCCTGGAAGTCGCCCTGCTGACCACACCGCCCACCGAAGGAAAGCTCCACATCGACCTGGAGGCCGCCCGCGAGTCCATCCAGCGGAAACTCCTCCACTACGACGGCACGGGCGACGCCCACTACGACGCGGCCTCCGCCTTCATCAAGTCCATGCGCGGAAGCAACCCCGATTCCGCCCTCTACTGGATGGCCCGCATGCTCGAAGCCGGCGAAACGCCCCGTTTCGTCGCCCGCCGCATCTGCATCGCCGCCGCCGAAGACGTCGGCAACGCCGACCCCATGGCCCTCGTCCTGGCCAACGCCGCCTTCCAGGCCTGCGAGTTCATCGGCATGCCCGAAGCCCGGATCCTCCTGTCCCAGGCCGTCACCTACATCGCCGCCGCGCCCAAGAGCAACGCCGCCTACACCGCGATCGACGCCGCCCTGGCCGATGTGCGCGAGGGCAAGACGGTGGAAATTCCCCAGCACCTGCAAGACGCCCACTACAAGGGCGCGAAACGCCTCGGCCACGGCAAGGACTACCAGTACGCCCACGACTTCGAGGACAACTACGTCCCCCAGGACTACGGCGTGCCGCGCGGAACCTACTACCGCCCCACCGCCAACGGAAAAGAAGCCGAAATCCGCGCGCGCATGGAAAACCTCGACGAGCGCGACCGTGAGAAACGCAACGACTAGCCTCGAGTTTCCTGGCGAGTCTAATCCGTACTACTAACTGTCAACCTCTTGATCTCCTGAACATTTCCGGGCAAATCTGGACAGTCGCCGTGAATCCACCATCGCCGCAACCGATCAACGTGCGCCAACGCGGCTTGGGCTTCCAGCCAGCGACAGCGTGCGCGGCGCATTCGATTAACCTGTTGCTCCGAAGTCTCGAAATCCCACCAAAGACAAATCATTCCACTTTGTGTTCTTTGTACTACTATCCGTCATTTTCTTGTTTTTTCTGCAAGTTCTTGCGCGCAAAATCTCCATAACAATCTGTTGTAAAAGCATTTACGAATTGGAAACTCCAAGGAGAATTTCCGGGCCGTCCCATGAATTTCGTGGCCGGTATTCCTCAATTGACCACGGATTACACCGATGACACGGATTGAAGCGAAACTCGAACCAAACGAGAAGAAGCAGCCCGCCGCCCCTTCCACCCCGCTACAATTCCGATGCTGAACAATCCGAACAGGCTGCGTCGAAAATCGCGCGCAGCCGCCGGCACGCATCAACGACCGGAACCAATTGCTATCCGTGTCATCCGTGTCATCCGTGTCATCCGTGGTCACAAATCCTGATCGCGGCCAGTGGCCGCTCGAGGCGCATTCGTGTGCATTGGAGTTCATTCGTGGTTAAGAATGCGCTCTCGATCATCCACCCGATCCATCTGCGTACCAGGAATCACCCTTTGCGCTCTCTGCGTTCTCTGCGGTCAAAACGTCGTCTCTCTTTCTCTTCGTGACCTTCGCGCCCTTCGTGGTGATCATTTCTTTGGTTGCGGCCCGCGGCTGCGCTGAGCTCATTGTGGCCACCAATTCAATCCCCCCAGCGCGCCGCCCGCCTTGACCCCGCATCGCGCCCAGAATGGCCGACTTGCGCCGTCGCGTGAATAACACCCTTTCCCAAACTCGCTCTACTCACGCCCTTCGTGATGATCTCTTCTTACGTTGCGGCCAAAGGCTGCTCTGCGTAATCCGCGGGCAGAATGCGAGCCAGCGCATGGCGGACGGTGGAAATCATGTATTGGGCGACGCCGTCCGCATTCACCAAGCGCTTATTGGTAATCCGGGCATCCAGATTCGGATACGGTCAGCGTAGACGTCGCTAAGTTTCAATTGTCCGGTGCGCAGCATTTGGTCGATCCAGTCGCCGATAATCCGGGCGGCCTCGTCTGACTTAAGTTGGAGCATTAGCATGTCCGCGGGTAATTCTTGGCCTGTCTCCTCAGTGAAGTCGCTTCGCACCGCCTCCCATTTCTCTTCAGGCACAACAACGGGCGTCCCCTGGATGGCGCCGGCCAGCGCGATACGTAACAGCTCGTTGCGCGTGTTCTCCCGCCCTGCTTCGCTCACTTCGGCGGGTTCCCGCGTCCTCCAGTATTTTTTCATTGCATGTGCATCGGGGTAGGCATTCTTCATACCGTCCCAAAGCGCCGGTGAAATCCCCACGGGCGCGAGCATTTCCCGATAGATAGCTTCGCTTTCGTCCGGCGCCTGGTGCCAGGCCGACAAGGCCCGCTCCATGTCGTCCTGATGGTTTAAGTACTGCGAGATCCCAGGGAGGAGAGATTCCATCTCCGCGGTCTTCATTCTTATGACGCGCTCGATTTCGGCGTCGGAAACATGCAGGCCACGCCGCGCGATCTCCATCGCAATTACCTGGTCCTGGACCGCGCGCCAAAGCTGCGCAGGTGATATATCGCCCCATGCCTGATTCTTGACCAGTGGCGGCGCCTCGATGGGCTCTCCGCGAAGGGTGCCGGGGCTTGGCAAGCCGCAACCGGCCAGGCCGAAACTTAGAGCGATGAAAGCAATATGGAGTGCGCGGCGTGTCATCCTGTGCCCTCTCATAGGTTGGCTGCCGAAGTCTATACCCCCAGTATGTTCTGTAGCGGATCCGGATGCAAGTGGTAGTGGAGCGAAAATGGGAACTTCGCGCGGTCTTGTTCCCGCCGCATTGTCCCGCCCGCGCGGCGTCGTGTATAACGGCCTTCTCAACCATAAAGGTCCCGCCCGATGCCAAGATGCCTCCCGATCCTGTGCTGCCTGCTCTTCTACACCACAGCCGCCGCCGCTACCCATCCCGCACTGAACCAGCACTGGGTCCGCGATGCCAATGCGCCCGCCGTCTCCCTCGGCGACCCCGGCGCCTTCGACGACACGCACCTCTTCGCCCCCTGCGTCATCGAAGAGAACGGCGTATTCTCCCTCTACTACTGCGGCTCCCAAAAAGACGTGGCCAGCCGCGTCTTTCAGATGGGCCTCGCCACCAGCGCCGACGGCATGAACTTCACCAAGCGCCCCGATCCCGTCTTCGCCTTCGGCGACGGGCGGCGCTCGGTATTGACCCCCACCATGCTCCGAAGCCCGGACGGCTCGGTCCTGCGCGAAAACGGCAAACTCCGCATGTGGTTCACCGCGGCGGATCTCACCGGCGGCTCGGGCGAACACACCCTCCACGAATCGGCCAGCGAGGACGGCATCGCGTGGTCCGACCCATCCCCCGCGCAACTGGACGGCGTCTACGCCCCCACAATCATCCGCGAGGACGGAGAATACCGCATGTGGTACACCGACGTGCGCGCGGAGCCCTGGGTCATCCGCCACGCGCGCAGCGGCGATGGCGTCGCCTGGGAACCCGACGCCGATCCCTGCCTCGTCATCGATCAGCCCTGGGAGCGGGACCGCCTCTTCTACCCCGCCGTAATCAAGCACGTCGACCGTTACATCATGTGGTACGGCGCCTACTGGACCGGACGCCCGAACACCACCGCCATCGGCGCGGCCATCAGCCTCGACGGGCGAACCTGGATCAAGGCCCCGCGCAACCCCGTCCTCACTCCCGACGAATCCCGCCCCTGGGAGTCCCACTACACCACGAGCCAGTCCGTGTTGAAGCTCGACGACGGCGCCTGGCGCATCTGGTACGCCTCCCGCAAGGCCCCGCCCTTCGAAAACAAGTATTTCGCCATCGGCACGGCCCGCTGGGATCACGCCGCCGCGCTGGACCCCGCAGCCTGGCCTGATCGCGCCGCCAAACTCCGCGCGGGCATGGCAGAGGCCCTTACCCTCCCCGAATCACGACCGCCCCTCGACGCCAACACGCACCGCACAACCCCGGGAGACGGCTACACCATCGAATCCGTGACCTACGCGAGCGAACCCGGCTCCCGCGTCACCGCGCTGCTCTACCGCCCCGAGGGCAAGGGCCCCTTCCCCGCGATTGTCCTCGCCTGCGGCCACGGCGGCTCAAAATCCGCCCTCTACGCGCAATACGCTGGCCAGCTCTACGCGAAACACGGTTTCGCCCTTCTCGCCGTCGACACCATCGGCGAGGAAGAGCGCCACGCCGAACGCAAGATGGGCGCGCGCGGCCACGACCTCTACCACCTCCCGAAGGAAGCGCGCGGCCCCTTCATGGAAAACGAAATGAAGCGCTCCATCCTCGGCAAAATCGTGTGGGACCTCATGCGCGGCATCGACTACCTCGAAAGCCGCCCCGATGTGGACGCCGCACGCATCGGCAGCATCGGCTCGTCGCTCGGTGGCGCGAGCAACACCAGCCTCGCCATCCTGGACAGCCGCGTGAAAGCCGCGATCATCAGCGGCTGGGGCTACATCCCCAGCCTCGGCGTCAAGAGCAAGCCCTGCACCCAGATCCCCTACCGCGACTTCGCCGCCATGATGGACTTCGGCGAAATGACCGCCCTCTTCGCGCCGCACGCCGCGACGATCTTCCTCAACGGCACGTCCGACAGCATCATCGACCCCGACGAGGATGGCGCCGCGCTCACCCGGGGCGTAAAGGAAGACCTGGCGGCCGCCAGGTCGCTTCTCGATCGCGCGGGCATCCCCCACACTCTCGACGCCGCCTTCGAGCAGGACGCCTGCCACCGCCCCTACATCCTCACGCCCCGCGCCGTCCAGTGGATGCAAGAACACCTCCAGGGGCGCGTGGATGAAAAGGACTGGCCCACCGTCCATTACGGGACCTGGGCCGAAAGCCAGGGCCAGCGCCTCGAAAAACTGTACGACACCGAGGCGCGACAGCGCGGCACGGCGGCCGTCGACATCGGCGCGGTCTACCGCGATCCCGCGGATCTCGCCTGCCTCCCGCTCGACACCCCGCCGCCCCCCGAGTACACCTTCAAAGGCTGGGTCGATCAATGCCTCGCCCGCGCAAAAAACACCCCGTCCATTCGCCGCGGCGAATCCACCACGCCCACCACGTCCACCACATCCACCACGTCCACCACGTCCACTCTGTCCACTCTGTCCACTACGTCCACTCCGTCCACTACGTCCACTCTGTCCACTACGTCCACTACGTCCACTCCGTCCACTACGTCCACCCCGCTCGAAGACCGCCTCCTCGACACCGCGCGCGCCTACGCCGACGCCATGCTCGCCCACGGGCGCGACCGTTACGGCGACGAGCACACCCCCCTCTTCGCGGCCGCGCTCGACCGCGCCACCGGCGCGCTGCTGGAAGGCGATCGCCTCGAACAGGTCCGAAACATCCCGCGCGAGGAATGGGGCATCCGCAACCATGATCGTTCCCTCACCGGCGCCAACCCCATGCACGATCAGAACCTCTACCAGCTCCTCTACGCGCTGTCGAAAACCACCGGCGACACCCGATACGCCGAAGCCGCCGATGACGCCCTGGAGTGGTTTTTCACCCGCGCCCGCCACCCCGAAACGAACCTGCTGCCCTGGGGCGAACACCTCTCCTGGGATTTCCGCGAGGAAAAGCCCTTCCTGGCCTCGGGCGGCGACATCGGCACGCACGAATTCTTCCGGCCCTGGGTCCTCTGGCCGCGCGCCTATTCCCTCGCGCCCGAAGCCGCTGCACAATTCGCCACCGGCCTCTGGGAGCACCAGATCGGCGACCACGCCACCGGAGCCTTCTCCCGCCACGCCGGCTTCACCGCCCACCGCACCGGTACAAAGGACGAATACCCCCGCCACGGCGGCTTCTACATCGCCACCTGGGCGCACGCCTGGGCCGCCACCGAGAACCCCGCCTACCTCGAACACATCAAGACCCTCGTGGGCTACTTCGAAGGCCGCCGCCACCCCGTTTCCGGCGCCCTCCCCGCCGAAAGCGCCGATCGCTCCAAAGGCATGATGATCTGGCCGTCAAGCAACCTCTCCCTCGCCATTGATCTGGAAGACGGCGCCGCCCGCGTGCCCGCCGCCACCGCCGCACGCATGCGCGCCTGCGCCGAAAAATCCGACCGCGTTTACCTCAACCTCGCGCACGACCTCGCCCCCGGCGGGCGCGGCTTCGCCACCACCGCCCACACCGAAACCCTGGAGCCCGGCAGCTTCTCCCGACCCTGGGCCACCGGCTACGGCGAGGCGACCGACGCCCAGCTCGCCAACATGTGCCTCCTCCGCTACGCCCAGCGGCCCATCGCCGGATACCGGGAACTCGCCCGCGCCGCCGCCGCGCGATACCTCGACAGCGCGCCCGACACCACGATCCCGCTCTACCCCGGCGCCCTCGCCGACGCCATCGAGCTCATGATCCAGTGCCACCTCCTCGAACAGGACCCCGCATACCTCGCCCGCGCCGAATACTTCGCCGGCGAAGCCCTCCGCATCTTCTTCGACAGCGGCCCCCTCCCGCGCGCCAGCGCCAGGCACGACCACTACGAAGCCATCACCCGCGGCGACACCCTCGCCATGGTCCTCCTGAAGCTATGGGCCGCAAAAAACCAGCCCGAACTCCTCAACCAGCTCGTCTGGAACGAGCGCTGAAGGCGCCAGGCACAGCATCCCCGTTTGCCACATAGCCCGCCCACGCCACCACCAGGCTGCCTCACACGCTCCGCTGCCGCGCGGGCGCCCCTGTGCCACGCGATCGCGCCCCGGGCGCGTTCGTGTGCCTGGAGCAACACCAACCCCGCATCCAGCCCCACCACCCCATACGAGCGCTTCCCCAATATTCAATCCCCCGCCCGCGCGCGGCTCCAACTCCACGCGCGCAGCCCCGCCCTCGCAACGCGGTCCCGCTGCGCCGCGAGGTGGACCACCAGCAGTCCGCGCTCATTCTCCGGCAACTGCGCCAGGGCGCCCTCCAGCACCGGCGCCGCATCCAGGCTCAGCACCCGAAGATACGCCACATCCAGCTGCACCGCGCCGCTGCCGCCCTGCCGGCGTACACGCCCTTCCTCAGGCGCCTCAACCGCGGTCGCATTGGCCTTCATCCGCTCAATATTCACCCGCGCGATCAAGGCATCGGGATTCATCACCTGCACCGCAAGAAAAAGCGCCACCGCCGCCGCCATCGGCCCCATCAGGAAAGAATCCCGCCGATCCCGCAACACAGTGAGCGTGTGCCATACAATTCCCATTCCGATCCACGCAATGCCCGCGCTCGCGTATACCCGCAGCCGGGTCAGGCCATAGACCTCCTGATAGATCGCCATGCGGTGGGCCGCCGACGCCAGGATGCAAAGCAGCAGCGCCGCCTGGATCCCCGCGAGGAGCTGGAAAACGCGCCGGGCCCCGGCGCTTTCATTCCGCAGCCACCAGTCGAAAAGCAGTTGCATCGGCAACACCAGCGCCGCCACCGCCGCCAACTCGAAGAAACCCCGGCGCGCATACGCGGCATAAGAAACCCCGGCCGTCTCCTGGACATACGCATCGCCGCCAAAGAAATAGCCCAACTGCACGGCCACGAAAGCGCCAAACAGCACATCGAGCGCCGCCATCGGTATCAACAGGTCCAGCCGCGCCAGGGCAAGCCCCTTCGCTTTCATTTCAGTCAGAAGTTCCTCCGGCTCCCCATACCAGAACGACGGATGCGCCCGCGGCCGGTTGGTCCACACCACCAGCGCCAGCCCGAAGAACGCCGCAATCCAGAACACGTGCCGAAACCACGTCGCCCAGTTCGCATCCGTAAACGAGGACAAGAGCGCGCTGAACCGTGCGTCGGCGCGGCCCAGCAACGCGCCAAAGAAAAGCACCAGCACACACGCGATGATAACGCCCTTCAACGTGCCGTCAAACAGGCCGCGGCCGCGCTCCCGGCGAGCCGCGCGCGCTAGTTGCAATTGAAACACGGGCAAGAGCAGCCAGGCGTACAGCGTGCGCTGCACGTGCATCGCCGCCACCACCGTGGGCGCGGGAAAAAGGCGAATGCCGTTGACCAAAAGCTGTATCCAGATCACCGTCAGAAAGAAAAGCAATACGCTGCAAACCCGAAGGAAAGGCGCGTCCCGCCAGCTGGCGCAAAGCGCCGCCGCAAGTGCGAGCAGAAACAGCCCATCCAACCCGCGCACCGCGAACTTCCCCCCGCCAATCAATCCCACATTTGCCCCGGCCCCGCCGTCGGGCCGACGCCGGCGTATGCTCCACGCAAGCCCCGCCAGCAGCGCCACCGCCCACAGCGTGGCCCCCGCGCCAAGCAGATCCGGAAAGATCAGGATATTCCCCAGCACCCCCATCCCCAGCGCGGCCAGCAGCAGTGTCCCCGCCCGATCCCGGTCAAGCGGCTGAACCAGCTCGGGCAGATCCCGCGAGACCGCCGGCGCAACGAAGCGCTCCCCGCCGGGTCCACTCGGCCCACTCGGCCCACTCGGTCCACTCGGTCCACTCGGTCCACTCGGTCCACTCTGTCCACCCCACTCGACGATCGCTTCCTCGCCACCGCGCTGTCCGGCGGTCAGCCCGCCCTCCCCGCTTTCGGATTGAACGGCATCGGGAATTTCAGGGTCGGACATGTCAATCGCTCCCTTCGCTGCAACACTTCCAGGCGCCCGCAGTGACGCCCCTGAGGCTGATACTATACCGAAACACCCCATGGAGTTCCGCCACCGCCCCGTCCGCCCCACACTGTGACGCCCCGCCGTTGATCGGCCTCCACGCCCTGTGATGTAATATTCCTACCCCTTTTCCAACCCCCGCAACCTTCAGGAGCGCGCCATGCCCGGCCCGAGCCGCATCGTAAAACACACGGTCGTCTCCAGCGGACTGCACGACGCCGACATCCGCCCGCCGGACCTGCTGGAAGCCTTCAAACAGCTTTCGCTTCGGGATGCCGCCGCCTTCTTCGGTGCGCCCGACGCCCTGGAACAGGTCCCATGCCCCGCGTGCGGCGCGGATAACCCGGCGTACGCCTTCGAGAAGGACGGATACCATTTTCAGGATTGCGGGCAGTGCCAGAGCCGCTATGTATCGCCCCGCCCCCGCGCGGACGCCCTCAAGCGCTACCACGCCGAGTCGGAGGCCAGCCGTTTCCGCGCCTCCCGCTTCGCCGAAGGCGCCGCCGCGCAACGGCGCCACCACCTGCTGCGCGCCAATGCCGCCTGGATCGCGCGGATTGTCGCGGAGACCGGCCTGCCCCCGGGCGCGGCCTACGCGGACTGCCGCACCTACGCTCCGGAACTCTTCGACGAGATCGCGGACCTCGGCTGCTTCGGTCCCCTGTACGCCATCGCCCCCTGGAACCCCGTCGCCGGTCGCTGCAAAACCCCGGTCGCCGAGGCGCGCCTGGATTCGCCACTCGCGCTCGACGCCATCAGCGCCTTCGAGAAACTTGAGCACCAGCACGCGCCCCTCGAACTCCTGCACGCCATCGCCACACGCCTGAACCCCGGCGGACTCCTGTTCCTCACCACCCGAACGTGCTCCGGCTTCGACCTGCAAATTCTCGGCGAAAAAGCCCCCTACATCTTCGTGCCGGAACACTTGAACCTGCTGTCAATCGCCGGACTTGAGCACCTCGCTACCCGCGCCGGCTTCGATATCATCGAATTAAGCACCCCCGGACAGCTCGATGTCGAACTCGTCGCGCACGCAAGCGCCGCCGACCCGTCCATCGTGCTGCCGCCGTTCATTAAGATCCTCATCGGTGATCGCGGACCCCGCGCCCACGCGGACTTCCAGGAATTTCTACAGAAGCACCGCCTGAGTTCCCACGTCCGCCTCGCCCTGAAAAAGGCCAGCACATGAGAATCGCCAGCCGCCCCCACAAGCCCCTGAAATTCCCCACGCACGTTGCGTCCCCCAGGCCCCTTGGGGCTCAAGGGGCCGGTGGGCCCTTTGGGGCCCTCAGGTCCTTTAGCTCCCTCAACCCCCTCAGGTTCAGCTCCCTAAAGTCCCTGCTGTCCCTGCTGTCCCTGTAATCCCCCACCCCCACCCCGGAGCCACCCCTTGTACAAACTCGCCGAACTACACGCCGCCGCACCCTCCGCGCAGGCCTACACCCAATCCTACTTCGATCGCCTCACCGGCCTTCTCAACCAGCTCGATAAAAACGCCATCGCCGCGACCATCGACGCCATAGAGCAGTGCAGCCAGCGCGGAAACACCCTCTTCAGCATGGCCAATGGCGGAAGCGCCGCCTCCGCCTCGCACCTCGTCAACGACCTCGTCGCCGGCTGCTACCTCGACGACAAACCAAAGCTGCGCACCCTGTGCCTCTCCGACAACGTCGCCACCGTCACCGCCCTGGGCAACGACGCCGGATTCGATCATATCTTCTCCCACCAGCTCCGGGTCCACATGCGGCCGGGCGATGTGGTCCTCGCCATGTCCGTCAGCGGCAACAGCGAAAATCTCATCCAGGCCGTCGACTACGCCAACGCCAACGGCGCCACCACCATCGCCTACGCCGGATTCGACGGCGGACGCCTCGCCCAAAAATGCAAAATATCCGTGGTCATCCCCACCACGAAGGACGAATACGGACCCGTCGAGGACGTCTTCAACATCCTCGGACACGTCGTCATTACCTACATCGCCATGTCCCGCGGGAAGTACCTCCACCACGGATGACCGCCCCCGCTCCCATACGGGCCGCCATCGTCGGGCTCGGCAAAATGGGGCGTCTCCGCGCGCAAACCCTCCAGCAGCGGGACGATGTCGCCATCGTCAGCGCCTTCGATCCCGATCCGGAGCGATTCGCCGCGCAATTCCCGGAGGTCCCCCGCGCGGCCTCCCTCCAGGATCTGCTCGCGTCGGACGCGGACGCCGTCTTCGTCTGCACGCCGAACCGGCACACCCCCGGCGCAATCGTCGCCGCCCTGGAAGCGGGAAAACACGTCCTCGCCGAAAAGCCGCCGGGCTGCACGGTGGAGGACATCGAGCGCATTCGCGTCGCCGAGGCCGCCCGGCCCCACCTCCGCCTCGCCTTCGGCTTCAACCACCGCTTCCACGCCGGCATCCAGGAAGCCCACCGCATCGCCAACAGCGGACGCCTGGGCGATATCCTCTGGATTCGCGGCGTCTACGGCAAGGCCGATCCCGGCGAGGCCTGGCGGCGCGACCCGGTCCTCGCGGGTGGCGGCATCCTCCTCGATCAGGGCATACACCTCCTCGACCTCGTCCGCATGTTTCTGGGCGATATCGTCGAAGTCAAAAGCATGGTCGCCGCTTCCCACTGGGACGCCCCCATGGAAGACAACGCCTTTGCGCTCCTTCGGGACGCCGCCGGCCGCATCGCCCAGGTGCACAGCTCCAGCACCCAGTGGAAACACCGTTTCACCTTCGAGGTTTACCTGCAGCGCGGCTACCTCTCCGTCGACGGCATCCTCTCCGGCAGCAGACGCTATGGCGACGAAACCCTCACCATCGCGCGCAGGCCATCCGAGGGAGGCGGACCGCCCCTCGAAGAAACCATGTACTTCGACGAAGATCCAAGCTGGGCCGCCGAAATTGACGCCTTCCTCGCGTGCGTCCGAAACAACACCCCCGTCTGTTCAGGCAGTTCCGAACAGGCCCTGAAGGCCATGGAGCTCGTCCACGCCATCTACCGGGACGACCCCGCCTTTCTGCGCGCGATCGATGCGCCGCAACCCGGAGACGCCACGCCATGAGCCTTACCGTCGCCATCGGCCCCTCCACCTTCGCCGAGAAAGACCCCGAACCCCTGCGCATGCTGGAAGCGGCCGGCGTCCAGGTGAAGCCCAATCCCTGCGGACGCCGCCTCACCGAATCCGAGATCATCGCGCACCTCCAGGGCGTGGATGGCCTGATCGCGGGCCTGGAGCCGCTGAACCGCGCCGTGCTTCAGGCCGCCCACCCCCGCCTCAAGGCCCTCGCCCGCGTCGGCATCGGCGTCGCCAACGTCGACTTCGACGCCGCCCGCGAGTTTGGCGTCCGTGTCTCCAGTACGCCCGAGGGCCCCATCGACGCCGTCGCCGAAATGACCCTCGCCGCACTGCTGACCCTGGCCCGCGGCATCGTCCCCGCCAACGACGCCCTGCACCACGGCGAATGGGCCAAATCCATCGGCCTCGGCCTGCGAGGCGCCACGGTGCTCCTCGTCGGATGCGGCCGCATCGGGAGCCGCGTAGCGGAACTGCTCCAGGCCTTCGGCGCGGATGTCCTCGCCGCCGACCCCGCGCTCAACCCCGATTCGGCCCCGCCCGGCGTAAAAATCGTCTCAATCGAAGACGGCTTCCAGCGCGCCGATATGATCTCCCTTCACGCGAGCGGCGAAGCCTGTCTGCTCAATGCAAACGCCTTCGCCCGAATGAACTACGGCGTCCTGCTGCTCAACAGCGCGCGCGGCGGCCTGGTCGACGAGTCCGCGTTGCTTGGCGCGCTCGATTCCGGTAAGGTGAAGGGCGCCTGGTTCGATGCCTTCTGGGAGGAACCCTATACCGGCCCCCTCACCCGATACCCGCAGGTGCTCCTGACGCCGCACACCGCCACCTACACGGTCCAGTGCCGGCGCCGGATGGAGACCGACGCCGTCAGAAACCTCCTGCGGGACCTCGACATCGCGCCAAAAGCCATTGCCATCCCCCCGGAGATTCCACCATGATTGCCGCACGACTCGCCGATTGGCGTCACTACTTCCAGGGCCCCGTCTGGGAAAGCGCCTTCACCTTTCTCGAACAGCTGCCGGTCGGCAGCCCCGACAACGATGGCCTGGTCCCCATACCGGATTCCGCATTGCGCTACCGCGTCATGTCCTACCCCACCCGGGGCCCGGAAGGCGGCGTGATCGAGGCCCACGACACCCACGTCGACATTCAGATGTCGCTCGTGGGCGCCGAGGCCATCGACTGGTACGAGCGCAGCGGACTGGTCGCGTCACAGCCCTACGACGCGGAGAACGACTACGTACTCTTCGAAAAGCCAGCGTCCATCACCGGCTCCGTCATCAACGCGCCCGGCTATTTCTCGGTCTATTTCCCCGAGGATGCCCACATGGCCCAGCAGCTGGTCGGCGGCGTCGTGGAAACCGTCCGCAAAGTCGTCATCAAGGTCCCCCTCAGCCTCGTCCGCCCCGCGCGCTGATCCAGGCCGGGATACCCGCTCCGACACCATGCCCGTATTCCAGCTGACCCGACATATCGCCTTTCCCCCCGTACACCTGGCGGAAGACGGCCTGCTCGCGGTCGGCGGCGACCTCTCCGAAGCGCGCCTGCTCCTCGCCTACCGCTCCGGTATCTTCCCGTGGTACTCCCGCGGCGAGCCGCTGCTCTGGTGGTCGCCCGACCCGCGCATGGTCCTCTTCCCGGAGGATTTTCACTGCTCCCGACGCCTCGCGCGCACCATCCGCCAGCGCCCCTTTGAGATCACCATCGACCGCGCCTTCGATCGCGTCATCCGCGCCTGCGCCGAGACCCCGCGCGGAGGACAGGACGGCACCTGGATAACGCCGGCCATGGAAACTGCGTATATCCGGCTGAACCAGCATGGCTATGCCCACTCCCTCGAATGCTGGGAAAACGGCGAACTCGCCGGCGGCCTCTACGGCGTCGCCATCGGTGGCATGTTCTTCGGCGAGTCCATGTTCTCCCGCCGCGACGACGCCTCCAAGATCGCCATGTACACCCTGAGCCGCGCCGCACGCGCCTGGGGCATCCCGATGATCGATTGCCAGGTGGCCAACCCGCACCTCGCGCGCCTCGGCGCCCGGGAAATCCCCCGGCGCGAATTCTGCCGCCTCCTGCGCGAGGGCCTGAACACCCCCCTCCGCGCCAACGCCTGGCGCGAACTGCCCGATGATTGAACTGAAAACCGACGCCCCCGCGAATATACTCCCCAGCAAGCCGCCTGCCGGGGGCAGCGCGGGCGGCAGGGTATCGTGTGAGTCGATTGCTGAACCCGCCGCGAAATACAAAAATGGAGGAGTCCCCGTGATGAAAACTCTGCGTGCAATGGGCTATGTCGCGTTCGCCGCCGTGCTCTCGGCCGGCCTGGGAGCCGTCATAAGCAAGGTCGCCGCCGCGCCGCCGGAGGCCCTGAAAGTCGGGCAACCCATGCCCGATTTCAAAATGACCGACACCACCGGCAAGGAACACACCCTCGCCGACTACAAGGGCAAGGTCGTCGTCTTCAACTTCTGCACCCAGGAGTGCCCCTACTCCCGCGGCGCGGACCCCGATATCAACGCCCTGGCCAAAACCTACGCCGAAAAAGGCGTCGTGTTCCTCGGCGTCGATTCCAACAAGAACCTGGAACCCGCCGAAATCGCCGCCTACATGAAAGAGGCCGAGATCCCCTATCCGATTCTTAAGGATGTCGGCAACGTCTACGCCGACGCCGTCGGCGCGCGCGTCACCCCCGAGATCTATATCATGAACCCGGAAGGCATTCTGGTGTACCATGGAGCCCCGGACAACCGCACCGGCCCGAAGAGCGACGCCACCGAACACTACCTGAAAGACGCCCTCGAATCCCTCCTCGCCGGCCAGCCGATCGAAAAAGACACGGTCAAGGCCTGGGGCTGCGGCATTAAAAGGGCCAGTTAAGACGTTCCATCGAAACCGTTCCGGCGGGCGCCGTGTTGCGCCCGCCCTTTTTTCTGCTTCTGGAGGCGAATCCCAATGAAAATCCACCCAATCACAACCTGCGCCGCCCTGGCCATCGCGATCCTGATGCTCACAACCGGCTGCGGCGCTCCCCAGGCCACAAATACCCCAGCCGAAGCACCGGCCGACGCCGGGGGCGCCGCAAATGTCGAAGTCACCCCGCCCCCGAGCGAGGAACCCGCCGAGCCCGAAACCACACCCGAGACGCAAGCCGATGCCGCCCCCGAACCTTCGCCGGAGACCGATGCCGCTGCCGGGGAAGCCCTCCCGCCCGTAAAGGAAGTCAACACGGAACAAGTGGCGGCGCTGATGAAGGAAACACTGGGCAAAGTCACCGTCGTGAACATCTGGGCCACCTGGTGTCCCCCGTGCGTTCACGAAACACCGGATCTGGTCACGTTCTATAATGAGACGGACCGCGATCAAGTCGCATTTGTAAGCATCTCCGCGGACGATGTCGCCGAGATTGACGGCGAAATACCGAAGTTCCAGCGAAATCTGGACATCTCCTTCCCCATCCACGTACTGAATGAACGCGATCAGGAGGGCCTTGACGCCGCTCTCCGCACGCCCTTCGAGGGCGCGCTGCCAACCACCATCATTTATGACCGCCAGGGAAACGCCATCGACACGGTCATGGGCGCGATCACATTGGACGAACTGCGCGCCAAAGTCACCCCCCTGCTCGGCGCGCCCTGATCACACCTCCTAAACTCTTTTATTTAAACCTGTTATATAGTTCCCGCCGAAATCGCCCTCCCGCTGCCCATCCCCTGGTGCGGGGGGGCTTCTGACTTGACAGCCCACGCGCGTTGTGCTACTATGCGCTCTTGTTAGCACTCCATTCCATGGAGTGCTAACAGGCTGTTCCGATTGGACCCGTTATCACGACGGTGGCGATAGTGGCGCCGCCCGGTGCAAGCAAAAGGAGATTCAAAACATGGCCAAGCAGTTACTCTTTGGTCAGGAAGCGCGCATGTCCCTCATTGAGGGCATGGACATTCTTGCGAATGCCGTCAAGGCGACTCTCGGCCCCAAGGGCCGTAACGTGCTGATCGAGAAATCGTTCGGCGCACCCAGCATCACCAAGGACGGCGTCACGGTCGCCAAGGAAGTGGAGCTGAAGCACCCCTTCCAGAACCTGGGCGCCCGCATGGTCCGCGAAGCCGCCAGCAAGACAAATGACAACGCCGGCGACGGCACCACGACCGCAACCGTGCTCGCCCAGGCCATGGTCCACGAAGGCCTCCGCCAGGTGACCGCCGGCGCCAACCCCATGTACCTCAAGCGCGGCATGGACAAAGCCGTCACCGCCGCCATCGAGGCCGTCCAGAAGGCCGCGAAGAAGGTCAAGAACCAGGACGAAATCCGCCAGGTCGCCACGGTTTCCGCCAATGGCGACACCACCATCGGCGACATCATCGCCCAGGCCATTGAGAAGGTCGGCGAAGACGGTGTAATCACCATCGAGGAAGGCAAGAGCCTCGAAACCGAGGTGGACCTCGTCGACGGCATGCAATTCGACCGCGGCTACCTCTCCGCGCACTTCGTCACCAACCCCGAGCACATGACGGCCATCCTGGAGGACTGCTACGTCCTCTGCATGGAAAAGAAGATCTCGAATATCGGCGAGCTCCTGCCGCTGCTTCAGAAGGTGGCGCAGGCCGGCAAGCCGCTGCTGATCATCGCTGAAGATGTCGAGGGCGAGGCCCTGGCCACGCTCGTCGTAAACAGCCTGCGCGGCATCCTCCGCTGCGTCGCCGTGAAAGCCCCCGCGTTCGGCGACCGCCGCAAGGAGATCCTGCGCGACATCGCCATCGTTACCGGCGGCGAGTACATCAGCGAGGACCTTGGCTCGAAACTCGAGAGCGTCGACTTGACCCAGCTCGGCCAGGCCAAGCGCGTTGAAATCGACAAGGACACCACCACGATTATCGAGGGCGCGGGCAAGAAGAAGGACATCAATGGCCGCTGCGACCAGATCCGCCGCGCCATCGAGACCACCACGTCCGAGTACGACAAAGAGAAGCTCCAGGAACGCCTCGCCAAACTCGCGGGCGGCGTGGCCGTGATCCGCATCGGCGCGGCTACCGAGACGGAGCTCAAGGAAAAGAAATTCCGCGCGGATGACGCGCTCGCCGCGACGCGCGCCGCAATCGAAGAAGGCATCGTCGCCGGCGGCGGCGTTACCCTGATCCGCGCGCGCAAGGCCATCGAGGCCCTGAAGCTCGAGGGCGACGAGGCCATCGGCCAGGCGATCATCAGCAAGGCCGTCGGGGCGCCCCTGGCGCAGATCGCCGCCAACGCCGGCCACGAAGGCTCCGTCGTCGCCGAGGAAGTCCTCAACAACAAGGGCAACATCGGCCTCAACGCCGCCACCGGCAAGTACGAAGACCTCGTCCAGGCCGGCATCATCGACCCCGCCAAGGTCATCCGCTGCGCGCTCCAGAACGCCGTGAGCGCCGCCACCATGATCATCACCACCGAGTGCCTCGTCACCGACATCCCGGAGAAAAAGAAGCCCGCCGCCGGTCACGACGACCACCACGGCGGCATGCCCGGCATGATGTAAGCGCCCGGCCTGCAAAAGCACACACCGCACCGGATTCCACCACGGAATCCGGTGCGTTTCTTTTCGGGCGATACAGCACACAGAACTTAGCCATCCCCAACTGCCTTGAAACTTCAAGGGAAGCCACGGGCGCCACGTTCAAGCTCCGCGGCTCCGCCGCCCCAGGGGGACTGGCAACCGCGACAACAACCACCCCAGCCGCGAAAGCGCCCCAACCACCCAAAAATCGCGGGTGCCTGTACCCGCCACGGCACGGGCGCCACCCTCAAGCGCTGCGGCTCCGCCGCCCCAGGGGGACTGGCAACCGCGACAACAACCACCCCAGCCGCGAAAGCGCCCCAACCACCCGAGAATCGCGGGTGCCTGTACCCGCCACGGCACGGGCTCCACGTTCAAGCTCCGCGGCTCCGCCGCCCCAGGGGGACTCTCAACCGCGACAATTACCACCCCAGCCGCGAAGGCGTCCCAACCACCCGAGAATCGCGGGTGCCTGTACCCGCCACGGCACGCCCACCCCGCTTTTGCATCCCAATTGGGCGCATGCTACAGTAGCCCAAGCACAAACGCAGCCCCGGCAACCCCGCCGGGCGCCAACCAAATACGAACCAGGCCCGGGCGGCCACGCCCCCGAGCCCGATGGAGGCAGTGCAGGTATGTCTGAGGTAGCCGCGTTTTTCGATCAGGTGCCGTCGAAGGTAAATAAAGAGAAGATCAAGGACATGAACTGCGTCTACCAGTTCAACATCACCGGCGACGGCGGCGGCGACTGGAATATCGCCATCGCCAACGGAAACGCCACCGTCAACCAGGGCGTCGCCGACAACCCGAATATCACCCTGACCATGGAAGCCGGCAACTTCGTAAACCTCCTCCAGGGCAAGCTCAACGGCCAGATGGCCTTCATGACCGGCAAGCTCAAGATCAAGGGCGAGATGGGCCTCGCAATGAAGCTCCAGAGTGTGTTCAATCTGGGCTGAAGCTCCCCGCGAGAAATCCCGCCCCCTCCGCGCCGCCGCGGCCCTGCTCCTGCTCGCCATCGCGCTCGGCGGCGGGTGCGGTCGCTCCCAGGATCCGGAAACCTCCGCCAACCTCACCCTCAAAGCCCTGGACGGCGTCACCGTGGCCGCCACCCTCTGGATGGCGCGCGGCGATCACCCACCGGGGCTTATCCTCGTCCACCGGCGCGGCGCGGATCGATCCCGATGGAGCGCCTTCGCGGCCCAGGCCGAACAGCACGGCTACCGGGTCGCCGCCGTGGACCTGCGCGGGCACGGCGGGAGCCGCGAGCAGCCCCCCGGCGCCCTCGATTACCGCAACTTCGAACCCGGGGACTGGCGGGACGCCCTGCTCGACCTCGAAGCCGCACGGGTCCTCCTGATGGAGTCCGGCGCGGACCCCGATAACCTCTTCATCGCCGGCGAAGGCCTCGGATCCCTGCTGGCCCTCCAGTTCGTCCGCGACACCCCCGAGCTCCAGGGCATCGTCATGCTCTCGCCCCCGCTCGAAGAGTTCGGATTCGACGCCACCGCCCTCATTGCCGCAGCGGGAGACCGGCCCGCCCTGCTCCTCTGGACCGAGGGCGACGCCCACGCCGCCCGGGCCGCCGCCGCCCTTCAGGACCGCGCTGCCGGCTTCCTCGAAGCCCACTCCTACCCCGGAACAGCCCAGGGAACCGACATCTTCGTGGCCGCCCCCGCCGCCGCCGGCCAGGTGTTCGTCTGGCTCGAACAGATGCGCGACGCCTCCTGAGCCGACAAACCGCCGCGCAAAAGTTGACACCCGGCGCTCCGCGACCTACAATATGCCCAGAGCATGGCGGATAGTCCGCAGGCGATCGGGCAGGGTCCGTGCATACATCAGGCGGTTGGCGAAGTTCCCAATACCGGCTTTTTCCACCCGCGAGTATCCCGGCGCCCGGAGATCCTGCGCGCTCCACCAAGGGAGATCTCCTATGAAGCAAGTGCTCTCGGAGTTGATTAACGTTATCCTCCAGCGGCTGGAAGAGCACCCCGATGCCCCTCCCACCGAACACGGCATGCGCAAGTGGCTCGCGGGGCAGGGTTACAATAAACGCGATATCGACGCGGCCATGCGTCTGGTTGGCGCCGAAATGTCCGCCGAACAGACGGAGGCCCGCCGCACGCCCGGCTCCGTCCGCCACCTCACCAGCGTCGAGGCCCACAAGCTCTCCCGGGAAGCCCGGGACGCGTTCGCACGCCTCGAACTCTACGAGCTGATCGACCCCTACGAACGCGAACTCCTGCTCGACCGCGTCGCGCAGATGGAGGGCGTCGTCACCATGGACGACCTCGACTACCTCCTCAGCTGGCTCCTCATGGGCGCCCGCGACGTCGAAACCCAGCAGACCCTCTACCAGGTCTTCGAAGGCGCCAGCAGCACCCTCCACTAACAAGGGAACTGAATCGGGCGGAAGAAGGGGCCAAGGGGACTGCATCGGGCGGAAATACCACCCACCGTCCCAAAAAGACCACCCCAAACAACCGCCCGAGGCTGTACCCGAAAAAAGGGGGACTGCATCGGGCGGATATACCACCCACCGCCCCAAAAAGACCACCCCAAACAACCGCCCGAGGCTGTACCCGAAAAAAGGGGGACTGCATCGGGCGGAAATACCACACCAAGGGGACTGCATCGGGCGGAAACACCACCCACCGCCCCAAAAAGACCACCCCAACAACCGCCCGAGGCTGTACCCGAAAAAAGGGGGACTGCATCGGGCGGATATACCACCCACCGCCCCGAAAAGACCACCCCAAAAACCGCCCGAGGCTGTACCCGCAAGAAACCTCCCCCCCGCGAGCGGCCCCCTATACCGCTCCCCCCTAATCCCCCGACGCCGCCTTCTTCTTCGCCGCCGGCTTCTTCTTCGCCGCAGCCTTCTTTTTCGCCGCCGGTTTCTTCTTCGACGCCGCCTTCTTCTTGCGCGGGCTCTTCTTCGTCGCCGCGGCCTCCAGCAACGCCAGCGCCTGCTCCACCGAAAACGCCTCCGGATCCGCATCCTTCGGCAGCGAAGCATTCACCTCGCCATCCGTCACATACGGGCCATAGCGCCCGTCATACATCTCGATCTTCTTCTCCGAATTCGGGATCGGGCCCACCTCGCGCAGCAGCGTCTTCTGCCGGCCACGCCGCTTCGGCTGCGCCAGCATCTCCAGCGCCGTCTTCAGGTCGATATTGAAGACATCGTCCACCGTCTTCAGGCTCCGGAAGTCCCCGTCGTGCACGATATACGGACCGAAACGTCCAATCGCCGACCGAACCGATTTTCCCGATTCCGGATGTTCGCCAATGTGCCGCGGAAGCGATAGGTACTGCAGCGCGATCTCCAGCGTCACATTCTCCAGCGGGAAGCCCCGCCCCAGGCTCGCGCGCTTCGGCTTCTTCTTCGAATCCGGATCCTGCTCGCCAAGCTGCACATACGGCCCGTACGGCCCCAGAATGGCGTACACATTCTGCCCCGTCTCCGGATCCTGCCCGATCGGCTCATCCGCCTTCGCGCGCGCCACAAGCAACTCTTCCGCAAGCTCGACCGTCAACTCATCGTACGTCACGCCCTCCGGGATAGGCGCGGTATTCCCGTTCCCGCCCTCGCCACGCTGAATGAAGGGCTGCGTCCGGCCCAACCGCACCACCAGCGGCTGGCCATCCGCGGCGACGCCCACGGGTATGATCGGAAACTCGATTTTCTCCAGTTCGGACGCGATCTTCGGCGCGAGGCCCTCGCCAAATTCCCCGTGCCCCTGGTAGAACGCGCGAAGGAAATCCACCCAGTCCACCTTCCCCTCCGCAATCTCGTCCAGGGCCGTTTCCATTTTCGCCGTAAAGCTCAGCTCGATGTACTCCGGAAAGTGCTCGCGAAGCAGCGACGTCACCGCAATCCCCACAAACGTCGGGGCCAGCGCCTTGCCCACCTTCTGCACATATCCGCGCTGCTGGATTGTCGAGATCGTCGGCGCATACGTGGACGGACGCCCGATCCCTTCCTCTTCCAGCCGGCGAACCAGCGAGGCCTCGTTATACCGCGCCGGCGGCTTCGTCTCGTGACCCAGCGCCTTCACGTCCGCAATCGACACCCGCGCCGACGGGCCCGCCTGATCCCCCTCCGAAAGCGCCGGAAGCTGAGAATCCTGCTGGCCGCTGTCCGCCACCCGCAGAAAGCCCGGAAACGTCACCACCGAGCCGTTGGACCGTAGCGTGACCGGCTTGCCGCCGCCATCCGCCGAAAAGTCGATCGTCGTGCGCAACAATTCCGCATCCGCCATCTGCGACGCCAGCGTCCGGTTCCAGATCAGCGTGTACAGCCGTAAATCGTCGCCCGAAATGAACCGCGACGCCTGCTCGGGCGTCCGCCCCAGGTGCGTCGGGCGGATGGCCTCGTGGGCCTCCTGCGCCATCTTCGACTTCGTCGAAAACTGACGCCGGTGGTGGTAGCGATCGCCAAACTTATCCTTGATCACCTTCTCCGCCTCCGCAAGCGCACGGTTGCTCAACGTCACCGAGTCCGTTCGCATGTACGTTATCAGGCCCTCGCGCTCGCCGCCGCCAACATCCACACCTTCGTAAAGCCGCTGCGCCACCCGCATCGTGTCGCGCGGCGAAAAACCAAGCAGAGAACTCGCCGCCTGCTGCAACGTCGACGTAATAAATGGCGGATAGGGACGCAGCCGCGCCTCCTTCTGCTGCACCGAGGTCACCGTCCACGGCACATTCGCGCGTAGCGCCTCGCACAGCGACGTCGCCTCCGCCTCCTGCACCCAACGCACCTTGTCCGACTTCAGCAACCCCGTCGTCTCGTCAAAGTCCTTGCCCGAGGCGATCCGCTGACCGGCCACTTCCACCAGCGTCGCCGTGAAGCCAATGCCATCGGCCTCCAGCGCGGCCTCGATGTCCCAGTAATTCGCCTTGTGAAACGCCCGGCGCTCCTCCTCGCGCTCCACCACCAGACGCACCGCCACGCTCTGCACCCGTCCCGCGCTCAGCTTCGTGCGCACCTTCTTCCAAAGCACCGGCGAAAGCGAATAACCATACAGCCGGTCCAGGATCCGGCGCCCCTCCTGCGCGCGCACCAGCTCCTGGTTCACGTCACGCGGGTTCGCCGCCGCCTCCGCAATCGCTTCCTGCGTAATTTCGTGAAACACAATCCGCTTCACCGGAACCTTTGGCTTCAACACCTCCAGCAAATGCCAGCTGATCGCCTCACCTTCGCGGTCCTCATCGGTGGCGAGCACCACTTCCTCGGCGTCCTTCAGCGACTTCTTCAGCTCCGCAATCTGCTTCTTGCTGTCCGACTGCACCACATAGACCGGCGCAAAATCGTTCTCCACATCCACCGCCAGCCGTGCCCACGGCTTCCCCTTCAACGTCGCCGGGATCTCGTCCGCGCTGCTCGGAAGGTCGCGCACATGGCCATAACTGGCCAGTACCTTGTGGTCCTTCCCCAGGAACTTTCCGATCGTCTTGGCCTTCGCCGGTGACTCTACAATTACAAGTTTCAAAGGATTACCCTTACGTATCTCAGACAAAACGCCACCCACGCGCCTCCTTCATTCGCCACCCGGAAAGCGCGGGTTATCCCAGCTGCGTGTTTCGGCAGACATTAACACCTTACCGCCGGGTTGCACAAGTGGCCATCGAAGCGCCCGGAGGGAAAAAGCGAATCCCGGCTCTCTCTTGCCAATATTTACAATACTTTGTTTGCATTTTTCGTTAAATTATTATTTTATGCAACCCGGATACCCGCACTTGGAGCCGTAATACCCCTTGTGCTAAAGTTGCCACCGTTCCGTTTGATAGGTCCGCTCACCGCCCCGCGCGGCGGAAGGAATCCCATGTCGCAACTGCCTATCCTGCAATTCGTCAATTACCTCAAGCTCGAGCGGAACTACTCCCCGCACACCCTGCGGGCCTACCTTCGCGATCTGGAGCACTTCTGCGTCTACATGGTCCACGGCCCGAGGGCCTTTGAGCCGGAGGCCGACGACCTGATGGTCGCCCCCAGCCTCGACCTCCTCCAGCGCGCCGACAAACAGGCGATTCGAAGCTACCTGGCCCACCTCCAGACGCGCGGCAGCTCTCCGAAAACCACCGCGCGAAAACTCGCATCCCTCCGCGCGGCCTACAAGTACTTCGTACAATCCGACTACCTCGCCGATAATCCGGCCCGCGCCGTCCGCACCCCGCAGCTCGCCCGGGACCTGCCCGACGTCCTCTCCATCCCCGAGGTCACCGCGTTGCTGGAGGCTCCGGACCTCGGAAAGCCCCTCGGCGTCCGGGACCGCGCCCTCCTCGAAACCCTCTACAGCAGCGGAGCCCGCGCCAGCGAGGTGCGCGGCGTCGCCATGCAAGACCTCGACATGCTCGAAAGCACCATGCGCGTCATCGGTAAGCGCCGCAAGGAGCGCATCGTCCACCTCGGTTCCCACGCGCGCCGCGCGCTCGACGCCTACCTGAGGATCCGCCATACCCTCGGCCAGCCCCAGCACGATGTCCTCTTTGTCAACGCCCGCGGCGGCCCCCTCACCACCCGAAGCATCCAGCGCGTTGTGGAAACCTACGTCCGCCAGGTCCTCCCCGGCCGCCGCGAAGTCTCCCCACACACCCTGCGCCACACCTTCGCCACCCACATGCTCGACGGCGGCGCCGACCTCCGCACCGTACAGGAGCTCCTCGGCCACGAAAACCTCTCCTCCACCCAAATCTACACCCACGTGAGCATAGAGCGCCTCCGGCACGTATACGAAACCGCCCACCCGCATGCCTGAAGCCCCCGCCTACCCCAGCCAATACGCCGGCAGGCCCGCCTTCGTCTCGCGCAGAATCTCAATCACCGCACGGCACTTGTAGTTCGTCAGGTGCAGCAAATCCGGCGTGGGCTCCACACCCGTAAAAATATTCCAGAGGCGCTGGTAGATATACGAACGCACCGGGGCGGGCAGGCCGTCAAACTGCTCGGAATAAATCAGAAAGCTCAGCGGATACGTGAAAAGCCGCCCCTTCAGATCCAAATCCCGCAGGGATCGGCCCTGACTGTCCCGCGGGCCGCGCGCCGCAAACTCCGCCGCGAAATCGCTCGTACCCCGGACCGGATCCGACAGTTCCACTTCGTCCGCAAAGATCATGTAATCGACCACCTTGTCCCCGATCTGCCGGATGATGCGCTCGGACGACTCGCTGAGCGCCTCGGGATCGCGCTCGAACAGCCGATCGATAATCCCCTGCCGGTGCAGCGCCAGTCGCGTCTCAAAGCTCGCCTCCGTCAGCAGGTTGTGCAGGCGCGTCTGGTGTTCCAGCACCAGCATCGCCACCAGGTCGCTGTGCGGGGCCAGGTACTTGCCCGTGTCCACGCGCGGCGGCAGCGCGGCCCGGTTCGCCCCTGCCTCCGTATCGATTTCCGCGTCGTGCGCCGTTTCCTCCGCAATCGTGTTGCCCCGGTGCCGCGCTTCCCCGTGCTCCCCCGTAATGTACCAACCGCCCCACCGCTGCTCCAGCGGCGTCGTCTGGTCCGTAACCAGCGACCCCGCCTTCAGGATCGGCTGGCCGTCCGGGCCGGCAAACACCGACCGTACGATATGCCCCGGCAAATCCCGCGTCAGCGTCGTCGCGTGGCAGCGCAGGCAATCGTGGTGCTGCCGCACGATACGCGGCGCGCCCCCCGGCTGCTGGTCCAGCGTGTAAAACACCGCCCCCAGGTCCGGATCGGCCGCCGATATCTCCAGCACCGCGCCCCCCTGCACCGACCCGACGTAAACATCGTCATTGAAGTAGATCGCGCGTGGCGTCGATGGCGAAATCTGCCGCAATTGAAGCGACGTCTTCGAAAACACCAGCAACTGCGATGAGACCGGTACCTCCAGCGCCGACAGCAGCGACGGGAGATACCCAAACCGTTCGTCGTACGCCAGCGACGCCTCGCCCGACGCCAACGACGAGCCCAGCCGCGACACCGGGTTATTGTCCGCCGTCTCGCTGTACCGGATCGGCGGATTCTCAAACGCATCCTGCGCCAGCGCAAGACCCGGCCCCAGCAAGACACAGTAAACGGCCCTAAATAATGTATTCATAATACATATTCTACCCACCACAACAAACAGAGTCCAGCGCGCCCTTCGGAATCCCAATTGAAAACACTATTCATCCGGAACACTATGCGCCATTTTCTTGTTTTCTGGCAGGATTTCCCGGCGC
Organism: Candidatus Hydrogenedentota bacterium; assembly: GCA_019637335.1. Taxonomy (NCBI): domain Bacteria; kingdom Pseudomonadati; phylum Candidatus Hydrogenedentota; species Candidatus Hydrogenedentota bacterium. The sequence goes on along the minus strand of JAHBVV010000001.1, from coordinate 463,125 downwards.
GCCAAAGCACAAGTCATTAATGGAGAACCGCTTAGACGTCATCATTCAATTCCTATGTGTTCTTTGCGCTCTTTGTGGCTCCAAATCCAGTCCCCCGCCCGCCGCAACCGCGCATCGCACCCCGGAACGTCTCCTTTGCGCCATTGCTACTTCGCATGAATAGCAATCCTTCTCCAACTTCTTTCCTTCCTGCCCTTCGTACTACTCTCCGTCAATTTCTCATTTTACCCGCCACATTTTTCGGACAATTCGATGGGCCGTCGTGAATCCACGATCACCCCAGTCGTCCAACATACGCCAACGTGGCTTGGGCTTCCAGCCTGAGACCACGTGAGCGCCGGGTTCGAACGGCCCATTGATCCCGTGAACACAGCCTCGGATTCCCAAAACAAGACGCTCCTTTCTTCATTCGCGTCAATTCGCGTCAATTCGCGGTTCAACTTTGTTTGGTTTCGGCCAACGGCCGTCCTGCGCCCTTCGTGGTGATCAATTTCTCGGTTGCAGCCAGAGGCTCCCCAGTGTTCTTTGTGTTCTTTGCGCTCTTTGTGGCTCAAAATCCAATCCCCCGCCCGCCGTGACCGCGCATCGCGCCCCGGATCGCCTCCTTTGTGCCTTTGCGACTTCGCATGAATAGCAATCCTTCTCCAACTTCTTTTCTTCGTGTCCTTCGTGCCCTTCGTGGTGATCCTCCTCTTTTGGGTTGCGGCCAGCGGCTGTTCCGCGTTCGTTGCGTCCCCTGCGGTTCCCCCACCCCCACATGGCGGCGAAGCCCCCAAAAACGCTATACTCGGCGCATCAAGCAGTGAAGTCAAACCCGCGCGGCGTGGCGGCGGCGCCCGGCGTGTGAAGAGGAGTATGTATCAATGCCCAAACCCCCACTATTGCGCCCCATCGACTGGGAGGAAGTCCTCCGCTCCGGCAAGGCGTTCGACGCCTGGCTCGCGGCGGCGGAGTCCGACGAAAACCGCGAAAAGATGGCGGCGGCCCTCGCCGGACTCACCCTGGAGGCGGACATCGCCGCCGGCCTTAAGGCCCTCAAGCGCACTGTAAATGTCGTGGTGATCGCCGAAGACTGGTGCGGCGACGTCGTCCGCCACGTTCCGGCCCTCGAAGCCATGGCCCGGGCTACGGACAAACTGCACGTGCGCTTCGTCACGCGCGAGCAGTATCTGGACGTCTTCACCCGCTTCCTCACCAACGGCGGCGAAGCCATCCCCAAGTTCATCTTCATCAACGACCAGTACGTCGAATGCGGCAACTGGGGACCGATGCCAGCCGAATGCCGCCGCCTGATCGCGCGCGGCAAGGCCTGTGGCGACCTCGCAGCCGCCCGAAAGCTCGTTTCCGCCGCCTACGATGCCGACCCCGAACTGAAGGTCGTCGTCCGCGAACTCTACGACCTCGTCCAGATCGCCAGCGCGGACGCTCCGTAGTCCGCTCCACCCGCAACCCCATTACTTTTAATGCCTTACCCCGATATCCCGCCGCCAGCGCTTGGCAGAAGGGCAGGATCCGGGTATACTTGGGGTGGCACACACGGTGTATGCCGGAACGGATGCCTGTTTTCACAGCCTGGCCTGGCTCGGCGTGCAAGCAGTCAGGAAAGGTGTGAAACGCCATGACCATCTGGATTCTCGCCTCGGGCGCCCTGTTGACTGGCGCGCTGCTCCTTGTCCCCCACCCCCAACTCGCGCCCAAACCCGTTCGTGTGCGCGCGACGCGCAAGAAACCGTAGGCGCCACCCATCAATGCGGGGCATGGGCACACCGTTGCGCGTTCTCCTGAGCGGCCTGATCGTGCTCGTTCTTTCGGGGTGCCCCCCAATCACCCCGCGCGTGACCGTGCCCGATGTAACGGGCATGACCCAATCCGAAGCCGCTTCCGCGCTCGAAATGGCGAATCTCGCCCTGGGAACCATCTCCGAAGCCCATAGCGAAAACGTCGCCCCGGGGCGCGTCATCACGCAAACCCCGGCCGCCGGTTCGTCTGTGCTCGCGGGTCGTCGCATCGCCATCACCACCTCGCTCGGACCGCCTCCCCCCGCCGAGGGTGAGGGTGAGGGTGAGGGTGAGGGTGAGGGTGAGGGTGAAGGCGAAGGCGAAGGCGAAGGTGAAGGTGAAGGTGAAGGTGAAGACAAAGCGCCCTTGCGCTGGTCCGACCCCGCCACCTGGGACGGTGACCCGCCCCAAGACGGCGACAACGTCACCATCGAGTCCGACCAGCACGTGCTGCTGGACGTGAGCCCGCCGCCCCTGGGCCTCCTGCTCGTACAAGGCACGCTCGAGTTCGACGACGCACCCATCGATCTTACCGCCGAGGGCATCATGGTCCACGGCGTGCTGCGCGCGGGTTCCGCCGAGGACCCGATCGAAGGCCCCCTGCACATCACCCTCAACGGCATGCCCGGCGGCGGTCCCCTGGGCCCAAGCGCGCGCGGCATCATGGTCATGGGGGGCGCCCTGGAACTCTATGGCGCGCCGCCGGCGCTTCCCTGGACGCGCATCAACGCCCACGCCGAGGCTGGAGCCACCGAACTGACCCTCGCGGATCCCGTCCCCTGGCGTCCGGGCGACGAACTCGTGATCGCCCCCACGGACTGGTACGGTGTAAGCGAGACCGAGATCGCGCGCCTGGCCTCCATCTCCGGAGATATGCTCGCCCTGGAAGCGCCGCTGGCCGATTTTCACTGGGGACGCCTCCAATACGTCGCCGAAACCGGCATGACCTTCGATCCCGCCGACGCCATCGCCCCGCCGCACCCCGATACGCCCGTCGTGCTGGACCAGCGCGCGGAAATCGGCAACCTCACCCGCAATATCGTGATACAGGCCCCGGACGACGACGCCTGGCGCGACGAAGGCTTCGGCGCACACATCATGATCATGGGCCCGGACTCCGCCGCGCGCGTTGACGGCATCGAAATTCGGCGCGGCGGCCAGCGCGGGCGCCTGGGCCGCTACCCCTTCCACTGGCACCTCCTGAGCTACGACGGCGTCAACTTCATCGCCGACGCGGACGGCCAGTTCCTCCGCAACAGCGCCATCAACCGCTCGGCCAACCGCGGCGTCGTCGTCCACGGCACAAACGGCGTGCGGGTGGAGAACAACGTAATTTTCGACACGCGCGGCCATGGCGTCTTCACGGAGGACGCCGTCGAACGCCGCAATACCTTCGAGGGCAACCTGATCCTCCGCGTCCGCAATCCCGCCCCCGCCGACGCCCTCAAACAGCACGAAATATTCGGCGACGGCGGATCCAGCGGCTTCTGGATCGCGAATCCCGACAACGTCACGCGCCACAACGCCGTGGCCGATTGCCAGGGCTTCGGCTATTGGCTCGCCTTCCCGGCCAACCCCTGGGGCGATAATATCGGCGTCGCCATGCGCCCGAACCGCCTCCTGTTCGGCGTCTTCGAGGACAACAGCACCCACACGAGCCGGGCCGAGGGCCTCATGCTCGATTTCGTCGAGATCGACAACGACGGAAACGTATTTCCCACCCAGTACATCTCCACCACCGACGGGATCGACCCCGTCTACCCGCGCGAAAACATGCGCCGCTTCCACCTCACCCGCCTGTCCACCTGGAAAAGCGGGCGCAGCGGCATCTGGGACCGAGCAAGCTGGCCGACAAACACCGGCATCGTCTCCGCGGACAACGTCGGGCGCTTTTTCGCGGGCGCGGGCGAGGACGGCCTCATCGAACACTGCCTCGCCGTCGGCGACAGCCTCAACAACGCCACCCCGCGCCCGGAGTCCTACGTCGAGTCGCTGGGCGGCACGGAAATACCCGCGGCCTTCGCCACCTACCACAGCACCTTCGATATCCGCGAGAACGTCGTCGTCAATTTCCCCCTCGTCCCCGATACCCGGAGCGGAGCCTTCGCCACCGACGATTACTACATCCGCCCCGTCGAAAAAGGCCAGGTGCGAAATACCGGCAACCTCCTTATCAACACCCACCCCGGCTACCGCTCGCGACCGCCCTTTACGCACTTCGTGCTCGCCGGAGCCCTCCTCGACCCCTACGGCATCTGGGGGCCCGCCGGCCAGTACATCGTGTACGACGAACCCTTCCTCACCCACGGCCAGCCCGTCACCCCCGTGGCGCCCGGCCCCGAAACAGGCGGCGTGAGCGTCCCCGGCCCCTTCTACGGCGTCATGGACTTCGTCATCAACAACCTCCGCCCCTACTTCCACCCCCTCATGGCCCTACAGGCCACGCGCCTCGACCCGGAAACCCTCGACCCCGTGGCTGCCTGGTCCGTCGACGCCGCCGCCGAGGACTGGCTCCTCTCCCCCTTCCGCCACTTCGCCGCGCACGCCGACGGCGTCTACCTCGTCGAATTCCCCGGATCGCCCATGCCCGTCGACTTCCGGCTCGGCGTCGAAAACCTCCTCGAACCCGAAGATACGCTCCTGCTGGGCATCCAATTCAGCGGCGCCGTCACCCCGGAAGTCTACGTCGAAGCCTACGGACGCCGGCGCGCGTACACCGCTGCCGCCTCCCTCGACGCAGTCCGCAATTCCGACGGAGAAACCTGGTGGCAGGACACCGACAACAACCGCGTATGGGTCAAGGTGCGCGGCGGCTTCTGGCAATTCTGGGACCTCACCGGAGAATTCGCCGTTCCCACAAACGACGAACTCCTCTACGAAAACACCGCGCTCCACATCAGCACAGATTAGAGCCAGATTACGTCGCCTTCCCCCTTTCCGCCTGCGGCGGACGTGCCGCACCATCCCCCCTTCCCACCTTCCCCCCTTCCACTCTGTCCACTCTGTCCACTCTGTCCACTCTGTCCACTCTGTCCACTCTGTCCACTCCGTCCACCCCGTCCACCCAAATAACTTGACACATCATCCAACCACACGTTACTATACCGTCTAGACGGTCCAGTAACCCCACCCCAGGAGAACCCCAAATGGTGCGCCCAAGCGGCAAAGAAGCCATGCTCGACGCCGCCGAAGTCGTGCTCACCGAGCAGGGGGCCTGGCGCCTGACACTCGACGCCGTCGCCGAGCAGGCCGGGGTGAGCAAGGGCGGACTCCTCTATCACTTCCCCACAAAAGACGCCCTCCTGCAGGCCCTCGTGGCGCGGCTGGCCGAGAAAGCCCGGGCAAAACGCGCCGCGCGGCGCGCCGACCTCGGAGACGATGTCGAAGCCGCCTTGCGGTGCGACGTGGAAGCCTGCCTGCTCGACGATGATCGAAACCCGCAACTGGGCGCCGCGCTGATATCCGCGCTGGCGAATTGTCCCGACCTGAAGGAGCCCATTCGTTCGTTCCACGTGAACCGCTTCGCCGAACTCGGGTCCCTTAATCTGGACGAAGAGGCAGCCATTCTGCTGCTGGCCGCCGACGGCCTGCGGCTGATGGAAACCCTCAATGTCTCGCCGTTTTCGGCGGATCAGCGCGAGGCGCTCGTGAACGCCATGCTGGCGATGGCGGCGCGCCTCGCGCGGGCAACCACGTAGCAGTACCGCCCGCCTGGCTGGCGCCCGGGCGGGACACGCACAACCGCAGGGGTGCGCATAGTTCCCTGAGTTCTGTAACGCCGTACCGCCGGGGGCCCGGTATGTCCTCCGGCGAAACGGATCCCGATCATGGAAAGGTCGATTTATGCAGTTCAACCGAATCCGAGTGATCCTCGCTACGCTCCTGCTTGCGGCGGGCAGTGTGCCATCCAGCGCGCAACCACCCGCCCCGCCGCCGCCGGACGTGACCTTCGTGGAAGTGCTCCCGCGCGACATGCCCGTGTCCTTTACCTTCGTCGGCGTGACGGAGGCCTCCCGGATCGTCGAAATTCGCTCCCGCGTGCGGGGCTTCCTGGAAACCCGAGAGTTTGAAGAAGGTTCGCTCGTCGAGTCTGGCGCCCGCCTGTACCTGATCGACCCGCGCCCCTTCGAGGCCGACCTGCAGATCGCGAAGGCCCGCGTCGAACAAGCGCAGGCCCGCCTCACCCTGGCGGAACGCGAGGCCGATCGCCTCCAGTCCGTCGCCGTGCCGGGAGCCATCGCCCAGAGCGATCTGGACAAGCAGCTCGCGGAACAGACCAACGCCGCCGCCGCCCTTAACCTGGCGAAGGCCGAGCTCGCCAAAGCCCAACTCGAACTCGGATACACCACGATCGCGGCCCCGCTCACCGGGTACGTCGGCAAGACCCTCAAGGAAATCGGCAGCTTCGTGGACGAGGGCCAGAACGGCCTGCTCACCGAAATTCGCCAGGTGGATCCGATCTACGTGAGCTACCCCATGACCGAGCGGGAGTTCCTGCGCTGGCGCTCCTTTTCGTCAAATGGCGGCTATGTGCTGGCCGGCGCGGAGCAGCCCTACATCGAAATCACCCTCCTGGACGGAACCGCCTACCCGGAAAAAGGCGTCCTCGACTTCGAGAGCACCACCGTCGACACCCGAACCGGCTCCGTCGAAATGCGCGCCACCTTCGCCAATCCGGACCGCGTCCTCAAACCCGGCCAGTTCGTCCGCGCGCACATGCGGGGATATGTCCGCCCCGGAGCCATTGCAATTCCGCAGCGCGCGGTCAACGAGTCGCCCCAGGGAAGCTACGTCTACGTGCTCGCCGGGGACAACACCGCCGAACAGCGATACATTGAGCCCGGCGATTGGAGCGGCGCGGAGTGGATTGTCGAGTCCGGCCTGTCGGCGGGCGAACGTGTGCTGATTGACGGCCTGATCAACGTGCAGCCGGGCACGGAAGTCGCCCCTTCCCCGCTGGTCGGGCAAGCCACGCCAGACGCGGCCGGCAACGCCAGCGCCGCCGGGGAATAGCGTATGTTGGCGAAATTCTTCATCGATCGACCGGTGTTCGCCGCGGTGATCTCGATTGTGATTACCCTCTGCGGCGCGGTGTCCATCTTTTTCCTCCCAGTCGAGCAATCGCCCGAGATCACGCCGCCCACCGTCGTAATCCAGGCAAACTATCCCGGCGCCGACGCGGAGACCGTCTCGGAGTCCATCGCAACACCGATCGAGCAGGAACTGAGCGGCATCGAAAACCTGCTCTACTACCAGTCCACGGCCACCAACAACGGCCAGCTCACCGTCGTGTGCACATTCAACATCGGCGCCAACCTGGACATCGCCGCGGTCGAAGTTCAGAACCGCCTCAAGCGCGCCGAGCCGCGGCTGCCCCAGGAAGTAATACGCCAGGGCGTCTCCGTGACCAAGCGCGCCAACAACATCCTCGGCGTGGTCGCCCTCAACGCCGAAAACGGCCAGGTGGACGACATCTTCCTCGCCAATTACGCCACCATTAACCTGCTCGACGCGCTCAAGCGCGTACCGGGCGTCGGTGACGTCACCGTATTCGGCGGCAAAGACTATTCCATGCGCATCTGGCTCAACCCGGACCAGCTTGCGGCGAGAGGCATGACCATCAGCGACATCGCGAACGCGATCCGCGAGCAGAATTCCCTCTTCGCGGCGGGACGTATCGGCGCGGAACCGATGGAAGGCGAGGTCGCCTTTACGATCCCCGTCATCACACAGGGACGCCTTTCCGAACCGGAAGACTACGAGGAAATCATCCTCCGCGCGGAACCGGACGGCTCCATGCTCCGGCTGGGGGACGTATCCCGCATCGAGCTGGACGCGCTGAGCTACGATTCCTTCGGCCGATACAACGCCAAGCCCGCCGTACCGATCCTGATCTTCCTGCAGCCGGGAGCCAACGCGCTTTCGACCCTGCTCGGCGTAAAAGAGGAAATGGAGGTGCTCGCCCGGAACTTCCCCGAGGGCGTGCGCTATGACATCCCCTTCGACATCACCCGCTTCATCGACGCATCCATCACCGAGGTCGTAAAGACACTCCTTGAAGCCGCCCTGCTCGTGGTGCTGGTCGTGTTTGTCTTCCTGGGAAGCTGGCGCGCCACCTTCATCCCGCTGCTCGCCGTCCCCGTCTCCATCATCGGAACCTTCCTGGGCATGATGGCCCTTGGCTTCTCCATCAACACGCTCACCCTCTTCGGCCTCGTACTCGCCATCGGCATCGTGGTCGACGACGCGATCCTCGTCGTGGAAAACGTCGAGCGCGTTCTGCACGAAGACAAGAAGCTCTCGCGGCGCGAAGCCACCGTCAAGGCCATGCGGCAGATCTTCGGAGCCGTCGTGGCCAGCGTGCTCGTGCTCCTGGCGGTATTCCTTCCCGTGGTCTTTCTGGGCGGCCTCACTGGAGCCATGTACCAGCAGTTCGCCATCACCATCTGCGTCTCCGTGGCCATCTCCGGCATCGTGGCCATTTCCCTGAGCCCCGCGCTGTGCCGGCTCATGCTCCAGCGCACGCACCAGAAATGGGCCCCCTTCCGCGCCTTCGACTGGTTCTTCGAGAAGGGCCGGAATTTCTACGTGCGCGTCGTCCGCCTCGCCATACGATTCAGCTACCTGACCGTCGCCCTCTTCCTGGGCCTCGTCGCGCTGACCTATGTGCTCTTCGGACGCGTCCCCGGCGGGTTCGTGCCACAGGAGGACCAGGGCTACTTCATCGTCGCCGTGCAGCTTCCCCAGGGAAGCGCCCTCAACCGCACCACCAGGGTGGTCGAAGAGGTGGAGGAATTCGTCCTGGCGCAGTCCGAGGTCGAGCACGTCGTCGCGCTCGTCGGCATCGACTTCCTCTCGGGCTTCGTGCCAAACACCAACGGCGCGGTCATGTTCGTCAATCTCAAAAACTGGAAGGACCGGCCGGGACCCGACCACCACGTCGAAAGCGTTGTGGGCCGCATGTTCGGGCGCTTCGGCGGCCACAAGGACGCCCTCATCCTCGCCCTCAACCCCCCCGCCATCCGCGGCCTGGGCGTGCGTGCCGGCTTCGAGATGCAGCTCCAGGCCCGCGGCGTCAGCGACATCGAGCAGCTCGCCGAAGTCTCGCAGGATTTCATGGCCGCCCTGGGGGGGGACCCCCAACTGCAAAACCTGAATTCCGTCCTCAACATCAGCCAGCCCCGCATCTTCGCGAACGTCGACCGCACCCGCGCCAAAGCCATGGGCCTGCGGATGAACGAGATCTTCGACAGCCTTCAGGCCTACCTCGGCGCCCTCTACGTAAACGATTTCACAAAGTTCGGGCGCGTATACCGCGTGCAGGTCCAGGCCGAGTCGGAGTTCCGCCGGGAGCCCGGCGACATCCGCCGGATATACGCCCGAACCAACAACGGCGATATGGTCGAACTCTCCAGTGTCATCGATCTCGACTTCAACGCCGGACCCAACCTCGTCACCCGCTTCAACAGCTACCCCAGCGTACAGATCACCGGCGAGCCCGCGCCCGGATTCAGCACCGGCGACGCCCTCAAGCGCATTGAGGCCATCGCCGCCGAATCCCTCCCCGAGGGCTACGGCTTCGAATGGAGCGGCGCGTCCTACCAGGAAGTCGCGGCCGGCAACCAGGCCCCCTACATCCTGATGTTCGGCCTCGTGATGGTCTTCCTGGTGCTCGCGGCCCAATACGAGAAGTGGTCCCTGCCCTTCGCCGTGATCCTCGCCGTGCCCTTCGGCATGTTCGGAGCTGTCGCCGCGGTCTACGCCCTCGGCATGCCCCGCGACATCTACTTCCAGATCGGCCTCCTCACCCTCATCGGCCTGGCCGCGAAAAACGCCATCCTCATCGTCGAGTTCGCCGCACAGGAGCGCCGCGCCGGCAAGGGCATCGTCGAGGCCGCCCTCGAAGCCGCCCGCCTGCGCCTCCGCCCCATCCTCATGGTCTCACTCGCATTCACCATGGGCGTATTGCCCCTCGCCATCAGCGCAGGAGCCGGCGCCGCGGGGCGGCGTTCCATCGGCACCGGCGTCATGGGCGGCATGATCGCGGCCACCTTCCTGGCCGTGGTCTTTGTGCCGGTATTCTTCGTACTGATCCAGAAGCTGACCGAACTCATCCGCGGGAACAAGCCGGCCGCAAGCGACGGCGATCCCGAAACGGAGTAAAATTATATGCGCGCACCATTAAACTTTGCCGCCGCTGCGGCCCTCGCTGTACTGGCCGCCGGCTGCGTGACCGGGCCGGACTACGACCGCCCGGATCTCGATACGCCGCCCGGCTGGGTTTCGGAAAAAGCGACCGGCGTCACCGAAAGCGACACGGATGTCGCCCGCTGGTGGGAGCAGCTCCAGGACCCCGTCCTGAACGGCCTCATCCGCCGCGCGGTCGAAAGCAACCTCGACCTGCGCATCGCCGGTACCCGCGTCCGGGAGGCCCGCGCCGCGCGTGGCATCGCGGAATCCGCCCTCATGCCCCAAGTCGGCTTTGACGCCGCGGCAACCCGCTCCCGCGGCCCCGAGCAGAACTTCGACAGCGGCCCGCCGGTTTCGGGCGGCCTGAGCCTCGGGCCGGGCGGCCTCTCCCGCACCATCACGATCCGCGGGCGCAATACATCCATCTCGCAAACCGCAAACGCGGCCGGCGCGACCACCGGCATCACCATCAGCCCCTCGGGCGGCGCCCCCGATCGCACGACGGATCTTTTCCGCGCCGGATTCGACGCCTCCTGGGAGCTCGATGTCTTCGGTGGAAACAGGCGCGCCATCGAGGCGGCCGACGCGGAATTGCAGGCCGCCATCGAGGCCGAGCGCGATGTGCTCGTGTCGCTCGCCGCCGAAGTCGCACTGAACTACATCGATCTCCGCGCCGCCCAGCAGCGCCTCGCCATCACCCAGCGGAATATCGAGGCCCAGGCGGAAACCGTCAACCTCACCAGCGCCCGGTATGACGCCGGCATCAGCAGCGAACTCGACGCCGTCCGCGCCGAAGCCCTCCTCGCCACCTTCCAGGGGCAGGTTCCCCTGCTGGAGCAACAGATCGCGAGCGCGATCTACCGCATCGGCCTCCTGCTCGGCGGCGCGCCCGGATCCCTCCTCGAAGAGCTGGAACCCGTCCAGGCCCTCCCGGCCGCCCCGTCCGCAATTCCCGTCGGCCTGCCCTCGGAGTTGCTCCGCCGCCGCCCCGATATCCGCGTCGCCGAGCGGCAGCTCGCGGCACAGAACGCGCGCATCGGCGTCGCCATGGCCGAACGCTATCCCCGCTTCTTCCTCACCGGCGGCGTCTCCAGCCAGAGCAACGTCCTCGGCAACCTGGCCGAAAGCGGCAACCTCCTCGGCTCCATCGGGCCCCGCGTCAACTGGCCCGTTTTCCAGGGCGGGCGCATTCGCGCCAACATCGAAGTGCAAAACGCCCGCCAGGAAGCCGCCCTCCTCCGCTACGAGCAGACCCTGCTCGGAGCCCTGGGCGACGTCGAACATGCCCTCGTCGGCTTCAACAAGGAGCAGGTCTTCCACCGGACCCTCAAGGAAGCCGTCGCCGCGAACCAGCGCGCGGTAAAACTCGCAAACGAGCGCTACCAGCGCGGCCTTGAAGGCTTCCTGAACGTCCTGCAGGCGCAGCGCGACCTCTTCAACACCGAGGATCAGCTCGTCCAGAGCGAGAGCATCGTACTGGCGAACCTCGTCGCCCTCTACAAAGCCCTCGGCGGCGGGTGGGACCCCAACGCGGTCGTCCCCGACGCGGACGCCCCCGCAAATGCCCCGGCCCCCTCCGAACCGGCGGAGCCCGCGGCGGCCCAGGTGGAATAGCCCAAAAACAACGCGCGGGCCGGGAATCGTATCCCGGCCCGCGTTCTTTTTGCTTCGGGATGCCCTATTCCCCGATGCAGTACAGCATCTCCCGGCGCTCCTCGCCCCGGCCCTGCGTCACCCGCATATAGATCCGATTCCCGCAGATCGCCAGCGTCGCCTGAACCTCATCCGCCGCAATCCGGTTCTCCGCCACGGGCGTAAATGCGTCCGGCCGCGCCGCAAAAACGAAGGTCGTTCCATCGTCCGCCGTCGCGTAAATCTGGCCGTCCGCCATCACCAGCGACGCGCCAAACTTCGCGCGCAGGCGGTGCTCCCAAACAAGTTCGCCCGTCTCCAGCCGGTAGCACCGGGCGTCGCCATTGTCATCCACGGAGTACAGGTGGCCATCGTGCAAGATCATCGAAGGCACATACACCATCGTCTCGTTCCGCCACAGCTGCTCGCCCGATCCGTCACCGCGCAACACCGATATGTGTTTGCTCGGATAGCCGCCACTCGTCACGACCACGGATCCATCGGTCACAGTCGATGTCACGCACTCCGTCGTCGCGCCGGGCGTCTCCCAGTTCACCGCGCCGCTCATCGGGTCGTAACTGGCCACCATATCACACCCCACCAGGATCGCCTGATCGCGCCCAGCAACGTTCAGGATCATCGGCGACGTATAATTCGGGTTCTTCGGCCGCGGCTGCGACCAGACAAGATCGCCGGAAACGCGATCGTAGGCCGAGATGACGCCGCCGCCATGATGATCAACGGAGACCATCACCAGCGGGCCGTAAAGGGCCGGCGACGCCCCGTAGCCCTGGTGCATGACATAGTCCGAGACCTTCCGCTGCCAGAGTTGCGCTCCGTTCAAGTCCAGCGCCGTCAGGTGCACCGCGTTGTCGTTGATGAAGCTCGCAAACACCCGCTCGCCATCGCACGCCACCGTGCACGACGCCTTCGATGATCGCACGTGGCCCTGCCGCCCCTCCGACGCAAAACCGCCCTGGTGCACATCCGTCTTCCACTGAAGCGCGCCCGATTGCCGATCAAAACTCAGCACCGACTGGATCTCGGCAGCCTCGTCGGAAGTCGTCAGGTAGATCCGGTCCCCCACCACCGTCGGCGAAGAATAACCGCGCCCGGGAACCTCCACCTTCCACAGAACATTCTTTTCCTCGCCCCATTCCGATGGCAGCGACTGCCCGGAGGCCGCCACACCATTGCGGTCCGCACCGCGCCACCACGGCCAGTCATCCGGGCCCACCGAAAGGCCATCACCCCCCGCGGCGGCGCGCGCCCCGCCACTGAACGGCGCGACAATCAACCCGGCAAACAGCAACAAGAACAACCTGCGGCAAACCATCGAAAGCTCTCCCGGGACCCGGACCGTTCAGGCGCCACGCCCGAACACCTCCGCGTTCCCGCATAGCTTAACACGTCCCCCCACCGGGACGCAGACATTCCCGTCCACAATAACCCACCCCACACAAGGGACGTACCGCCGCAAATACGCCCAACCCCAAAGCACACACCCAACGTATTCCGTTACACCGCCTACAAACCACAAACGCCCCAACGCGGGGGTACGTCCCGGCCCGGTTCGATCCACCCCAAACAAGGGACGTACCGCCGCAAACACGCCCAACCCCGAAGCACACACCCAACGTATTGGGTTACACCGCCTACAAGCCACAAACGCCCCAACGCGGGGGTATGTCCCGGCCCGGTTCGATCCACCCCAAACAAGGGACGTACCGCCGCACATACCCCCAATCCCGAAGCACACACCCAACGTATTCCGTTACACCGCCTACAAACCACAAACGCCCCAACGCGGGGGTACGTCCCGGCCGGGGTCAACAAAGTAAGGGGTGCAGCTCTGACATTACCGATGAATTACAAGCGCTATGAAGCGGGCCTTCAGCCCTTATCGATTATTGGATCCCTTAGCCTGGGCCGATGGCCCAGGCTGGTTTGAAACAGGCCTTCGGCCCTGAGTAGCGTTTCTTCAGCGCCGAAGGCGCACGATCATATCAGCCTGGGCCGCCGGCCCAGGAAGAATGACGACGATTTCGGCCAGGGCTGAAAGCCCGTATCATAGTGGGTTTCCGGCGAAGTGCAAAAATCGAGACTACGCTTACTTCCCCACTGTCTGGGCGGGGTAATACCAGAACTCCACCCAACGTAAGATAGCCGTCCCGCCTGTCCACGGCGGCAAAGCCGCCCGCCCACACCTACCAATCCACCCGCCCGGATCAGGTACCATAAACCCCAGAAATTGCACCGCACTACCGGATACCCACACCGTGGAATTCTACGACATCACCTGCCCCCACTGCTGGCAAACCTTCTCCATCCCCCTCGACCTCTCCCTCAGAGGCCAGTGCTTTATCTACGACTGCGAGATCTGCTGCAACCCCCTCGAAGTCGAATACCAGGTCGAAGCCGGACGCGTGTCCTGGTGCGACGCACGCTCTATCGAGCAATAGCCCCCGCTACATGTCCGAAAGCGTCCGCGGGGGCCACGCCGCCCGCAACGCGTTCAACACCGCCAGCACGTCGATGATCTCCTGGCAAACCGCGCCCTGCACCGGGCTCAAATGCCCCGCAGCCGCCAGCCCCATCCCGATAAGGCTCAGCGCCATGCCGCCCAGCACGCTCTGCAGCACAATCGCGCGCATCCGCCGGCTGATATGCAGAAACTCGTCCACCTTTTGCAGCGTATTGTCCATGATCACCACCCCCGCCGCCTCCGCCGTGACATCGCTCCCCTGCCCGATCGCCATACCCACCGTCGCCGCCATCATCGCCGGCGCATCGTTGATGCCGTCCCCGACATAGAGCGTGCGCGCCCGCGCGGTTTCCTCCCGAACAATCGCCAGCTTCTCCTCCGGACTCTTCTGCGCGTGGATCTCCGTCACCCCCACTTCCTCCGCCAGGTAACGCACTTCCGACTCGCGGTCGCCGGAAACGATCATCAAACGCTTGAACTGGTGCCGCGGCCCCAGGTGCCGCATGAAGGAATGGCTCTCCGCGCGCGGCGAATCCCGGAAACGGCATGTCGCGGCGAGCGTCCCGTCAACAATCACCACACACTCGAGCCCCCCCGCAAACTCGGGCAGGTGCTCCAGCCCCGCCACCGGCTCCCCATCGATCTTCTTGCGGCTGGTTATACGAATTGCGCGCCCCTCGACCATGCCCCGCAGCCCCTCGCCCGGACGTTCCCGAACGGACTCCGGATCCGGAATGACCAACCCCTCCCCCTCCGCCGCCGCCACGATCGCCTCCGCGAGCGGGTGCTTGGAATAGCGCTCCACCGCCGCCGCCAGGCGCAACACCTCCCGACGCTCGAAACCCGGGCCCGGCGCAAGCTCCGTCAGGGCCGGCTCCCCATAGGTCAGCGTCCCCGTCTTGTCGAATATCGCCGTACGGCACCGGGTCATCTGCTCCAGCGCGATCGGGCTCTTCACCACAATCGCACGCCGCGCGCAAAGCGAAATCGAACCGATAATCGCCACCGGAATCCCGATCAGCAGCGGGCACGGCGTCGCGATCACCAGCACCGCCAGAAAGCGCAACGGATCGCCGCTGACCAGCCACGCCCCCACCGCAATAACCACCGCCAGCGGCGTATACGCCGCCCCCAGCTGATCCCCCAGACGGCGCATCTGCGGGCGCGTCGCTTCCGACTCCCGCATCACCGCCATAATCCGCGCGTACCGCGAATCCGCCGCCCGCCGCGTCGCCTGAATGGTCAGCGCGGACTCCCCATTGATCGAGCCCGATATCACGCTCGACCCCAGCGTCTTCGTGATCTGAAACGGCTCGCCCGTTAGGTACGACTCATCCATCACGCTGTGCCCCGCAAGCACCTCGCCATCCACCGGACAGATCTCGTGCGGATAAACCACCAGCGTGTCGCCCACCGCCACCCGGTCCAGCGCCACATCCTCCAGCGTCCCGTTCTCACCCTTTCGATGCGCCACCGACGGCATCCGCCGCGCCAGCGCCGCCAGCACGGAAGACGCGCTGCGCAGCGCGTATGCCTCCAGCGCCTCGCCCCCCGAAAGCATCAACACGATAATCGCGCCCGCCAGATACTCCCCCAGCACGACCGACGTCACGATCGAAATGCCGCCAAGCAGGTCCGATCCAAACTCGCGCCGCAGGGCCTTCGCCCCCAGTTCGAACACCAGCGGCGTCCCGCCCAGCGCCAGGCAGATCCACAACGGCGCATCCGCCCGCCACCCCGCCAGCCCGAACCCGAAACGCAGCGTCAGATACGCCGCAATCATCGAAAGCGCCAGCGCCGTGATGCCGGCAATCTGATAACGTCGGAGCAAGGCCACAAGGCCCCGCGAAGCTTCATCGGCCATTACAGTGAGCGTCCTTCCATGGAAAACCGTCCGCGTGCGAGCCCCCTCCCCGCACCCCAAGCGTACGCCTTCCCCAGCCCCCGCTTCCACCACGCAATAAAAAACGCCCAACCAGGGGACATACCGCCAGCACAACCAAGGGACGTACCGCCGCGCATACGCCCGATCCCGAAGCACACACCCAACGTATTCCAACACACCGCCCCCAACCCACAAACGCCCCAACGCGGGGGTACGTCCCGGCCCGGGTCGAGCCAAACCACGCCGCGCCACCAAATCCAGCCTGCTACCCCGCCCGTCCACCGCGCCGCAAGGCGCAAACCTTACTCGCCCCGCTACAGGAAGCCCGAATTCCAAACCGAAAAGACGTGAGCACCGGATAGCGCCCAATTGCATAGCCGCGTAGCGGCGGCATACCGTAGCCCAGGGCGAAGCGAGATCGCGCGACAGCGCGAACGAGCCAGCCCTCGGTTACCCGCCCCCAAACGATAAAGCCCCAGCGGGGCGACATAGAACCTTCCGACCAACCACATCCGCCACTACAACGTACGCGACCACCACCAATCCCCAGCCCAGAAAAGGGACGTACCGCCGCACACCCCCCCAACCCCGAAGCACACACCCAACGTATTCCGACACACCGCCCCCAACCCACAAACGCCCCAACGCGGGGGTACGTCCCGGCCCGGGTCGAGCCAAACCACGCCGCGCCACCAAATCCAGCCGACTACCCCGCCCGTCCACCGCGCCAAAAGGCGCAAAGCAGGACAGCCGTCCCGCCTATCCAAAGCGCCGCAAGGCGCAACAACGATCCAAACACGCCCCTCCCCGAAAACCCAGCCCAACCAAGGGACGTACCGCCGCACACCCCCCTACCCTCGAAGCGCACACCCAACGTACTCAGACACACCGCCCCCAACCCACAAACGCCCCAACGCGGGGGTACGTCCCGGCCCGGGTCGAGCCAAACCACGCCGCGCCACCAAATCCAGCCGACTACCCCGCCCGTCCACCGCGCCGCAAGGCGCAAAGTAGGATAGGCGTCCCGCCTGTCCACGGCGGCAAAGCCGCCCGCACCGCCCGCACCGCCAACTGCCCGCGCCCCCGTAGCCCATCCCTGCATACCCGAAACCAATCGAGTTGAACCGCGAATGGACGCAGATGAACGCGAACAGGGCTCGTACCCAATTAAGCGCCCAATTGCATAGCCACGCAGTGGCGGCATACCGTAGCCCAGGGTGACGGTCGTGCCCGCGCCGAAGGCCGGTACGACCGGAACCCTGGGTTACCCGCCCCCAAACAATAAAGCCCCAGCGGGGCGACATAGAACCTTCCGACCAACCACATCCGCAAATCCAACCCGCGCGACCACCCCCAAACCCCAGCCCGCAAGCCATCCCCCCGAACCGCCCTCACCCCGCCCCGCGCGCACCCAGCAAAAACCTCGCCCGCTCCGGAAACCGCCCCACTTTGGAGCACTAGTCTATCCAAATCATGGCTGGTATTCCGCGCCGATGATTGCTATGATTAGCAAAAAGAAAACAACTGATTAAATATTCAGAAAGCTCCCTCATGCCCCTCCTCACATCAATCGAGATTTGCGCCGGTGCTGGTGGTCAAGCCCTTGGGCTGGAAAGCGCCGGATTCCAACACCGGGCCCTCGTCGAAATCGACCCGCATTGCTGCAATACACTCCGCTACAACCGGCCCAACTGGCACGTCGTGGAAGGCGATGTGAATCACTTCGACGCCAGGCCCTATCGCGGCGTCGACTTGTTAGCGGGCGGTGTACCCTGCCCTCCGTTTTCCAAGGCGGGGAAACAGCTGGGGCATCAGGACGAGCGCGATCTGTTTCCCCAGGCCCTCCGACTGGTCGAGGAATGCCGTCCGAAAGCCGTAATGCTGGAAAACGTCCGGGGCTTTCTGGACCCGGTCTTCGATGGCTACCGCAAAAACCTCAAAGCGCAACTGGAAAAACTCGGGTATGCGGCGGACTGGCGGCTGCTCAATGCGTCCGATTTCGGTGTGTCGCAACTACGCCCCCGTGTCGTCATCGTAGCGATCCGGAAAGATGTTCCAGGAACATTCACCTGGCCAGAGCCAACCGGCGCCAGACCTCTTACCGTAGGCCAGTTGCTGCGCGATCTCATGGCGTCACGGGGCTGGAGCGGCGCGAAGGCGTGGGCGGAGCGCGCCAGCGACATAGCGCCAACCATCGTGGGCGGTTCAAAGAAGCACGGTGGCCCCGATCTCGGTCCGACGCGCGCGCGAAAGGCTTGGGCGGCATTGGGGGTCGACGGTCTCGGTGTCGCCAACGAACCGCCGGATCCCGAGTTCACCGGCATGCCGAAATTGACCGTGCCGATGGTCGCGCGCATACAAGGCTTTCCGAACAATTGGGTATTTACTGGAAAAAAGACGCCGGCATATCGCCAGGTCGGCAACGCATTCCCCCCGCCCGTCGCGCAGGCCGTGGCAACCCAGATAAGCGCCTGTCTGGCCGCCGGCAACTCAGCTTTGGCTGTTGCGGGCTGAGCCCCCCAGTTTCTATACTTCTGCCACGTTTCAGCCGAGAGGAATGGCATTTCATGTCAAAAGGACGTAGTGGCAAGCCGAAAGGCGCACGTGCACGGCTGCGGGAACATTTTCTCGCGAATATCGGTCGTGTGATGGATTCCGATGAACTACGAAAGGTTGCAGGCAATATCACCGAATGGGCCCGGCGCGTGCGGGAACTTCGCTCGGAGGAGGGATACCGCATCCTTACCAACAACGACCGAAGCGATCTGAAGCCCGGGCAGTATTTGCTGGAAACAGCTAAGCCAGAACCAGCCTTTGAACGCGCTATTTCGAAGGAAACGCGCGCGTTCGTCCTTGATCGCAATGGTTACACTTGCCAGATGTGCGGCGCCGCCCCTGGTGACCCACATCCTTATGATCCTACCCGACCGACTCGCCTGCACATCGGGCATATCATCGACAAGAGCCAGGGAGGAACCGACGATCCGGCCAACCTCCGGGCAATCTGCTCCGTCTGCAATGAAGGCGCCTCCAACCTCACGTTGGAAAGGCCTTCCAGCGCGAAGTTGCTCGTTCAGATTCGCCGTGCGACGGGCGCGGCGCAATTAGACGTGCTCAAGTGGTTGATTAGCAAGTACCCCGCTCAGGCCGCGAAGTTCTTGGAAGAGTAAGAGACCGGCGAGTAGATTACCGGCTTTTCTTCCCCCAACGGCAACACTCCGCAATGCAGCACCGCCGGCATTCCGGGCGCACCGGCTTACAAACCGCGCGCCCGTGCTGGACGAGGCTGATGTGCAACTCCCGCCGGATCGCCGGCAGCACCAGCGCCTGCGCGGCGTCCGCGACGTCCTCCATGCGGCGTTTCCCCCGCTTCAGCCAGCCCGCGCGTTCCATGATGCGCAGACAATGCACATCCGCCGGGAACACGTCGCGGCCCAGCGTGTACAGCAACACGCAGCGCGCCGTCTTCACACCGACGCCGGGCAGGCGGCGCAGATACGTCTCGGCGTCCCCGGTTGGCCAATCCGCGAGGCCGTCCAGCGAGGTTTCTCCGAAATCGGCATGGACCCGCGCCAGAATCGCCTTGATGTAGCGCGCCTTCTGCACGGAAAGCCCCGCGCCGCGTATGGCCCGCTCGATGGATCGCGCCGGCGCGCGGCGGGCCGCCTCCCAGTCCGGATAACGCGCGCGCAACGTTGCATACGCGCGCTGGTAGTTGATTTCCGAAGTCTGCCCGGAGAGGATAATGTAGATCAGATCATCCAGCGCACGGGGCGGATTGTCCAGGTCCGTCTTCGGATACGCAAAGGCCAGCCGGAACGCCGCCCGCACAATCTCGCGCTGAATTCGGGTCATGCGCGCCATTGTAACGAAACCGGGCGCCGCGGCAACCCCGCCGCGGCGCCCGAATACATTTCCCCTCGCCCCCTTAGAACGTCACGCGGGCCCGGTACGTAAGCTCCACTTCGCCATCCGCCGGCACGGCTATCGAGAACACCGCCGTCCGCGCATCCTTCTTCTCGTGCGTGTGCGACGACTCGAGGATCCGCCAGTCGCCCGGCATCGGCTCGACCACATCAACCGTCACGTCCTGATCCTTGTGGTTCCGCAGCACAATGCGGAAGCTCGATTCGTGCACGTTGTTCGCAACCCGGGTGAAGTCCGTCTGCGTCCGCTCGCCCACGATATCGAAGGCGTTGCCGAGGCGCAGGCGCACCGTCTCATTCTTGGGCGTGTGCTTGATGCGGTCCTCGCCCGCGAACTGGAGCATCCCGCTGGAATCCTCCTGGTACACGCGCATCACACCCGCCGGCAGCGGCATGCCCAGCTGGTTCTCCTCGGCGTTCTCAATCTCCACAAACACGCCGACTTTTTCCGGCGGGACGGGCGCGGGCTGCATGTAATAGTGCTCCTGGCCACGGAATTCATACACCTTCGTCACCTTCGCGCCCTGGGCGCGCAACAGGCTGACCTGCTTGGTCTGATTCTGCTTGATCGTCGTGCGCCGCGGCATGGTGTACAGGTGGTACTCCGCGAAGGACTCCTCCTGCGGCATGAAGCTGTCCGCCGCCACCGCCATCTCCGCCGACATCCGCATCATCGGCCGCTCGGGGCGCACGACGTTCACATCGCCCGCGACCAGCTTGAGCGCGGCGTTGTTGTACGTCGTCCCCGACCCGTTGGTGAGCGTCACCCAGCCCTCGACATCGAGCGATTGCTCGTCCCGCGAAAGCCGCAGCACATAGTCCGCCCGCCACGAAATCCCATTCGCCAGGTACGTCACCTCCACCTCATGATCGGCCCCGCCATTGTCCAGCAGCCATACCAGCGTGGGCTTCGCGATCAGCTCCTCCGGGATCTCCGGAAGCACCACGGTTCCGGGATGCCCCAGGTAGATCTCCTCCCCCACCTGATAAATCGGACCCTCGTTGTTCGCCAGAAGCGTCGCCTCCACCTCGTGGAACGAATAGTCCGACGACTTGTTAATCAGCCGCACCGCGCGCCCGACGTACTTGTTCATCAGCGCGGACGGGCTCATGAGATCGAACTCGTAGTTCTGCTCAAGGATCGTCAGCCCCCCCGGGTTCGAGGTCGATTTCAGGCTCACCGTCTCCGGCAGAATCTGCGACGCCACATCCATGAACTTCAGCTGGACCTCGCCGGGCAGCAACTTGATCGTCCGGCGATCCCGGACCAGCGCCCGATCGTTGTTATACACCGTGATCGCCACGTCCGTCTGGTCCGCCAGCGTCGTTTCGCCCGCATTCACCGACTCCGCCAGCGGATCGTTCAGCCGGGGCGTCGCCGGGGCCGCGTTGGCCGCCGCCGCCTGAAGTGCGGCGCGCGCCGAGGCTTCCAGCGCGTCCGCGCCCGCCGTGCCCGCGATCAGCGCCGCAAAAAATAGAAAAGTCGCGTACTTCCTCATAGGGGGTCTCCTTGTCCGGACCGTAGCGCGCGCGCCCGGTTACCGGCTGGGTATCGGCCAGAGCCACCGGGCCGATTCGCCCCGGCGGCGGTTCACTTCATGGCCCCTTAGACACCAACCCCGCGCGCCGGTTCGCACAAAAATCTCAGCCGGCCGACGCCGTCACCGTCACGGCCAGATGTTCGGGCGTCAACCGGATCAGCATCGGAACCAGCGGCTCGATCATCGTGGGGAACGTGACGTCCCGACCGCCGACCAGGTCCCGGCCGCGGTCCACCTGCGTGGCCAGCGTGCAGTACGCCGGCTCCTTGCGCAGATTCAACAGATAAAGATAGCCCTCCCCGTCAATCTCCACATACCGCGACTTCAACCCCTCAACCGGATACCCCTGGCGCGTGATGGGCCGCGGTATCTGCGGCAACACCCCAAGCACCGTCGCGGCGTCCATCGCGTGCAGGTACTCCGTCGGCAGGTTCAACCCCCGCACAAGCACCGTATTGCCCGTGTTCCGGATCAGGTCCCCGCGCGAGTAGCCCCGCTCGTTATACGGGATCGGCGCCCCCGTCCGGGCCACCGTGCCCCCCGCCTCCACGTATTCGCTGATCTCGCGGAACGCCGCCTCGCCCAGCGCCGGCGTATCCGGAATCACAAGAATCTTGAGCGCGTCCAGGATCCCCGCCTCGCACTGGTCCTCCGAAATGAATCGCACCTTGTACCCGCCAAACGAGGTCCCTTCGTAAGCGTTCAGCGCCGATCGCAAGTGCGGGTCCCCATCGTCGAACACCTTCGAGGCATAGCTGAAAAGTATACCCACGTCCGCCGGCGCGGTCTGAAACGCATGCACAATCGGAGCCAGCCGGTTCAGATCGAGCGACGCCGTCGCCAGCGCTTCAACCATATACGGATCCTGAAATACCAGCGAATCCATCGGAACCGTCGCCCCGCCCAGCCCGGACATCGCCCCTTCCCACAGCGCGCTGTGCACATACCGGTACGCAAGTTCACCCGTCGTGTTCGCGCCCGCGTCCAGCTCCAGCCGCAGGTTGAACACAGGCCGCTCCGCCTGGAACGACTTCAGCAATGTGTAATACGCCGACTCCCGGGGATAATCCAGGGCGAACACCTCGTTCGCCCGGACCGATCGCGCCGAACAGCCGGAATAATCCAGCAACTCGGAAAGGCGCTCCCGGTTGACACCGTGCCGGGTTTCCCCCGCCGCAAACACACTATCCGGCAGCGTCGCCATCAGCGGCGTGCCAGGCAGGGCCGACGCCACCAGATCGCGCGACCAGCGAAAGTAGCTGTGCCCCAGGGCCTGGTGATAGGTCTGCCAGTCAAACTGGTACGGGCGGTGTTGCTGGTACGTGTCGTAAGGATTCGTGCTCCACGGCGTGATATCGTCCAGGCTGGCCAGGTGCGCCCGCCACGAACGGTTCAACGTCAGCCGGTCCGAGTAATTGGCCCGAAGAAAATCCAGGAACCCCGTCTTCACATCCTCGCCATCGAATTGGAAATACGCATCGTCCGACAGGCTCACCCCAAACAACATCGGGCGCCCGGAAAGCATCGGGCCGGCCGCGCGAACATACCCCTCCCAGTATGCGCGCGCCGCGGGCTCGGCCAGGTTCGTCTGGCCGCCGCGCCGCAACTCCGGGTGCTGTTCAAGCAACCCCGGCGGTATGTCGTGCGGCGCAAGCTGTACCGCAACCGCGATATTGTGATCCACCGCCGATTCAAAAAACGGCTGGAGCGTTCCCGGCCCCGCCCCTTCCCGAACATCCCCCGCCCCCAGGACCAGCGTCGCCGCGTTGAACTGATACCGCCGCAACTGCGCCAGCATCTCCGGATCCCGCGCCGGCAGCGCGCCCCCAAGAAGAAACAGCGGCCTGCCACCCGAAGTAAAGCCGCCCCGCGATACGCCGATCTCTCCAGGATTGACCGGGGGAATCGCCGGCGACTGCTCGGGCTGCGTCGTCCCGAAGACGATTCCCGCCCGAACCGCATCGATCCGATCCTTCGCATAACGGAGCCGGTTTGAAAGCGACTCCCACGCCTCGCCGGCGGCGTCGCCGCGGGCCATACGCAGCACATCCGTCAATATATTCGTTTTCAGGCGCAGGTACGGCTGCGCGGATCCCGCCGCCTCCATCGCCCCCAGAGACCGGTTCAATTCCGACGCCTGCTCCTCATACTGCTCCAGATCCGAAAGCATCCGGTCCGCGCTGACCTTGCGCAATATGAACGCCTGCGACGGCGTGTCCAGAAGCAGGGTGTGGCCGACCGTGATTGTCCCCCGATACTCCCCAACCGGAAGCGCCGCCGCATCCAGCGTAATCTGGCACGTGTTCGAGCCCGCGTCGATGTCCAGCGGCAATGCCCCCGATACCACGGGAGCCCCAAGCGCATCCACCACATTCAGGTAGACCTGCGCCCGCAAAAAGGAAAAGTCACTCTGGAGCACACACGTGAAACGCATCTCCGCCCCGCCAGCACCGGTCTCCTCCCAGTCAACCGCCAATTCGAGGTGGCGGCCGCCTGCGTTCGCGCCCGGGACAACCCAGAGCCACGCCTGATCAGATCCGTCCGCCTCGGCAATCGCCCGCCCCGCCGGCGCCATAAGCAACACGGCGCAAAAGACAAGACCAAGCCAGTTCATCAAGGGAGATTTCATGCGAGCCTTCCTTCGGAGCGCACGCAGCCAACGGCCCACGCGCGGTTTCTGCCCCGCTATAGTACCCATCCGGTCTGGATCGATGCAATGAATCAACGGACCACGGCGTTCAAATTAAGACCCTCCAGGCGGTCCGGGCCGCCGTCACCCCAATAATCTCTTTGTTTTTTGCGCTCTTCATGCTACTACCCGTCACCTTCCTGTTTTTTCTGAAGGTTCGTGCGACCAGGAGCCCCATAACCATCTGGTGTAAAGGTATTTGCAAAGCAGAAACCCCAGTGGGAATCTCCGGGCCGGGCCGTGCATTTCGTAGTCGGTATTTCGTAACACTTTAGCGGAGTGAAGTTGGCTTGATTTCTCGACGACACAAACCTGCGCCACAACGGAAGTGCGGACCAATGGGAGCGCGGGCGGCCCGCCCGCATCGCGCCGAAGGCGCGAATCGGATAGACGGCTGTGATCCGGGTCCAGTCGTCTCCCCGCTCAAAGGCGCCGATACTGCAAACACGCCATGCACCTCCGGTGCATTGCAGGCGGGGACGCCTGCGCTCCCAGCCTGGCGCGCTCTCGTCGTAGTATCTCGGCATGACAAGAATGAATTGGGGCTGCTTCGTATGGCTGACGTGTTACGGTATTTCTTATTGCCCACGGATTACACCGATGACACGGATTGCAGCGACGCTCGAACCAAACGAGAAAAAGCCGCCCTCCACCCGATCAACGCCTCTACACTCCTGATACTGAACAATCCGAACAGGCTGCCTCGGAAATCGCACGCAGCCGCCGGCAGGCCCCAACGACCGAAATCATTTTCTATCCGTGTCATCAGTGCAATCCGTGGGCGCAATTCTTGATCGCCGCCCGCGGCTGCTCCCGATGTATTCGTGCATTCGTGTGCATTGGTGTTCATTCGTGGTTAAGAATGCGCTCTCTGCGTTCTCTGCGGTTAAAACTCTTCTCTGTTTCCCTTCTTGTCCTTCGCGCCCTTCGTGGTGATCATTTCTATCACGTCCCTTCGAGGTTCCCCCGACCCGTAACGCGCCACCAACCACATGGTATAGTACCCGGGAGAGCACACGCGCCCATCGGGTAGCCCTCCCGCGGAAAAAAATTGCCGCGACTGCCCCGTTGCCGGGAACTTTTCGGGAACCGACGGCATTATAGACTCAAGACCGGAGCAAAACCCGCTGTGATGGAGGCGGATCGGTGGGAATCCGAACGGGCCGGGGCGCCGGTAATTAATTGACACCTATGCGAATCCAAGCGTACAATTCGTACGTTTTTGAACGAACAAAACTCCCGAGGAGTGATTCCCAATTCGCTCCGGGTAGAAAAAGGCGTTCCAAAATGGGACTTCGAAACTACACCATTCTATTCCTCGCCGTCGCCCTGTGCAGCGTGGCCATGCCCGTCTCCGGCCTCTCCATTCCCGCCGACAAGCAGGACGTGCAAAAAATCTTCTATGGGGCCCCCGAGTCCTTCGAAAAACCGGCCCGCGTCAACTATCAGGACATTGTGAAGGCGACCCCGGAGTATTCCTCCATCAAGAAGAAAAAAATTGTCAGCGGTTCCGCCAAATACTGGATCCTGATCAGCAAGGCCAGCGAGCGGGCCCAGAAACTCATTAAGGAAGTGGGCGAAGAAACGGCTTTTGACCTGATCGTGGCGGACGGCTACCTCGAATCCCTGGAGCCGGCGATTCAGGCTGAAGACGTCACCGAGCTGGTGCTCGAAAAGCTCAAGTAGTCCCTTCACCACCACCGGTCCTTTCAATCCATGCGGGTGTTGTCTATGCCCAGGCTGTTCCAAGGGGGGGCATGCGCGCTGAGCGGGTTCCTCCTGCTTGCGCTGTTGGCGGGTTGCCAGAACACCCAGCAACCCAGGCTGATTCGCGACAATAGCGGCCCATTTGCGTCAAACAACGCCGCACTCATCAGCGCAAGCGCCCGGCAGGACCTCGCCGAAGCCCAGCGTATGATGCGCGCCGGGGAATATTCCGTCGTCATACCCCGCCTCACCTCGCTCGTCGCACAATACCCGGACACGGACGCGGGAAAAGAAGGGTGGTACTTCCTCGGGCTGACCTATTACAAGATTAACGGCCTCTACAACGCCGATCGGAGTTTCAGGAAGTATCTGGAACTGGCCCCCGAAGGAAAATACGCCGGCCTCACGCGCGAATACGTGGCGGGCATCGAGGCCGCAACACTGGCGCAGGCCGTCGACACGGCCGCACTGGAAGCCCGCGTGGCAAGCTTCGATGGCGTCGCCGAACCGCAGGAGCTCGCCGCCCATTTGGAACTGGCCAACGTTTACTGGAATAATACCGACTACAACAAGGCCGCATTCCTCTACCGGAGAATACTTTCCATCTGGCCATCGCTGAAAGACGACGCGGTCATCCGCCAGCGCATGGAACTCGGACCGGACGGCGAATATGTCGTGCTCACTCCCGACGAGGTGGAGCGGCGCTACGCGGACGCGGAGCCGCTGGCGATTTTCAACACACAATCCTGGAGAAGCGGCCGCTACCGCGCCGACCAGTACGATTACTCCAACCAGCACTATAACGTTTCCGGCCAGGTGGTGAACCGTGCGGACTACCCCCTGCGAGACGTCGCCGTCATCGTTACCATATATGGCTTCGCGGGGCGCGTCTACGACAGCCAGCGCTACGCTATCGGCCGATTGAACCCCGGAGATACGCGCGCATTCAGCCTGCGTTTCACCAATTTCGACAACATTGAGAACGTGCACCGCTACGAATGCGTCGGCACGTACCTCCGATAAGGTCTCTATGCGAGTTTATACGGCCATAGCCGCCGCCCTGGTGCTGGCGGCCCCGCTCGCGGCCCCGGGCCAGGATCAGGTCCAGGTCTCGGTGAAGGTGATCGAATTCCAGACCAGCAAGAGCACGGAAACCGGGCTCAGCGCCTATTTCCAGCAGCGCGCCGAACCCCGGCCCTACGGGCGGGTATCCAGCGGAAATGGTTCCATCAATACCGCCGATATCACCTTTCCGAACCGCACCACCGCCGGCATCACCGTCTTCCTCGATCGCCTCGTGACCAAGTACGGCGATATCGAGATCGTCTTGCAGGCCCTCGTCGACGAAGGCCGCGCCTTCATCCTCTCCGAGCCCACCGCCCTGGTACCCGTGGGCGAGGAAACCCCCACCACCATCAAGACCACCCAGGATGTCCCCTACGAGGACACCGTCGTCGTCGGCTCGACCGCCGTACAGATCACGAATTTCAAACCGACCGGCGTGAGCCTGGATGTAAAAGCGACCCGCATCGTCGACGACGACGGAAACCCGGAAACCCGGGATGACACCTACATCCAGCTTAATCTGAACGCCTCGGTGAAGGAAGAGGGGCAGCGCATCACCGTCGCGCTGGACGACTCCCTCGCCGGCACGGGCAATCTCTTCGAGCGGCCCGCCAACGAGATACGCGTGCCGGAGTTTGTCAGCCGGCAGATCATGACGGATGTCTGGGTGCGTCACGGCCAGGTGCTCATGCTCGGCGGACTCTACCGCAATACCGAAGACAAGGACCTCGCCACCCTGCCCTGGCTGGCGCAGGGAGACCGCGTCCTGAACGGCCTCGTGCAGCGCATCGTGCCATTCGCCGTCGAACCCGTTCCCATCAGCAGCAGCATCGGGAACAACCAGTTCTCCCGTTCCCGCCGGGAACTCGCGTTCCTCATCAAGGCGGACGTCCCGCCCCCGATATTCGACATCGGCGTGGACAACGTCGACAGGCGGAGCATCCTCATGCGGCCGACGGAGGTCGTCGGAGGAGTTATCCGTGGCCTGGCCGATATCCCGCAAGGCCTGGCCGAGGAAGTCACCGGCCAAAGCTTCCAGTCCGAAATTACACGCGGCATTCCCGGCGACGAGTCCATGATTCCCGCCGACGGCGATAGGCCGAGTGCGCCCCCGCTCGTCGAGGAAGCGCCCGAAGTGGGCGATTCGGAGGCGGCTCCACCCGCCGATGAGGAGCCCGCGGCGGAAACCCCGCCCGCCGTGGATGAGGCGAAGCCATGAGACGCCATTGCTGGATTGCCGGACTGATTCTTCTCTTCGCGGCGATGCCCGGTCTGTCGCATGGCCAGGATGAGGCCCCCGCGGAAGCCCCGCCCGCCGAAGAAGCCCCGCCCGCCGAGGCCGCCGAGGAGGCCCCGCCCGCCGAAGCCCCGCCCGAAGGCCCCACCGGGCCGGAGGACATTCGCCAGGTACAGATCAAGGTCCGCATTGTCGAGACCAATGAACGCGGCCTCCGCGAACTCGGCGCCAATCTGAACTATACCCGGATTCTCCGGGGCGTCGAACAGAGCGGATCGCTCCAGCAGGTTACGACCAACGTTGTCGACACCGTCGGCGACTTCAATCGCGTCACCCTCCCGGTACCCGGTGTCGGCACGCCCTTGCGCCCCGACGAAGACAGCAGCAACGTGAACGGCATTCAGACGCGCGAAGGCGGCGGGCTGACGGCCACGCTTATCGATTCCGACCACGGCACGATCGACGCGGTCTTTCGCGGTGTCGAGGGAGGGCGCGATTCGGATACCGTTTCCCGCCCCGAACTCCTCGTCATCAACGGCATGCGCGCCGAAATCAACGCGGGCGGCGAAGTCCCCTTCCAGAGCGTCGAGTACAAGAACAATGCCATTCCCCAGCTCAAGGTGGAATTCAAGACCATCGGCGTGAACCTGGCCCTGACCCCAACCATCCAGCCAAACAACATGGTCAAGCTCCAGATCGAAAAGCTCGACGTGACCGATACCCTCCGGATCGACAACGTCCGCGGAATCGACCTGCCCGTGTTCTCCCAGCGCTCGCAAACCGGCACCGTCTACGTTCCAGACGGGCAAACCCTCGTCACCGGCGGACTCACGTCAAACCTCGTCCGCCAGTCGGAGCGCCGCGTCCCCATTATCGGCGACCTGCCCGTTATCGGTTTCCCGTTCCGCAGCCGCGTCTCCGAATCGCAACAGACCACCCTGCTGATTTTCGTGACGCCCACCGTCGTCGATCTGCGAAACCTCACGCCGGACAGCCAGCGCGCGCTCGAATTCTGGAAGAACGGAACCTGGGATCACGAGCGCCGCATCTCCGCGGAAGTGGACGCAATGAACTTCTAGCAGCCCCGGCTTGATCGCGCCGCGCGCCGTCGCGCACAATCCTCTCGGGCCGCCAGTTCGCCGCGGCCTTTCCCCAAGTCACACCCCGCGGAGTTTGTGCGACAATGCTCGTTTTTCTGCGGCGCTATGCCTGGGCGCTACTATCCGGCGTGCTCCTGGCGTGGGCCTTTCCGACCTTCCACTGGTACCCCCTGGCGTGGGTCGCGCTCGTACCCCTCCTCGTGCGCGCCGCCCGGTGCGCGCCCCGCGAGGCCGCGTTCCAGTTCCTCGCCGCCGGCTGGATCTTCTACTCCATCACGCTCCAATGGCTCAACGCAAACATCTTCTGGGCGGGCGGCTGGGCCATTCTCGGCCAGCAGGGCCTCTGCCTCGTCCTCGCCGCATTCTGGGCCGCACTCGGAGCCCTCTGGAGCCGCCTGCACCGCCGCTGGCCCGGCGGCCGCGCCGCCCTCCTCTTCGCCGCGCTCTGGATCACCATGGAATGGGTCCAGGCCCGCGCCTTCACCGGATTCTGCTGGGCCGCCCTGGGCTACAGCCAGGGCCCCGACGCCTGGTTCGCCCAACTCGCCTCGCTGGGCGGCGTGATCCTGCTCTCCGGCATACTGGCCAGCGTCAACGCCTCCCTCGCCCAGGCAATCCTCGCCCCGGACCAGCGCTGGATACCCGCCGCCCGCGCCCTGGCCACAGTCCTCCTCGCGCACCTCATCGGCCTCGCCCTCTACCGCGCGCCCGAATCCGCCGATCCCCCCTACATGGTCGGACTCTACCAGAGCAATTACCCGCAGCACATGAAATGGGACCCCGATTTCCAGGAGGAAATGCTGGAGATGGCCGTGGTCCAGTCCCATGCGGTGGCCAGCGCGGAGCCAACCCAGCTCTTCGTGTGGCCCGAGGCCCTCGTCATGAGCGATTTCCGCGTGCCCCGCGTGCTGGAACAGCTCCAGTCCTTTGCCGCCTCCACAGACACCCCCCTCTTCACCGGAGCCGTGCGCCGCGACAACGCCAGCGGCGCCGCCTACAACAGCAGCGTCCTCGTCCGGCCTGATGGCGCCACCGAAACCTACGACAAAGTCCACCTCGCCCCCTTCGGAGAGTACATCCCCTTCGAGGAGCGCCTCTCCTTCGCGCGAGCCTTCGGCGCGCAGGGCGGCCTCTCGGCGGGCGCGGAACAGGTGGTCATGGAAGCTGGCGGACGCCGCTTCGGGCCCCTGATCTGCTTCGAAGTCCTCTTCGCCCCGCAAGCCTCCGAATGCCGCGCCCTCGGAGCCGACTTCCTCGTCGTAATCACCAACCTCGCCTGGTTCGGACAGAGCAACATCCTGGGCCAGGAATTGGAAATTGCCCGCTTTCGCGCGATCGAGAACCGGCTCCCGCTCGTCCAATGCGCAAACACCGGCGTTTCCGCCGTCATCGACCCCTACGGACGAATCGACGTCATCGATGGCTTCGTCGGAAGACAGGGCTACGTCACCTGGCGCGAGGGCAAACCGGCGCCCGCGGACGCCATGCTCCAACGCCGCGCCGCCGCCATGCCAGTACCGCCTCCCGCCGCCATGCTCCTGCCCGGTTCCGTGGACTGGTTCGGTCGCATCGTTCCCATCCTCGCCCTCGCCGGCGTCGCGATCCTCCTCGCCGGAAAGCGCGGGACCAGCGCACCCGCCAACGCGCCCGAACCGGCGCCCGAAAAAAGCCCGTGAGCAAGCCGGGAAGAAGCCTCACCCGCTTCATGGCCGTGTTCGCGGGCGGCACCCTCATCAGCCGCCTGCTCGGACTCGCGCGGGACATCGTGATCGCCGACACGATCCCCTTCGTCTCGCGCGAGGTATTCCTCTTCGCCTTCCGCTTCCCCAATATGCTGCGCGACATGCTCGGCGAGGGCGCCGTCAACGCCGCCTACGTGCCGCTCTTCTCCCGCACCCGCGAAACCGAGGGCGACGACGCCTTCCGCCGCGTCGCGCGCGCCTGTTTCGGCGCCACCCTGCTGCTCTTCGCGCTGCTGACCCTCGCGGGTGTGCTCCTCGTCCCCTTCATTCCCGCGGCCCTGCGCCTCCTCCAACCCTTCACCGGAACCGCCATGCCCGGCGACGACCACCTGGGGCTGGCCCTGGCCGTGACGCCCTGGCTCATGCCGTATTTCTTCCTCATCGGAGCCGGTGTCTTCGCGATGGGCCCGCTATTCGTCATGCAACGATACAGCACGGCCTCCTGGTCGCCCGCACTGCTCAATGTCGCCCTGATAGCCGCATGTCTCCTCGCCAGCGACTACTTTCCCGACCCCGTCTGGGCCCTGGTCGCCGGCGTCTGGCTCGGCGGCATCGCCCAGGCCGCCGTACTGCTCGTCGCCATGAAACGCCACGCCGGCTTCGGCCTGCCCTCGCTCGAGTTAAGGCACCCCGGTGTCCGCAAGGCCATGCTGCTGCTCGTCCCCATCGTCCTCGGACAGGCCACGGGCGAGGTGAATAAAGTCGTCGACGCCTTCTTCGCCTTCAAACTGGAAGCAGTCTCGTACCTCTACTACGCAAACCGCCTCGTGCAGCTCCCCCTGTCCGTATTCGGGCTCGCCGTCGCCGTCGCCATCCTGCCGTCCATTTCCGCGGCCGGAGCCCGCGAGGACTATGGCGAAATCCGCGCCACCCTCGCCCACGGCTTCCGGCAGTCCGCGTTTCTCGTCATGCCCGCCCTGGCCGGCCTCCTGATACTTCGCGAGCCGATCATGCAGTTGCTCTTCGCCCACGAAGGCGGCGCCTTCTCCCCCGAAGAAGCCCGGCACGCCGCAAACGCCCTCTTCTACCTCGCTTGGGGCCTCCTCTTCTTCTCCTGGGTCAAGGTCGGCGTTCAGGGCTTCTACGCCGTGCACAATACCGCAACCCCCGTCATCGTCGCCTCCCTGAGCATGGGGCTCAACATCGCCCTCAACCTCGCGCTCGTCGGACCCATGGGCTACCAGGGCCTCGCCCTCGCCACCACCATCTCCTACGCCGCCAACGCTACCGGCCTCTACCTGCTACTCTGCCGCCGCTACGGCAACCTGCTCACCCCCGATTTCGCCCGCGGCCTGATCAAAATCCTGTTGGCCTCCACCGCCATGGGCTGCGCCGTCTTCCTCACCCACAATGCAACCGCAAACGCCTGGCCCGCAACCGCCCACGGAGCCGAACTTGCCCGCGTTCTCATCCCCGTACTCGCCGGCCTCCTGACCTACCCCGCCGCCTGCCGCCTCCTCCGCTCCGAAGACCTCGCCCTCATCGGACGCCTCACCCGCCGCGCCCGAAAACGCTGACGGGGGACTCCCTCCCGCGACAAGAACCACCCCGGCCGCGAAAGCGTCCAAGCCTGCCTCCATATCGCGGGTGCCTGTACCCGCAAGGCCCACAGCATCTCTCCCAAGGAAGCTGCAAAGGCTGGGAGCGCAGGCGTCCCCGCCTGCCAGGCGGCGAAGCCGCCGTCCATTTTCATCCCCAACGGCTGGCGCAAGACGCCACGAACGCCCGTAACCGCAACGCCCCCAACACCCCCGCAAACTTCCGCCCTCCCTTGACAGCACAAGTGGTCCGCCGGGTAAACTTCTAACAAACACTCGGGTACGCCGCCGCGGTTCCCCGCACGTTGCCCAACGCGCCCTTTTTGCGGGGTTTGAAGGAAGTGGGATGGATTCAAAAAGGACCGGAGCGCACCCCGGCGCAGCCCCGCTGTCGCAGCGCCACTTCGAGATCATTTTCAACGCCATCCACGACGCGATCCTCGTACTTGATGCCGACACGCAGCGAATCCTGCACGCAAACAACCAGGTGCTCGGACTCCTCGGCTACCACCCCGAAGAAATCCTGGGCCGCGATCTAAAAAGTCTCCTGATGGAGGACGATCCCGGGGCCCTGAACGAGGCCCAACTGGTCGACGGCGTCTACGGGCCCGTCCGCATGTGCTGCGCCAGCGGAACCACCCGCAGCACCGACGTCGCCGTGGCCGTGATCCCCTGGGACGGCCAGCCGGCCCTCCTCTATTCCCTCCGCGACGTTACCGAGCGCACCCGCCTGGAAGACGAACGCGCGCGCCTCATTGCAGAGCTTCGCAACGCACTGGCGGAAGTCAAACAGCTCAGCGGCCTCCTCCCCATCTGCGCCAATTGCAAGCGTATTCGCGACGACCAGGGCTACTGGGCCACCGTCGAGCAGTACATCAGCCAGCACACCGAGGCCGAATTCAGCCACGGGATTTGCCCCGAGTGCCGGGACAAACTCTACCCCGAATTGCCGCGAAAGGCCTGATCCCCGCCCTCACACGCCGGCCGGGCGCATACGCGCCGTGGTGCGGCACGGATCCGGAAACACCAGGCTGAATGTCGTGCCACGGCCCGGCTCGCTTTCCACCTCGATGCGCCCGCCGTGCTGTTCCATGATCCGGTAACAAAGCGCCAGGCCCAGCCCCGTCCCCGCCCCCTCCTTCGTCGTGAAAAACGCCTGCCCCAGGCGCGACAGCGATTCCGTGGGAATGCCCGCGCCGCTGTCCCGAACGCGAATGATATGCTCGGCGTCATCCGCTTCCGCCATAAACTGGACCACCCCACCGCCCCCGTTCATCGCATCCATCGCGTTCCGCGCCAGGTTCACCAGCACCCGGTGCACCTGTTGCGCGTCCAGCAACACCGTATCCCGCAGCCGGTTCTCAAACGCAAACGTCACGCCAACCTTCGACGCCGCCGGCGCCAGCGTCTCAATAACCTCCGAGACGAGCGCCCCGATATCCGTCTCCCCCGCGCAGATCTCCGTCTTCCGGGAGAAGTCCAGCAGGCTGTTAACGAGGTTCTCGAAGCGCGTCAGCGACTTGCGAAGAATATTCAGCCCCCCCGCCGCACGCTCCCAGCTCCCGCTCTCCCGCGCCAGCTCGATGAGCTCCGTGCCCCCGGAAATGCCTGTAAGAATGTTCCGCATATCGTGGCTCGTGGCCGAGACAGCCTGCCCGATTGCCGCAAGCCGCTCCTGGTGCAGCTGCTTCTCGAAGAGATAGATATTCTCCACCGCCACACCCGCCACCTGACCCACCACCGAGAGCAGTTGCAGGTGCGTCGGCGTAAAGGGCTCGGATGTCGAATCCGCGTCCAGATAGATCGCCCCGTGAACCGTGTCGTGGCTGATCAGCGGAACGCACAACGCCGCCTGGATCTGGTGCGCCGCAATGGAGTCCGCATTGTCGAAGCGTTCATCCGCCGCCGCGTCTCGCGTAAGCACGCTGCTGCGCGTGTGCTGCACATGGTGCAACAGCGTCTCGCTGATCGGCGGCGCCGGATTCTGCCCCCGCCGCGTCCGGGAAGCGTAAACCGGAGGCGCGCCGTCCTGCGCCGCTCCCGCACGAATGAAACCACGCGCCGCCGGAAACACCCCCATAACCTCCTCCAGCACCAGGTCCAGAAGCGGCCGCAACTGCCGCTGCGCCGCCATCCGTTGCGAAAGCCGGTATAGAAACGCAAGCTGCGAATGATCCTGGTCAACCAGCTGCGCATGAAGCGTGCCCACATCCGCATGGTCGAGTTCCGTGCGCCCGTTTACCGGCACGCCCGCGGACGTCATCGGCTCCACGCGAATCGTGTAATTCCCCACGCGGATTCGATCGCCCGGAGTGACCGCCGCGCGCCGCACGCGCGCGCCATTGAGATACACGCCATTGCTCGAATCGAGATCCTCGATATGCACCTCGCTCCCGTCAACAGAGAGGCGCGCATGCCGGCGGCTGACCGAATCCTCCTTCAACACAATGTCCGCGTCGGACGCCCGACCGATTACACAAGGCTGGTCTTCCAGAACGCCCAGCTTCGTCGGCTGTCCACTGCGCTGGATTTTGATGCGGTAGGTTGTCAATCCGGAATTCCTGCTCTTCGACGCACACGCAATCCGCTGCCAGATTCGCCGTCTGATCGGCAACCCCACCTCTATTATTCAGAAAAATCCGTAATTTGGCAAATTTTGCGCCATAAATCGAGATTTTATCGATTTTCGTAACAGTTTGGCCGTCTGAGGCAAAGAAGCTTATCAACCACGAATGAACACGAATTCACACGAATAAGAGAGACTATTGACCGGGTTCGAGGACTCAAATGGAACGATAACAGGTCCGCCTTTGATCTCTTGAAGAGCAGAATATTCCCACAGGTTTGCAGAGAACCCCACAGATAAAAAGTAGAGGCCGGAAGGCGGGCGCCAGTTGGTGTCTGCGTGGATTCCTGGAACAACTCCTTCGTTGCGGCGAAAGGTTGATCTATGTTCTCCGCGGCCAATCAGGTTTCTCGTTGCTTGGATGCCTGGCTGCGGGCCTGGGAAAAGGCTGCTTGAACTGAATTTCGGCTTCTTATTCGTGTCCGTTCGTGTCCATTCGTGGTTAAACTGCTACTCAACTTCATACGGCCAAAGATTTACCGATTTTCTGAACTATCCGAACAGGCCACATCGAAAATCGCACGCAGCCGCCTGCACACCCCAACGACCGAGATCATTTTCTATCCGTGTCATCCGTACTACTATCCGTCATTTTCTTGTTTTTTCTGCAAGTTCTTGCGCGCAATACCTCCATAACAATCTGTTGTAAAAGCATTTACGAATTGGAAACTCCAAGGAGAATTTCCGGACCGTCCCATGAATGTCGTGGCCGGTATTCTTCTATTGACCACGGATTACACCGATGACACGGATTGCCGCGGCGCTTGAACAATATGAGACCGAGCAGCCCGCCACCCATTCCACCCCGCTACAATTCCGATGCTGAACAATCCGAACGGGCTACGTCGAAAATCGCACGCCGCCGACGGCACGCCTCAACGACCGGAACCAATTGCAATCCGTGTCATCCGTGTAATCCGTGGTCACAAATCCTGATCGCTGCCCGCGGCTGCTCCCGATGCATTCGTGTGCATTGGTGTTCATTCGTGGTTAAGAATGCGCTCTCGATAATCCACCCAATCCATCCGCGTACAAGAAATCACCCTTTGCGCTCTTTGCGTTCTCTGCGGTCAAAACTTCGTCTCTCTTTCTCTTCGTGGCCTTCGTGCCCTTCGTGGTGATCAATTCCTTGGTTGCGGCCAGAGGCTGCCCAGTGTAATCCGTGGTCACAACTCCTGATCGCGGCGGCCGCCGCTCCCGGCGCATTCGTGTGCAATGGTGTCCATTCGTGGTCAAGAACGCACCCTCATTCAACCAACTACTTCATCTGCGTACAAGAGCGATCCTCTGCGCTCTCTGCGTTCTCTGCGGTTAGAGCTATTCTCTGTTTTTCTTCGTGACCTTCGTGCACTTCGTGGTGATCATTTTCTTGGGTTGCGGCCCAAGGCTGCCCTGTGTAATCCGTGGTCACAACTCCTGATCGCGGCCAGCTGCTGCTCCCGGCGCATTCGTGTGCATTGGTGTCCATTCGTGGTCAAAAAACTCGCCCTCATTCAACCGCACCGGTCCGTACGCGCACAACAACACCCTCTGCGCTCTCTGCGGTCAAAGCTCTTCTCTGTTTTTCTTCATGACCTTCGTGACCTTCGTGGTGGTCCCTTCCTCGGTTACGGCCAGCGGCTGCCCTGTGTGCATTCGTGGTTGAAATTCTTCCTTGCTTCAGACGGCTAAACTGTTACCGATTTTCTAAACAAAAACCCCCGGGCCAGCGGCCCGGGGGCGTGCACCTTTTATCGATTCGCGGTTACTTCTTACCGCGCTTCGCCGCCTTCTTCTTCGCGGCCTTCTTCTCCACCTTACGCGGCGTCTCAAGCGCCGCCTGCGCCGCCGCAAGACGCGCGATCGGCACGCGGAACGGGCTGCAGCTGACGTAGTTCAGGCCGCTGCGGTGGCAGAACTTAACCGACTTCGGCTCGCCGCCGTGTTCGCCGCAGATACCGACCTTGAGGTCGGGCCGGGTGCTGCGACCGCGGGCTACGCCCATCTCGACGAGCTGGCCGATGCCTTCCTGGTCCAGCACCTGGAACGGGTCGACCGGCAGGATCTCTTCCTTCAGGTAGTGCGGAAGGAATCCGCCGATGTCGTCGCGCGAGAAGCCGAAGCCCATCTGCGTGAGGTCGTTGGTGCCGAAGCTGAAGAACTCCGCTTCCTCGGCGATCTTGTCGGCCACGAGGCAGGCCCGCGGGATTTCGATCATGGTGCCAACCAGGAAGTCGAGCGTCTTGAGCTTGTACTTCTTCTTGACGTCTTCCGCAACCGCGCGGATGATGGCCGCCTGATTCTTGTATTCGTTCTGGTGGCCGACCAGCGGGATCATGATCTCCGGAAGCACCTTGATCTTCTTCGTCGCAAGCTCCGCCGCCGCGCTCAGGATGGCCGTCGCCTGCATCTCCGTGATCTCCGGATACGCGATGCCCAGGCGGCAGCCGCGGTGGCCGAGCATCGGGTTCAGCTCGTGGAGCTGCGCGATCCGGGCCTGCACCTGCTCCGGCTTCAGACCCATGTGCTTGGCGAGTTCCTTCACCTGGCTCTCGTCCAGCGTCACAAACTCGTGAAGCGGCGGATCCAGCAGCCGCACCGTCACCGGCTTCCCGGCCATCGCCTTGAAGATGCCCAGGAAGTCCTTCTTCTGGAACGGCAGCAGTTTCATCACCGCCGCGCGCCGGTCGGCTTCGCTGCTCGCCAGGATCATCTCGCGAACGTGAATGATGCGCTCCGGCTCGAAGAACATATGCTCCGTACGCGCCAGGCCAATGCCCTCCGCGCCAAACGCGATCGCCTGCGCCGCGTCTTCCGGCGTCTCGCAGTTCGTGCGCACGTTGATCTGCCGCGTGGCGTCCGCCCAGCCCATGAGCTTCTTGTACCACGGGTTGCGATCCGGCTGGGCCGGAAGCACGTCCAGCTGGCCCTCGTAAAGGACGCCCGTCGTGCCGTTCATCGACACCCAGTCGCCCTCCTTCACCACCTTGTCGCCAATCGTGACCTTCTTGCCCTTCGCGTCAATGTTCAGCGCGCCGCAGCCAACGATGCAGCACTTGCCCCAGCCGCGCGCCACAAGCGCCGCGTGGCTCGTCATGCCGCCCTTCGCCGTCAGAATACCGGCCGACGCGTGCATCCCGTGCACGTCCTCGGGCGACGTCTCGTTGCGCACCAGAATGACCTTCTTGCCGTCCTTGGCCCACTCCGCCGCGTCGTCCGAATTGAACACCACCTGGCCCACGCCGCCGCCGGGGCCCGCCGGAAGGCCCTTCGCAAGCACATTGGCCCTTTTCTCGGCAGCCGGATCAACCATCGGGTGAAGCAACTCGTTGATCTGCTCCGGGTTCACCCGCATGATCGCCGTTTCCTTGCTGATCAGCTTCTGCTCGGCCATCTCCACCGCCATGCGGATCGCCGCCGGACCCGTGCGCTTGCCCGTACGCGTCTGCAGCATCCAGAGTTCCTTATCCTCGATCGTGAACTCGATGTCCTGCATGTCCGTGTAGTGCTTCTCAAGCTTGTTCCGGATCGCGAAGAGCTGCTTGTACGTCTTCGGCCACATCTCCTCAAGCGACTGCACGTTCTTCTGGTCCGGCGTCTTGGAAGCCTTGTTGACCGGAAGCGGCGTGCGGGTGCCCGCCACCACGTCCTCGCCCTGCGCGTTGATCAGCCACTCGCCGTAGAACGCGTCCTCGCCATTGGCCGGGTTGCGCGTAAACGCCACGCCCGTCGCCGACGTATCGCCCATGTTCCCAAACACCATCGCCTGAACGTTCACCGCCGTGCCCCAGTCGTGCGGGATCCCCTCAATATTGCGGTACGCGATCGCGCGCTTGCCCATCCACGACTGGAACACCGCCTTGATGCCGCCTTCCAGCTGCTTGTACGCGTCGTCCGGGAAAGGCACGCCAAGCGACTTCTTCACCGTCGCCTTGAACTCTTCGCAAAGCGGCTTCAAGTCCTCCGCCGTCAGATCCGTGTCCTCCGTCACGCCCCGCTTCGCCTTCAGCGCGTCGTACGCGTGCTCGAGCTTGTGGCGGATGCTCTCCCCGTCCGCCGGCTCCACTCCCTGCGCCTTCTCCATCACCACGTCCGCGTACATCGTGATCAACCGGCGGTACGCGTCATACACGAACCGCTCGTCGCCGCCGCTCGCCTCGATAAGCCCCGGGATCGTCTCCGCGCACAGGCCGATGTTCAGCACCGTGTCCATCATGCCCGGCATCGACATGCGCGCGCCCGAGCGGACCGAAAGGAGCAGGGGGTTCTTCTTCGCCCCGTACTTCTTGCCCATCACCTTTTCCACCTTCTTCAGGGCTTTCAGGTACTCGTCGGTCACGTGCTTCGGGATGCGCCCCTTGTTGTCGTAGTACTCGGTGCAGACCTCCGTCGTGATCGTGAAACCGGCCGGCACCGGAATGCCGATGCTCGCCATGTCCGCCAGGTTGGCGCCCTTGCCGCCCAGCAGATTCTTCATCTTCAGCGTGCCGTCGGCCTTGCCGCCGCCAAAAAAGTAAACACTTTTCTTGGCCATAGTAACCATTCTCCTTCACGTTGCTTGTAGGGTGAGCCGGCCGAATGCGTCAGGGGGGAGCGGAACACGGTCCTGCTCGCTGAGGCGCCGGTCTTCGATCGTAAGGGGGCTCTCCTTGTCCGGGGTCCGGACAAAACTTCAAGATTATAAAGTAAAACCGGAATTTCATGCAAACTATAGATTCCGCGACTACCGGCGGCAACCTGCCGTGACGCGCGCCGCCCCCGAGGGGACTGCCTCCCGCGACAACAACCACCCCAGCCGCGAAAGCGCCCCAAACACACCAAACTCGCGGGTGGCTGCTCCGAAATTTCAAAACGAGCCGCGGGTGCCACGTTCAAGCTCCGCGGCTCCGCCGCGAAGGCTTGAGCGTGCGAGACTCCAGAAGAGCGCCAACAGTCACGAGCAGTATTTCAACCTTAACGGGTGACGCAACGCGTCATGAAAGGCTGTACCCGCTAAAAAGGAGACTCCCTCCCGCGACAACAACCACCCCAGCCGCGAAGGCGTACCAAACCGCCGCGACACACACCGTGCCGCGCGATCGGGCAACGCCCGTTCGTGTGCCCGGAGCACCAACTACCCCACACCTCCAACACAACACCACTGTAGCGATTTTCCCCAGTGCGCCTCTCCCCGCCAACAAGGGGACTGCATCCCGCGACGACATCCACCCCAGCCGCGAAAGCGCCGCCAACCACCCCAATTTCGCGGGTGGCTGTACCCCCAACAAGGGGACTGCCTCCCGCGACAACAACCACCCCAGCCGCGAAAGCGCCGCCAACCACCCCAAATTCGCGGGTGGCTGTACCCGCCCCCACCCCCCGCCACAGATCACGAATAAAACGCTGGTATCAAGCGTATTAAAGCCATATACTGACAAACAAGCGGTACCCACGCACCCACGCGATCAACCGGCCCGGTACAGGGGGGCCAACGAGGGAGAAACCACCATGATCCAGATGACCTGCCCGCACTGTAACGAGACACTCGACATCCCCGATCAGTATGCCGGACAAGCCGGCGCATGCCGCAAATGCGGTGCGCGCATCGTCGTGCCCGCCGCCGCCAACGCCGGACCCGCCTCGCTCCCGGCCGATCTCGCCAGCGCCCTCGAAGCCAGCCTCTCCCGCGAAAACCAGCGCCCCCGCCCCGTCGTCGCCACACCCGGCCTCGGCGACACACTCCAGCCCCTCCTCAAGCCCGCCGCCATCCTCCTCGGAGTCGCCGCGATCATCGCCATCGTCGCCCTCGCCGCCACCCAACTCCCGCTTTCGGGTTTCAGCAAACCCGCGCCCGAGCAAATCACCCAACAGTTCATGGACGCCCTCAACACCGGCGGCCCCGAAGCCTGTCGCCCCTACCTCACCGAAGCCTCCTGGCAACACTTCAACCAGATGCACTTCGCGCTCCAGCAATTCGAAAACTTCACCGTCGGCGCCGCCACAACCAGCGAAAACAGCGCGCGCGTCGCCCTCAACGTAACCCAATTCGGCCACAGCATGCCCAACGAAGTCCTCCTCCGCCACGAAGCCGGCCAATGGCGCGTACACGCCCTCCGCATGCTCCCCGCCCCCGGAATGAGCATGACCCTCGACTTCGAAAACCCCGAAGCCATCCTCGGCGAGCTCCAGAACATGATGGAAGGCATGGACCCCGCCATAATGCGCGCCATGGAAGACGCCATGCGACAACAAGGCGGCTTTTAATCCCGATACAACAGGCGGAGCGCAAAGGCGCCGCCAACCACCTCAAAATCGCGGGAGCCTGCTCTGAAAAAACCTCGGCATCACTACAACCGCCTCATACAAACCAGATTACAGCATCTCTCCCAAGGAAGCGGCAAAGGCTGGGAGCGCAGGTCGAAGACGCGCCGTGGTGGGCGTCCCCGCCTGCCAGGCGGCGAAGCCGCCGTCCATTTTCATTCTTAATGGGTGACGTGACCCGAAGCGTCATGAAACGCTGTACCCGCCAGTCCAGCCCGCCACTTTACCCGGCCAGGGCCCATATGGAATAATCACCCCCGGCGCGACCCGGGGCCCACCACCCCCGCGCCACGCCTTCCCATGCGCGCCAGTAGCTCAGTCGGATAGAGCAACGGCCTTCTAAGCCGTAGGTCGCGGGTTCGAATCCCTCCTGGCGCGCCATTTTTTTGTGCCCTCGTTACATGGGTTTACCGCCACAAGCCCGGACGGGCGAGACTACTGGAAAAGGACGTTGATGTTCACAATTTCAGCGGTTTTGTGGTGAGTGGCGGGGCGTTGTGGGGGGAGATGAAAAGCCCGATAGACCTTGCGATCTGTCGGGCCTGGGTTCGATGCACATTTCGGTACGGGTAGGCCATTTGTTTCGGTGTAGCGCACACACCTGTTTTGGGTTCTTGTGGTACATCGCCGGGACGGAAAAGGCCGGATAAAATCAGTTGTCGGACGTTGGGGCGGTATCTACCCTCCTATATCGGACGGGTTGATTCCGAGGAACTACCTGGCGGGAACTTCACCGTCATCTGCAGCAGCGAGGATTGTGGCTGGAGCCCATGTCAGAGCCGTCTACAGCCGCCCCGCTTGACGGAGCTTCTCCTCGTACTTATCCCGGCTGAGGGGACAATTGATCAGGTCTTCAAACTCCGCCCTCGACAATCCGCATTGCCTTGCCATCTGGCCGATCAAATCGGCACTCAAGGTCTTGCTTCGAGCTCCGTGGCTGAGCATGGTCTTGACGCCGCTATCGACACCGCTATTGCTGTAGTACTTGAAGAACCTGTGCTTACTCAGGGCCTTCTGAAACCCTTTATTTAAAAGCCCTTTTTCAATCTCTGCCGCTTTCAACAGCACGCTCCCTCGCGCTTCTTAAGCACTCTTGCAATTGACGGCGTCTCGCAGGGCTTTGCGTCGGCGCATGGCAAAGTCCGACAGACGTTCATCATCTTCCGCCTTCTGTTCCCGCCAAAGAAGTTCCAGTTCTGCACAGATCAATTCGACCAATTCTTCCCGTGTCGTAGCATAGACATCAATGCCAAGCGTCTCGTCCACCACATACATCAATTGCCTGGACTCTGTTGACTGAGGCGAGAAGCGCAAGGCAGGCCGGAAATAGAGCGGTTGCCCGTCCGCGACGATCTCGCGTATTACGATTTCCGATACATCCAGTTCACAGATATTGTCAACACCGATGATTTTCTTCGGTTCGCCGTCATCGTCCATAACGACCGTTCCAGAGACCTGAATCCAGTCCCGAGGATTGTCGAGCAAGAGGTCTTCTACGGATGGGTCATAAATACACTCCAGCTCTTTCTGATTGCCCGGATAGTGTATTCGAATCTTGTTTTCGGAGAAATCGATGCTGTGAAGTCGCCCTGTCACAGTAAGATAAGATTCCTCGTGTTCGACTTGTTTCTTCAGGTTCGTAAATACCGTGGAAGTGATATGCGTTATACTGAACTCTGGATTGTCCCCCACAGTAAGATGAAGTTTGTGATTACTATCCGCCTTTGGGACCAACTCGGAAAGCGTCTTGAGCATTCGAGTTCGCAGCGCTTCATGGGAGAGCACTCCGCGAAGATGCTGGATGTTCTGTTCCGACATGGCACGGATACACTCATTCAACACGGATACGACTTTGGGTATGAGGGTGCTATCTTCTGTGTCCATGGCAAACGCGCCAAGTGTCATTGGCTGGGCAAAGCTACCAGGCTGTGCGATTGTGCAGTCCAGGGCGAACCGGCGAGCGATGTCATTGGGTACACGCGCCCGTTCCCGGACGTCCCGGCCCGAGCA
Source organism: Candidatus Hydrogenedentota bacterium (assembly GCA_019637335.1). Classification (NCBI taxonomy): domain Bacteria; kingdom Pseudomonadati; phylum Candidatus Hydrogenedentota; species Candidatus Hydrogenedentota bacterium. The sequence continues at coordinate 419,695 of JAHBVV010000001.1, read as the reverse complement.
GTCCATCGCCACATAGTAGATTGCACGTTGTAGGGCGTCCATTGTGGCAACAAGCGTAGGGGCATCGACGGTGGAGCGCTTGGATTCGGTGCCTTCAATGCGAAGTAGGAGCTGAACTTCAGCCGCGTTAGAATTCATGACCGTGTATTCCGAGTTATCCCTTGTCCGCCCAAACCCCGAGAGGGGATGCTCTTAACTCTAATACCATTGACTGGTGGTGTCAAATCCAGACTTCTGGCAAGAAAACGCGATCAACGTTGCGGTGAGCACGACATCTCCTCATACTACCCAGACAAAAACTCCACCCGTTCCGTCTCAAGCTTCTCCTTCGGGTAGCAGCGATCTACAGCACGGTCAGGTTTCTGGTGGGACTTCAGGAGTGGTGCTGGCAGGTAGTGGGGGTCGTCGAGGTAAGCGAGGGTGGCGCCGTTGTCGAGGTGGGGTTGCCGGGCGTCGAGGACGCCCTGGGCGCATTCTTCTACCTTGGCGCGTTGCTCGGGTGTCGTCTTGGATGCTACTCAGCTTCTCAACGTTTGAGCGCCCCGATCGATATCCGCCTCAAAGCCCCTCCAGGCATAAGCCCCAACATAGCCTTGCAGTGCGCCGCGCCCGCCGTAGCCCCCAGAAACGTCCGCCGTCCAAATTCATTTGGCATACGCCGACCCTCCGCGCCCGATGTAGCGCGGGCGCATCACACCGTAGTGTACGCCAATGCCCCCGACCACCCAAACTTTTCTCGCATGCAAGTGATCGGCAAGCGTGATCCCGTCGCGCCCCGCCCGGAAACTCAAGCATCTCCGAAGCCCCGAGCCGAGGAACGCCACCGCAGGCGCCGGCCAATAAACAGCCCGCCCACGATCAACCCCAGCAGCAGGAAATCACCCCGCGCGCCCGCCGGCGCGCTCGCGGCCGCCGGCGGGGGACAGCTCCCCGGAGCGGGCGCGGGCTCGTCCCGGAGGAGCGGCGCACTGACCACATGGCGCTCGCCCGCGGGCAGGCTCGCGCTGTAGGCGTGCTCGGGATACCCGCCAGCGGACACCACAATCTCCCAGCTTCCCGGCGCCAGCGCCGGAAACGCCGCGTGCCCCTGCGGGTTCGTAGTCCCCTCCAGCGAAATGCCCGCGCCCGAGATCGTGACGCGCGCGCCGGGGATCCGGGCCTGGTTCGCGCCGGAAAACACGACGACATCGAGCGCGGCGACTTCCGGAGCCGCGCCCGGCGTCAGCGGCTTGGCCTGGTTAACCGTCCCGCTCACAAGCGCCTGCCGACCGCTCGCGCTGGTTGTGCCCCAATCGTTCCACTGGGCGGAGACAACGGTCCCCGTCTCGTTCTGGATTGCAAGGCCGCCGCCGGTCACGCCGAATTCGTTCCAGCCGTTCAGGCCCTGCCCCATCGCGGCCCCGGTGCGCGGCAGCCCGGCCCCGGCCCGAATCCTGATCGCGGCGGTGGCGATATTGGTGAAGCGGCAGTGGCGCACGGCGGGCAGCGTTCCGAACACATCAATGCCCGTATCCAGGCCATCGAACAAAACACCCTCGATCTCGCTCTCCGCACCCGCCCCCGCCTCAATCACAACGCCGGCCTGGCCCGGGGCCCGTTCGCCCGAAATCACGCTGTCGCGCACGGCGGCGCCCGTCCCCTCGACAAACACTATCCCGGCGTCGGATTCCAGTGACGACAACGTGATACCCTGCAACGCGGATGCCTCCCGGAGCACAACGGAGCCGACTATTTCCACCGATGCGCCCGGGTTGCTGCGCAGCTCGGTGTGCGGCTTAACGGTCACGCGCTCTTCGTACACGCCAGCCTCCAGGAAGATTCGCACGGGGCGATCCGCGCTGGGGCTCACCCGGCCTATGGCGTACGCCACCGTTTTCCAGGGATTGGCCCGTGTACCCGCCTCCGCCCGATCGGATCCGCCGGGGCTTACGAAATAGATCCGCCGCGGTGACGCGGGATCGCGCGGGGAACCGCCTTCGAGGAACTCCTCGATATTGGTCGATCCGTCGGCGTCCGGGTCCTGCCCGCTGTCGTCCCGTCCCGGGTCGAGCCGGTAGCGGTATTCGAAGCCATCGGGCATCCCGTCGCCGTCCGAGTCCGGGTTTCGGTCGCTCGTCCCGATGCAGGCCTCGCGGCAGCGCGAAAGCCCGTCGCCGTCTTCGTCGATAGCGTCGTCGGGATCGCCGTTGCACTGCGCGTCGCACGGCTCCACGCAAGGCAGCACCGTCACCGTCCGAGAAACCGGCTCGGCCGGAACGCCCGCGCCATCGCGCACGCGATAGGTCAACGTGTACTCGCCGGGCGCCGTGGTATACACCAGGCCATCCACCTCGATGGAGGCGGTGATGTCGGTGTCGCACCCGTCATAGGCGCGCGCCCCGGCATCGGCGTAGGGCGCCTCGCAGGGGATAATCACCCGCGCCTCCCCGGTAAGGAAGATCTCCGGGGCGCGCGCCCCGATCACCGTCACCGTCCGAATGATCGTTTCCGCCGCGTTCCCCGCCGCGTCGGTCGCGTCATAGAAAATCGTATAGACGCCGGCCACGTTCGGGTTCAGGTCGCCCGAAACCCGCACTTCCGTCCCCGGTTCGCAGGCGTCGGTCAGCGTCGCGCCCCGCTCCGCGTACCCCGCTCCGCAGGTAATCGTCACCTCCGCGTCCCCGTTGAGCACAAGCGCCGGCGGTGTGCGATCCGCCACCGTCACCGTGCGCGTCACCGCCTCCGCCGCATTGCCAGAAAGGTCCGTCGCATTGTACGTCAGCGTATAGACGCCCGGGCGGCTGGTGTTCACGGAGCCGCTTCGGCGCACGGTGATCTCGCCGCCACAATCATCAACGGCGACTGCGCCCGGATCGTCCCAGGGCGCGCCACATTCTGCGTCCAACGTGGCCTCGCCAATCAGTGTGATGACCGGGCTGGTCGAATCCGTCACCACAACCGTGCGGACGGCCGGCTCCGAAACATTCCCCGCCTCGTCCGTCGCGCGATAGATCAACTCGTACGAACCCGGCGTGTTCGTGTCGACGGAGCCCGAAACAGTCCATTCCGCGGCGCCGCAACTGTCGGTCGCGGTCGCCCCCGGATCCTCCCAAACGCCGGTGCACGCCACCTCGATAACATCCGGGCCATTCATCGCCACAACGGGCGGGATCGTGTCCTCAACGCGCACGCGGCGGCTCACCGGCGTCGCGGCAAGCCCGGCGCGGTCCGAGACCGTATAGCGAACGGTGTATTCGCCGGGCGCGGCCTCCGACAGCGTCTCAACGGGCGCGCCCGCGCCATCGGTAATCTCCACCACTACCGCGCTCCCGAGGTCGCCATCGAAATTGTCCGTCGCGGTAACGCCGGGGTCGGTGTGGGGCGTTCCGCACTCCTGCGTGTCGCGATCCGGGCCGTTCAGGGCAAGTACCGGCGGCGTAAAATCAATCGGGACCGGCGCGCTGAATGCCGAGGTGTTCCCGCTGGCGTCCGTCGCCGTCGCCGTGAGATACGTGCCCTCCTGATTCGTCAGGTCGGCGGGCGCTTCAAATGTGCCCCCCTCCCCGGCAACGATGGAAAACAACGGGGTCCGGCCTTCGTCCTCAAGATCGGAGTAGAAATCGACCGTGCAGCCAGGCGGCGCGGTTCCAACGATCGGATCGATGCCCGTAATGGCTGGGCGCGCGATCATGTCGTTGCCCCCCTCAAAAAGGCGGATCCCCAGATCCCCATTGTCGTGTATCGAATTGTTGCGGATCGTGTTGCCCGACGTCCCCACGCCGGCGACATAGACGCCGATTCCGGTGTTCCCCCCGATGTGGTTGCCCTCTTCGGGCAGCCCGCCGCCGATCCAGTTCTCCGAGGCGCGCTCAAATACATACACCCCGGCGATGCCGTTGCCGCCCCCGAGCGTGCCGTCGCCGGGCTCGCCAATCGTATTCCCGATCACACGGTTGCCCGTCGTCCCCGCCCCGGAAATGGCGACCCCCGCGTTCGCGTTGCCCGCGATAAGGTTGGCCGCGTTACGGTGTGCCCCGCCGATTGCGTTGTCGCGCGCGCCGCCCGACAGCGCGATGCCGTGGCCCCGGTTGGGCAGAGGCTCGGCCCCATCATTGCCGATGCGGCACGCCACGACCGCGTTGTCGAAGGCGTTCGGCCCCTCGATCAGAATACCGTGCTCGGGGAAGCCGTAAATCGATAGATTCCGAATGGTATTCTCCGCACTCTCGATCGTAAGGCCGGATCCCGAACCTTCCAGCAGGCCGCCGTCCAGCGCAACCGTGCCGCCGCCGTCGAGAACGAGGCCGCCGGAGCCATCCCCAATGGCGGGCAGGGGCGTTTCCAACTGGATCGCTCCCTCCACACCGAAGCGCACCGTGTTCCGCCCCGGCATCGAGTTCGCCGCCAGGATCGCCTCACGCAGTGAAACCAGGCCGTCCTCGCCCGGCGATGCAAGCAAACGCGCTATAGAGGACGTATTGCCGTCGGCCACGTCATTCAGCGTATTGACGTCCAGCGTATCCAACGTGGCGACAACCACGCGCACATAAACCTCGCGGGAAAAGACCTCGCCCAGCCCGTTGTCCGCAATGCACTGGTAGTGTCCTTCGTGGCCGAACTGCCCGTTCTCCAGCAGCAGCGCCTCCGTGTCGACGCCGCTGAAAAAATCGTTCGCGATAACCGGCTCGTAGCCGCCGCCCGGCGCGCGGAAACGCCACGATAAGGCAATCTCGGGCGCCCCCTCCACCACCATCGGAAGCAGAAGATCGTCCCCCTCAACAATCACCACATCGCCCGGCTCGTCCGTGAAAACAGGCGGGATGATGCTGATCGGCAAGCTGAACTCCGACGTGTTGCCGTCCACGTCCGTGGCCGTGGTCGTCAGGTTCCGGTTCAAATACGGAAGCAGATCCAGGGCTATCGTGTAGCTGCCCTCCGCGTCCGCCATCGTCCCCCCAATATAGTCCCGGCCCTCTTCCGCGTCGTCCGCAAAAATGTCCACCAGGCTGTTCGGCGCCGCGCTCCCGGAAAAGGGAATAAATCGATCGATCACCGGCGGGGTAATGCCCTGGTTCGCACCAAAGGAAAGCAATATACCCTTCTCGTCGTTGTTAAATATGGAATTGATCCGGATCTGGTTGCGCTCCGTCGCCGCGCCGTTGATCTCGATGCCCGCCCGCCCGTTCTCGAAAATGCGGTTCCGCTCCGGCAGGCTCTCCCCCCCCACAATATTCCCGGACGTCCCGTCCACCATGAACACGCCCCGCGTCTCGTTATTGTGAATGTCGTTCCCCAGAATCCGGTTGTTCGTGCTGGAAACGTCATGGATTTCCACGCCCGTGACAAAATTACTGTGAATATCGTTGCCCTGGCCCGGCTCCGGACCCCCGATGAAGTTGTCCGACGCGCCCCCGACGACAAATACGCCGATCTCCCCGCTGCGGCTGATTTCGTTGCCGAAGATCCTGTTCTCGCGGGTATCCGCCTCATACAGCACCACCCCATCGCTGCAATTGAGTATGAAGCGGTTCCCCTCGCCCGGCCCGGCGCCGCCGATCAGGTTGTTGCTCGCGCCCCCAAACACCGCCATGCCCGAGAAGCCATTCGAGTCGAATCGATTCCCCTGCACGATATTGTTCTCGGTGCCCGCGCCCTGAAGCACAACACCGAAATCGCGCGCCCGGATATGGTTCTCCGCGCCCGGGCCGCCGATATGGTTCTCCTTCGCCCCGTTCAGTATGTTGACCCCGTGATCCTCCGCCGAAATGAAGTTGTTGTACACCCCGTTGAAGCGGGTGTTCTCCCCTTCAATCCGGATCGCGTCCCGGTAGCTGAAACTGATCCGGTTGCCCAATTCCGGGTCCTCCGGATCCCCGATAATATTGCCGGTGGCACCATCCCGGATCCAGATGCTGAAGCGGCCATTGCCGTTCATATCGCGCCCCGGATACAGGTGAAAGCCGTTAAAATCGCCATCTATTACCCGATCGAGCACCGGAACATTCCGGTAGCCGATGTCGCTGTTGATCACCCGGTTACCGCTCGTACCCGCACCCTGTATCGTGATCCCCGTATCGTCCCCGTTCGAAAACAGCGGCGTCTCCCCCGGCGTCTGGCCCGAAGCCGGTAACGGGCGGTCGCTCAGCAGATCCCGATCACAGAATTCGAACGGGTCGTTGAGGGTATGCCTGGAGGTCCAGATCGCCCCGCCAAAATAATTGCGGTTCTCCCGGCCCGCCCCCCCAATCGTGTTGTTGGACGCGCCCGCCTCGATCAGAATGTTACCCAGGGTATTGGGCTTATGACTCGAAGTGACATACTTCAAATGCCAGGCGTTCATGTGATCCCAGTCGCACGGATCATGATTTGGCACGATCGGGACATAGGACCCTTCAATGTCGTCCGGAATGATTCCGCAAACAGGAAGATTGGCTTCCGGATCCTGGCCCAAATGGCTGCTAACGACGGTATTGCCCTCCGTCCCCTCGCCGGTCATGACAATCCCATAGCCGCCGGAGCGGACCACGTTTACGCCGCGGATTACGTTGCCAGAGGCGCCGTTCTCGATGACAATTCCATGGCGGCGCACGCCGGTTACCAGGGTGCAAGCATCCTTCCCGATCGTGACACCTTGAATTAGATTTCCCGTCGCATTGGGGCCGGAAATCACAATACCATCCTGAGGAAAGTCTCGGAAGCGGACTCCGCTGACCACGTTGTTGGCGCTCTGGATAACCAGCGCGGCATTGAACCCGGGCTCCCCGAGCGACGGATCCATAGTCGTGCCAATCAAGTGGCCCGAGAATCCCTCGATGGTCGTGCCGCCCGTCGGGTCGGCGAGGGGCGGCAAGGGCCGGGTCACATTAATCGAGATTACGCAGTGAGTTGGACAATCTCTACAAGTCTGATTATACACCAGGGACCAGCGGATCGTGTCGGGCCCCGGAAAGGCGTTCGCTTCCTCGATCGCAGCGCGCAGCGTTGTAATCCCCGTCCCGGGCATGGTCTCGGCCACGCCGTCCCCCGGCACCGCATCCCCCTCGTCCCCAAACGAATTCACGAAAAACACCGCCCCCTGCGCCGGCTGGATCGCGCCACATAGGCCCAGAACCCCGAGGTAAAGGGCGCGCGCCACAAGCGCGCGCGGAGAAAAATGTACACTGGCCATGTTGCCTCCCATAGCCGGGGCGATACCCGCTCGCCCGTTGTAATGCCGCAGCCCTGACTGTTCGTTAATCCATGGTAGCGCAGATTGAATAATTATGCAAGTACAAATTTATTCCGTTGATTTTTTACGGCTTTACGGTTACTGCGCGCGAAAAGCCGCATAGGCGCCTCTGAAAAAACATAACACCCGAGTGGAATGAGCCCCCCCGTTGTGAATGCATGCCTCGGCTGTCCAAGCGCCGCAGGCGCAATGGATCGCGGACATTCCTGTCTGCGGCAAAGTGAGCCCGCCTCCAAAAAGTTCCCCCTGACCCCACCAAAACCACCTCGAAAAGAAAGTGGCACAGCCGTCCCGGCTGTGTTCAGCGCCGCCAGGCGCAAATGTAGGATAGGCGTCCCGGCTGTCCAAGCGCCGCAGGCGAGGATCGCGGACATTCCTGTCTGCGGCAAATCAACCCCAGGTTCCCAAAAGCCCATACTCCCCCTGTCGCAACCCCGGATTCCACACACGTCAAGCCCCAACCCAACCCACGCCACACAATGCTCCGGCCCATTTTCGACACAGCCGTCGCGCCGCCACAAACAACCCAAATCGTTCCACCCGCGCCAACGTGGCTTGGGCTTCCAGCCCGAGACAGCGTGAGCGCCGGGTTCGAACGGCCCATTGATGCCGTGAATACCGCCGCGAATTCCCAAAGCGAGACCATCCTTTCTTCATTCGTGTCCTTTCGCGTTAATTCGCGGTTCAACTTTGTTTGGTTCCGGCCAACGGCCGCCCTGTGCCCTTGCGCTGATCAATTCCTTGGTTCCGCCCAGAGGCGCTCCCGTATTCTTCGTGTTCTTTGCGCTCTTTGTGGCTCCAAATCCAATCCCCCGCCCACCCGATTAACCCCGCTACAATTCCGATACGGAACAATCCGAACAGGCCACCTTGGAATCAGCACGCAGCCGCCTGCACACCCCAACGACCGGAATCATTTTCTATCCGTGTAATCCGTGTAATCCGTGGTCAAAAATCCTGATCGCGGCCAGCCGCTTCTCCGGGCGCATTTGTGTGCATTGGTGTCCATTCGTGGTTAAGAATGCACTCTCTCGATCATCCGCCCAATCCATCTGCGTACCAGAAATCACCCTATGCGCTCTCTGCGTTCTCTGCGGTCAAAGCTTCGTCTCTCGTCCTCTTCTTATCCCTCGCGCCCTTGCGCTGATCAATTCCCTGGTTCCGCCCAGAGGCGCTCTCGTGTTCTTTGTGTTCTTTGCGCTCTTTGTGGCTCCAAATCCAATCCCCCGCCCACCCGATAAACCCCGCTACAATTCCGATGCTGAACAATCCGAACAGGCCACCTTGGAAGCAACACGCAGCCGCCTGCACACCCCAACGACCGAAATCATTCTCTATCCGTGTAATCCGTGTAATCCGTGGTCAAAAATCCTGATCGCGGCCAGCCGCTTCTCCCGATGCATTCGTGTGCATTGGTGTTTATTCGTGGTTAAGAATGCACTCTCTCGATCATCCACCCAATCCATCTGCGTACAAGAAATCACCCTATGCGGTCTCTGCGGTCTCTGCGGTCTCTGCGGTCTCTGCGGTCAAAGCTTCGTCTCTCTTCCTCTTCGTATCCCTCGTGCCCTTGCGCTGATCAATTCCTTGGTTCCGCCCAGAGGCGCTCCCGTGTACTTTGTGTTCTTTGCGCTCTTTGTGGCTCCAAATCCAGTCCCCCGCCCGCCCTGACCGCGCGTCGCGCCCCCGATCATCTCCTTTGCGCCTTCGCGTGCGTATCAATCCTTCGTCAACTTCTTTCCTTCGTGGCCTTCGTGCCCTTCGTGGTGATCATTTCTTTGCTTGCGGACCAAGGCTGCCCTGCGGACTTTCACTCATTCCTGCTCGCGGCACAAGGAGCGCAAGACGTCATGCGATCGCTGCGCCGGTGAAATAACCGTGTGACCCCGCAATCACCGGTCCAGCTCTTCCACCTTGAAACGTATCGTCCGGGGCGCGCCGTAGCGATCAACCTCCAGCGTCACGTCGTCGCCGATGAAGAGGTCCCAGTTGATGAAGTCCATCTCCGACGGATGCGCCACCGGGATGCCGTTCATCTTCTGGATGACGTCGCCGAGTTCGAGCCCGGCCCGAAAGGCGGGGGCGTTGCGGTAGATCTCCGTGACGAGCACCCCGCGGGTGGCCTTCAGACCGAACTGCCGGATTGCCGGCGGCGAAAGATCGGCCACCGCCTCGCCGTGGATGCCGATCCACGGGTTCCGGCGCCGCCCGAACTCAATCAGTTCCTCGGCGACGCGGCGCGCCCGATCAGCCGGAATGGCGAAGCCGAGCCCCTGGTGGCCGCCGCTGCTGGAGAAAATCATGGTGTTCACGCCGACCACGTCGCCGGCCGCGTTCACCAGCGGACCGCCGCTGTTGCCGGGGTTGATGGCGGCGTCGGTCTGGATGAGGTCCTGGTAGAGGCGCTCCCCGCCGCCGACGCTGCGGCTGACGCGCCGGTGGTTCGCCGAGATCACCCCCACGCTCACACTGGGCTGCTGATCGGCCATCATGGTCCCGAAGGGATTGCCGATCGCGATGACCCACTCGCCAATCATCAAATCCTTGGAGGTCCCCAGCTTCACGTGGGGCAGCCGATCCCCGCTCGCCTTGAGGACCGCCAGGTCGGCGCGCTCGTCGGCCCCGATAAACTCGACTTCGAGCTGGCGCCCGCCCGGCAGGGAAACGGACGTGATCGCGTCGGCCCCCTGGATGACGTGGTAGTTGGTGAGGATGTAGCCGCGCGGGTCGAAGATGAACCCGGTGCCGATGCCCTCCACCGGACGGCTCCGGGTGAAGAAGCGTGGCCCGAAGAGGCCCCAGAAGTCGCGGTCTATCACGCGCTCGCGCTCATACGCGACGACATTGAGCGTGACAACCGCCGGCGAAACCTTCTCGATCGCCGTGACGATCGCCGTGCGGCGGCTGCTGGAAACGGCGTCAGCCCCGGCCACCACGGGGGTGGCCAGGGCCGCGCCAAGAAGGAGGATGGGTGTGAAGCAAAAGGCGCGCATGGCGTAAGGATTACTCCGCCGGCGTCTCCGGTGTTGATGCGTCCGCCGCGGGTTCTTCCACCGCCGGCGCTTCGGCGGCAGGCGCTTCGGCGGCAGGCGCTTCGGCGGCAGGCGCTTCCGCTGCGGGGGCCTCCACTGCGGGGGCCTCCACTGCGGGCGCTTCCGCTGCGGGCGCTTCGGCTGCGGGTTCCTGCGTGGCAGGCGCTTCGGCAGCAGGCGCTTCAGTCACAGGCGTTTCCGCTGCGGGGACTTCGGCAGCAGGCGCTTCAGTCACAGGCGCTTCCGCTGCGGGTTCTTCCACCGCCGGCGCCTCCGCTGCGGGGACTTCGGTCGCAGGCGCTTCCGTAGCGGGCGCTTCCGTCACAGGCGCTTCCGTAGCGGGCGCTTCCGCTGCAGGCGCTGCGGCGGGCGCGGCTTCGCCCCGGGCGTCCTTCACCGCGTTCAGCGCCGTGAGGAGACGGTCCAGATCGGCGGCGGCGACCGTAAACGTGTTCTGCATCCCGCTCACCGACACCGGGTGTACGCCTTCGTTCTCTTCGCCGTAGACCAGCAGGCGCGACGCGCCGTTGCGGGTGGTGATCGTGAAGGCCCCCGCTTCCGTCACGCCCGATGGCGCGCCGCCAAAGTTCACGTCGGCCGCTTCAAGGTCCAGCAGCACCGAAAGCAGGTTGGCCGCCTCGTCACCGGGCGATTCAAAGGTCGCGCCGTCCATCTCGATGGTCCACGCGCCCGCCTCGCCCTGGCGCAGCGAAACGGCCTGCCCTTCCGCCCGCGCGTCGAGCCGCGTGACGTCGCCCGCGGTCAGGTCAAACAGCGCCAGCTGGAACACGTCGCGCGGCTTGAGGAAAACCTTCGACTTGTCCGCGGTCTTCATCACATAAATCTCGCTGTCGCTGTCCATGCGCGCATACACGCCCTCGGACCCCCGCGCGTCGTCCGCGATCGAGAAACTCCGCACGGAACCGCCCGCCGTCACCTGCACCGACCGGTTAAACGCGCCGGTTTCCGCGGCCCCGTCCGCATAGTCGCCGGGCGTCCACGCCGACACCGCGCTGACGAGTCCATCGATCGCCGGCTGCTGCACCTTCAGGCTGCTAGCGGGTTCCACCACAGACCACTTCTCGCCCTGCTTCGCCAGCACAATCCGGCCCTCGGGCTGATCGATGGTAATCCCCGTAATTTCCTCCTGAGGCACGTCCCACTTCGGAAGATCCATCAGCGAAGACCCCTTCGGGAAAAGCTGATCGAAGTTGTAGGCGCTCAGCTCATACACCACGTCCCGCTCGTTGCTGGCCACGCGGATGTACCCCACGCCGGCGAGATCGGGACGCCCCCCCTCGATGACGATCTCGTCACCTTCCGCGGGCGCCGCGGCGAGCGTGAAGCCCGGCGTCTCCAGCCCCCACTCCGCCTTTTTCGACGGGTCGACAATATTCGACGCCGTAAGCGAGGCGAGCCGATTGAACACGCCCTGCAGCGCGTTGTCCTTGTAGGTCTTCTCCGCGCCGCCGGCCGTAAGAATCCATTCCTCTTCCACCTGGGGCGCCGCGGGCGCTTCGGGCGCTTCTTCGCCCTCGGCCGGTTCCGGCTGCGGAACCTCCGTCACGCGCTTCTCAAACACCAGCGACTTGTCCGGCGTCGTGATGCTCACCTTCGCCAGGGTGTCCTTCTCCACCGACAGCGCGGTCTTGTCGAGCCACTTGTCCGCCTTGGGGGCCTCCGTAAGATCCTCGCCGAAGAGCCCCGCCTCGCGGCGCAGGTTGTTCGACTCAACATACACCGTCGTGTCGCCCGCCTTCCGCACAAAAACCGAACTGTGGCTCGGCGCCTTCCCGAAGAGCAGATCCGCGGCGGGCTCGTTCTTCCCCGCCGCGTACGCGACCACGCGGAACGCCTGATCCTCCTTCAGATCATAGCTGGCCAGCTGGGCGTCGCCCTGCGCCGTGGCGCGGAACTCGCCCTGCAGATTCTCGATCTTGTCCAGATACCCCTGGATCGTGTCCGCATTGACGGGCGCGCCGAAATGGCTCCGGGCCACCCACGCATCGCCCGCCTTCTCCAACACCACCTTCTCGTCCGGCGCGGCCCCGGCGTAGAGCTCCAGCTTCGCAATGTCCGCCGCGCCCAGATCCGCCGCCACGAGTGGCTGCAGGTTCGCCTGGGTCTCCAGGGAAGGCGTTCGCTGGAGGCCCCGCTTCATAAGAACAAGCAGCAGGAGCACAACCAGCACCGCGAGAAAAGGCAACAGTTTCTTGAAACTCATCGTAATCTATCTCCACCTGCGGGCTGTCCCCAGCCGCCGGTATGCGATCAGGCGTTCACGTGCGACATCGTGTAGGCGTTGCGGGCGCGGCGGCGGTTCAGCAGGAAGACAATGCCAACCCCCGCGATCACCGTGTTCGCAAGCCCGTAGTTCACGGCGCGCCAGAAAAACTTCTGGTCATCCGAGGGGCGATCGATGAACCGGTTGATCGGCTTCTTCCCGCGCACCAGCGCCAGGTTTTCGTTCAGCGTCACCGCGTCCACGCTGTTCAAAAACAGGTCGAGGTTCGCGTCCTGAAGGAAATTCTTCCGGAAGGTCTCCGAGCAGCCCAGCAGAATCAGCTGGCCCGGCCTCGCCTCGACAGGCGACGCCGGAGCCTCCGCTTCGTCGTCCTGCGGCATCGGCGGCTGCCCCGGCTGCGGCGCCGGAGCCGGCCACGCGGGACGCTCCCCGTCCGCAAACGCGTCCGGGAACTGGCCCTTCACCACCGCCATCAGCGGGTACGCCCGCCGCTCCCCGTCCACCGGCTCCTCAAAGGACGCCCCGGTCATCGTATCCGTCGCCGGGACGGTCCAGGCGCGCGCGCTCGTCGTCATGACTACGTTCGCCGTCAGGCCATGCCGCTGCAACGTGCTTTCGTCGATATCCAGCGCCGTGCCCCAGAGGTAGAATATCGACGCGAGCCGGTTCGTAATCGCCGTGTCTTCCGACATCGAACTGCTGTTAACCAGGATATGCATCGGCAGGTTCACCTGCTGCGGGCGGAGCAGGTCCGCAAGCGAACCGCCCCCCGACTGGATCGTCAACGGAACCTTGTTCACGTCCATCAATATGTCCGTGCTCACGCCGAGGCCGTAGGCCTCCAGCAGCTCGTTCACGCCCGGATTCTCGTCGCGGCGGCTGATGTTGTAACCCTGCGGCGAGGGCCGGTAATCCCACTCGTAATTCTGCACGGCCATAATCACCGATTTGCCGCTGCGCAACGCCCGGTTGATCTCCCAGCGCTGGCGCTCGTTCAGGTTGCGCGGGTTGATCACCGCCAGCGTGTCGTACTCCTCCGGCAATGGGCTGTCCTTCGTTAACTCAACCCGCTCGACGTGGTACTTCTCAATCTCCAGGATCTGCTGGAGGTACTCGTACGGATCGTCGCTCTCGGGAACCGGCTGGCCCATCTGCATCAGGATCTGCCGCATCTGCGGGTCTATATTAATGGCCTCCATCGGGGCCACAAGCGCGACCACGGGCTCCCGCTCGCGCGTCATCTTGTGGATCGTGCTCACAAGGCGGTACTCCAGCTCGGGCAGCCGGTCCGGAACCACCTGCGGAATGATCTCCTCCGCCTTGTCCTTGTAGCCGATGCCGATGCTCGAATACACCAGCTTGTTCGTCACCTCGTCCTTGCTCATCGCCTGAACACTGAACGGCTGCACGCCCTTCTCCAGCATGCGCCGCTCGATCGCCGCCTCCTTCCCATTCTCGGCTTCGCCATCCTCCTCGTCCGGATTCGCGTACACGTTCGCCACGTCCATCGGTATGGTCCGGTACTCGATCATCCCACGCGAAGCAACCCGCATTTCCTCAAGCTTGTCGGTAATATTCTGCTCGAGATCCTTCATCCCCGTCGGCATGCTCGTGCGCGGCGTGATATACACCTTCACCTGAACCGGCGTGTCCAGCTCCGCAAGCATGTTCTTCGTCGCCTGGGAAATCGTGTAGATCCTCCCCTCCGTCATGTCAATGCGGATCAGGCTCGACCCGGCCATCACGTAGTTGAACAGCAGGCCGATCACCACGCTCATCGCCGCCGCCGCCGCAAAGATCGTCCGCGCCTTCGGCCGGTTCCGCCCGTCGATGTACATCACGTTCAACACCAGGAACACCGCCGTCCACACCAGGAAGTACACCACGTCGGCAAGGTCAATCACCCCGCGCGTAAAGGCCCCGTAGTGCCCGAAAAGCCCCAGCAGATCCGAAAGCAGCGATCCCAGCCCCGGAATGCGATCATCAATGTACGCCGCGATGAAGTTCGTGCCGATAAGAAAAAAACCGAAGCAGGTCAGCAGCGTCACCGCGAACGCGACAATCTGGTCTTTGAAGAAACCCGAAAACAATATGCCGAGCGCCAGGAAAAAAGCCCCCAGCAGCAACGTGCCGAAGTAGCCCGTGAAGATCGCGCCCGTGTCCGGCTCGCCCAGCGACATCAGCATCACCGGAACCGTCACCGTGCTCAGCAGTGTAAGCCCGAAGAAAATCAGCGCCGCCAGGAACTTGCCCAGCACCAGCTCCCGCGCCTCCATCGGGAAGGTGAGGAGCATCTCCCACGTATTCTCCTTCCGCTCCTCCGCCCAAATCCGCATCGTTACCGCCGGCATGAACACGCACAGCAGAATCGGCAGATTGTCGAAGTACGGCCGCATGTCCGCCACGGGAAACGCAAAGAAGGACGTAATATAAAGCCCGACGCTGATGGTCACGAAAACCATCATGAAAATGTAGCCGACGGGCGAGGTGAAGTAGGCGCCGAGATCGCGGCGCATAATCGCTTTAATGTTGTTCATGCGTCGAAATCCTTTAAGAGGCTGCCTGGGCGGCTTTTTCGGTCAGGGTGAGAAAGGTCTCCTCCAGCGTCAACGGCTTGTCGCCCAGCTGCTTCACCTTCCACTGCTGCGCCTGCGCCAGATCGCTGACCTCGCGCCACGGGCTCGTCCCCGTACGCGAAAACAGCAGGAAGCTCGCGCAGCCGTTGTCCTCGCCCGCGCACTCCACATGCGTGACATCCTTGATCTGCTTCAGCTTCGGCTCCACATCGCCGCGCGCCGCCTCGACCGCAAACGACGTCCGCTCGCTGTCCTTCGCCTGGTGGCGCAGTTCGTCCAGCGTGCCATCGCCCACGATCTCGCCCCGGTTGATGATCACGATACGGTCCGCCGTCGTCTCCACCTCGTGGAGAATATGCGTGGAGAGGATAACCGTCTTCTCCTTCGCCAGATCGTTGATCAGCGCCCGGATCTCGAGGATCTGGTGCGGGTCCAGCCCCGAAGTCGGCTCGTCCAGAATCACCACCTCCGGATCGTGGATCAGCGCCTGCGCAATACCCGTACGCTGCTTGTAGCCCTTCGAAAGCTCCCGGATCACCTTCCGGTACATCGGGCGAAGCCCCGTCACGTCCAGCACCGCGTCCGTCCGCTCCTTCAACCGAGCACCCGAAAGACCCCGCGCGCTCCCCACAAAATCGAGGTACGTCCGCACCTCCATATCCATATACAGCGGAAGCACCTCCGGGAGGTAGCCGATCTTCTTCCGCACCTCCACCGGGTCCTTCAGCACATCCACCCCCGCCACAATGGCGGACCCCGAAGAAGGGTAGAGATACGTCGTCAGGATCTTCATGGTCGTTGACTTGCCCGCGCCGTTCGGGCCCAACAGGCCCACCACCTCGCCGCGGTTCACTTCGAACGACACATCATGCAAGGCCCGCACCGGCCCGTAATGCATCGTCAGTCCATTTGCCTTGATCATCGTGCGCTCATCTCCTTAACTCCGCGTGGTTCGGCCCGCGTCGCTCGGCGCGCCGGGCGCTTTCCCCGATGGACTGCCCCCAACTTGGCAGTCACTGCAACGACAAGCAAAATCCATACCACCCCCGCGCCGCACAGCCGCGCGCCGCAATGATGCCGTTTTCTCGGGAAATCCCGAGTGTAGCACGCGGCCTGAAGACGCCTCAATGACGCCGCGCCTGCCCGTTTTGGGTTCCCCCTGCCCGTTTTGCGTCAGCCCCACCAGGGCAATCGGATTGAAACTCGATCTGGGAATATGGGCGCAATCTCGAATCGATTTGGAACCTTGATGCAACGAAAGTGAGCGTTTTGGAGCGCCGGCATCTCTGCCGGCAAGGTCCGGGATTCGCCGCGGGCGAAATTCCAGCGATCCAACACGCGCCCTTTTTTAACATTCAAGGCGCTTCATAGGGCGCTCGGCTGGAGTAGGAAGTCTAAATGCGATTGCCCTGGCCAGCCCCCCCCCTTGCGGGATCCCCCGAAATGGGCTATCCTGTATCCGGGCGGTCGGCTACGCGCCGGAGCAGCAGACAAGGCAAAACGAGGGAGCCCTTCTCATGAATCCAATAAGCATCAAATGGTTGATCGCGGGCCTCGCGGGGGCTCTTTTTTCCCTGGTGCTCATGGGCGCCGCCAGCTACTTCGCATTCACCACGCTCCTGAGTGAAATAAACGATCACCCGAGCTGGGGCGCCGAAGACTCCCCCGAGGACGCGGAAGAAGACGCCGCCGAGGCCGAACGCCGCGAAAGGAAACGCGAGGAGGGCCGGCGCGAGCAAGAAGCCCTGACCGCAAAACTCGGCCTGCATGACCACTACGAGACCGTATATCTGCTGCCGGACACGCGCAACCGCCTGTACTACGAAAAAGACTTCGCCGCCGTCGAGGAAGACATCGCAGCCCTCCGCGCGAAACAGGACACCCCCTTCGACCGCTACCGCTACAGTAGCCTGATCAACAGCCTGGGTCGCGTTCTCAAGGACGAAGAATACCCGCAGCTGCTCTCCGTGCTCGATGAATGGATAGCGGCATCGTCGGGATCCTACCTTCCGCTGCTGGTGCGGGGTCGCGTTTACGTTTCCATCGCCTGGAAATACCGTGGAACGGACTTCGCCCACAAAGTTACCGAGGAGGGGTGGGAAGGGTACCGAAAGTACCACAAACTCGCCTGGGCCGACCTCAACGCCGCGCGCAAACTGAACCAGGAAGACCCGGAGATTCCAGCGTCCATGGCCCGGGCCGCCGCCGGCGTCGGCAAGAAACTCGCCGCGATTCAGAAATACCACGACGAGACCCTGGCGCTGAACCCGCACCACCTCCACGTGCGCAACACACTCTTGAACTACTCCCTGCCCCAGTGGTTCGGCGACTGGAAGAAGGTCGATGCGCTCGTGGCCGAATTTGAGCAGGCCGCCGGGGACTTTCCCTATCTGTTGACGCTCCTCCGAGACGCGGCGCGCTGGATGCGCGACCGGGGCCCCGATTATGAGGAAGGCCCCGATAGCGACCCAATACGGCAACGGCTGGTCGAGGGCTTGAGAGCGCAGTTGATGCTGAACCCGGACGAGCCCTATCTCCTCGGTCGCGCCGCGCGCTTCGCCCTGGACGTGGACGACCTGGCCATGGCGGTCGACTGTTTCGAGCGCCTCGGTATGCGCCATCCAAGCGTGCGGGGATTTATCAACGTCTACACCTACCACTGGTGGCGCGTCTACGCCTTTGTCGAGCATTCGGACGACCCCGGCATCATCGGAACGCCCCGCGAAAAGGAACTCCTCGACCTGGCCCGCGCCATCCAGGCCGACAACCCCTTCATCAATGGCATGTACCTGGCCTACCTTGCCCGCGCACGGGACGACGCGCAGACCCGCGTCTTCTTCGAGCGCGATCCCGGCGCCTTCTTCGTGACCGCCGACCTCGAAGAACCCTACGACTACGATCTCCTGCGCGCAATGGCGCTCGCCGCGCGCTCGCACAACCCTGGCTTACAGGGCAAGCCGGATGTAGAACGCCTGCTCGCCGAGGCCCTGGACCTCGCGCCGGACAACGCCCTCGTCCGCCTCGCCGAGGCGGCGCGTCTCATGGCGTCAAAGGACTACGAACAGGCCCGCACCCACCTGGAGCACGCGCGATCCGTCGATCCCGATTACCTCCCCGCCCTGATGACCGAGGGCTGGCTGAACTACCACCAGAAACGCTGGGACGACGGCATTGCGGCGGCAAACGCCTTTCTCGCCCGCGCGCCCGCGCCCTATGTCCTGGAGAACACAATCCACGCCGAGGAGATCATCGCCCTCTGCGAAAAGAAACGGGCCGCGGAACAACAAAACGCCTCCTGATGCCGCTCGCCGACCGATTAACCCCGCTACAATGCTGATGGTGAAAAAACAAGTAGATCACTCAAAAAATCGCGCGCTGCCGCCGGCGCCCGCAACGACCCGATTCCTCTCTTATCCGTGTCATCAGTGTAATCCGTGGTCAAAATTCCCGACCGCAGCCAGAGGCTGCTCCAAGCGCATTCGCATTGATTCGTGTTCATTCGCGGTTAAAAAACGTCACCATTCAACCACCCCAATCCGTCCGCGTACCCCCACCCACCACCTATGCGCTCTCTACGTTCTTTGCGGTTAACGACTCTTCCCTGTTTCCCTTCGCCCCCTTCGCCCCCTTCGTGGTGAACCCTCTTCGATTGCGGCCAACGGCTGCTGCTCCATTTTCTTTGTGTTCTCTGTGCTCTCTGTGGCTCCCAATTCAATCCCCCGCGCACAGCAACCCCGCGTCCCGCTCCCGCCCGCCGACCGATCAACCCCGCTACAATGCTGATGATGAAAAACCCAAACAGGCCGCCCCGAAAATCGCACGCTGCCGCCCGGCAATCCACAACCACCCGCTCGATCCTTTATCCGTGTCATCAGTGTAATCCGTGGTCAAAATTCCTGACCCCGGCCAGAGGCTGCCCCCAGCGCATTCGCGTTGATTCGTGTTCATTCGCGGTTAAAAAGCGCCCCCATTCAATTACCCCAATCCGTCCGCGTACCCCCACCCACCACGTATGCGCTCTCTGCGTTCTCTGCGGTTAAAATTCCTCTCGGCTTTTCTTCGTGGGCTTCGTGCCCTTCGTGGTGATCAATTCCCTGGTTGCGCCCCAGGCTGCCCCGCGCCCTACCCCCGGATCGCCGCATGGATCGCGTCCTTCAGCCGCTGCGCGGTATACGGCTTCGACAGCAGCCGCGCGTCGTCGCCCTCGCCCGCAAGCCCCTCGGGAAGCCGCCCTTCCCCCGTCACAAAGATGAACCGCAAGTCCGGGTAACGCTCCGCCGCCGCGCGGTAAAACGCTTCCCCGCCCATGCCCGGCATGTGAATATCCGTAAGCGCAATGTCAAAGCCCCCCCCGCGCGCCGCAAGCAGATCCAGCGCCGATTCACCCGACTCCACATGCACCGCCTCGTGGCCCGCCTTCATCAATATCCGCACCGCAAGTAGCCCGAGCGGACCCTCGTCCTCAACCACCAGGATCCGTGCGGATACCGCCGGATCCTCCGCCGCGTCCCGGGGCCGGACCGCCACCACCGGCGCCGCGGGCGTGGCCGGCCGCAATGTCGGCGGCGATGGCGCGCCTTCGCCCCGGAGCACCGCCCGAAGTGTGGAAAGCAAAACCTCCGCCGTGTACGGCTTCGGCACAAAATACTCCAACCCCGCGCCCGCCGCCTTCGCCACGTGCCCGTTCGCGTTGAGCCCGCTCGACCCGATAATACGGACCGCCGGATCGATCGACTTCAAGGCCACGATCATCGCCGGACCATCCATCACCGGCATGCTCATGTCCGTAAGCACCACCGCGATCTCGCCCCGGTGCTGCGCGTAAAGCGATACGCCCTCCGCCCCGTTCTCCGCCAGTATCACCCGGTAGCCGAAGCGCTCCAGCGCCCGCCGCGTGATATCACGGATGTTCTCCTCGTCGTCCACCAGCAGAATAAGCTCTCCGTTGCCCCGCGGGAGGTCCGGCTTGGCCGCAACAATTTCCTCCGTGAGCGTCTCCGCCGTGGTGACCGCCGGCAGGTAAACCTTGAACCGGGAACCCTTCCCCACCTCGCTGTACAGATGGATAAAACCGCCGTGATTCTTCACGATCGTAAACGTCGTCGAAAGCCCGAGCCCCGTACCGCGCCCGATGTCCTTCGTCGTGAAAAAGGGCTCAAAGATCTTCTCCTGCACCTCCGGCGTCATCCCGGACCCGCTGTCCTCGACCCGCACGATCACGTACGGGCCCGGCTTCGACTCCTTGTTCATACCCGCGAACACCTCGTCCACGATCGCGTTCTTCAGAATCAGGTTCAGCCGCCCCCCCTCCGGCATCGCATCCCGCGCGTTCACACACAAATTCATCATCACCTGGTGGAGCTGCGTCGGATCCGCGTGCACCAGCCAGAGATCCGGCTGAACGTTCAGCCGGAAGTCAATATTCCTCGGAAACGTATCCCGCGCAATACGGCGGACATCCTCCGCAATCGCCGCGGGGGTGATCGGGATGCGCCGCCCCTCCAGACCCCGCGCGACGCCCAGAATCTGGCGCACCAGATCCGCCCCCCGCTGCGCGCTGCCCTGAAGCGTCTCGATCACGCCCAGCGCCTCCGGGTCGCTCGCCTGCTCCTTCAACATCTCGATCGACATGAGAATGGGAGCCAGAATATTGTTCAGATCGTGCGCGATCCCGCCCGCCAGCGTGCCGATGCTCTCCATCCGCTGGCTACGCAGAAACTGTGCCTCCATCCGCTTCCGCTCCGTGATGTCCGCGTTCAGCGCCAGGATCGACCGCGGCGACCCGTCCGGATTCCGCAGCAGCGTCCACCGCGCAAGCACGGTGATCGTTTTGCCCCCCTTTGTCCTATGCTCAACTTCCCCGCTCCATTCCCCATCCCGCAACACCGCCTCCGTAGCCGCTTCAAGCAGCGCGGGATCGCTGTCGAGAATCTCCCCGACATTCCGCCCGAGCACCTCTTCTTCGAACCAGCCGTACATTTCCTCCGCACGCCGGTTCCAGAACAGCACCCGGTTGTGCAAATCCCGCACCAGAATCGCGTCGCTCGCCTCGTCCAGCAGCGCCGCCTGTTCGGCAAGCCGCAGTTCCGCCTCCTTCCGCTCCGTAAGATCCGTGATGCCGCCGATCATCCGAACGCCCTGTCCGGAATCATCCCGGATGATATACCCCCGGTCCAGCACATGCGCGTAACTGCCATCCTTTCGGAGAAACCGGTACTCGCCGTCCCAATAGTCGTCCGCGCCCGCAATCACGTTATCCACCTGCCCTACAATCGCGTCCCGGTCGTCCGGGTGGATCCGGCTCGTCCACGATTCAATCGTCGACTCCACTTCGTCGCGGCTGAACCCGAATAGCACCTCGAAACCTTCGTTCCACCACAACGCGTTGGTCAGCAGGTTCCAATCCCAGATGGCGTCGTTCGTCGCCCGCGAAAGCAACCGAAACCGCTCCTCGCTCGTCTGCAAATCAAGTTCCGCGCGCTTGCGCTCCGTGATGTCGCGCATCGTCCCCACTACCCGCTCAATGGCGCCCCCCTCGCCATACACCGGGTACGTAAACTCCTGGATCCAGCGCACATCGCCATCGGGCCGGCGGATCCGAAACTCCACCTCGGGCGCCTCGCCCCGCATCTGCTTAGGAAAAACTTCCTCCACAAAAGCGCGATCATCCTCGTGAATCGCCGCAAGATACGTCTCCCGGGGCGCCTCGTAGGCCCGCGCGCACGGAACCCCCCAAACGTCCTCAAACGCCGGGCTCACGTAAAGCAGCGCATCGCTGTCCGGCTCGTAAACATAAAAAATATCGTGAACATGCGCCACGAGCTCCCGGAAACGCCGCTCCGCCAATTCGATCCGCTCCCGAGCGACCTTCACCTCCGTAATGTCGCCAAAGTACACCGCAAGGCCGCCGTCATAGGGGTGCGCCCGAACATTGAACCAGCATTCGAGGGGCGGGTAGTACTCTTCAAAAGAGACGGAGACCCGCTCATCCACGGCGCGCCGGTATTCCCGCTCAAAACGCATTCCCACGGCCTCGGGAAATTCGTCCCAGACGACCCGGCCAAGCAAGTCCTCCCGCGGACGCTCCAATACGCGCTCGGCCTCCTGGTTCAAGTAGGTAAAGCGCCATTCCCGGTCCAGCGCGAAAAATGCGTCCGAGATGCTCTCCAGCGTCCGCGCGAGGCGCTCTTCCAGGCTTCGCTTGCGCTGCTCTTCGGCCTTGCGGGCGGAAATGTCCTGAAACGCGCCCTGGACGCGCTGAATGCGGCCGTTCTCGTCGCGCACGGCCTCCCCGATGGTGCGGATCCATACGCGGTTGCCCCGTGCGGTGATGATCTCCAGTTCGAGGTCGAAGGGCGCCCCGGTTTCCGCGCAGCGGACGAAGGCACGGCTGATTGCCTCGTGGTACTCGGGCGCGTAGAAGTCGATCGCTTCCTCGAGCCGTGCCTGGTAGCCACGGGGGACTTCGTGGATGTCACATACCTCGTCGGACCAGGTTAGTTTATATTCCGGCAGATCAACCGCCCAGGCCCCCAGGCGGCTGAGCGACGAGGCCATGCGCAGCATGGACTCGCTCTGGCGTAACAACGCCTCGCGTTCCCGAAGCGCCTCCTCCGTCCGGATCCGCTCGGTCATATCGATCGCCAGCACCATCGCCGCCCGCCGCCCATCGAATACGAGCGAGTGCGCCGAAACCTCCGCCAGGATCGTCCGACCGTCCCGAAGGCGGTGCCGCCAGATCCCGACACGGCTCAAACCGTTTCCGACGGTCTCAACTACTTCCCGCAATGCGGGCACATCCTCCTCCGGTCGAATATCCGCGATTGTCATGGCCAGGAATTCGTCCCGCGCATATCCGTAATGCCCGATCGCGGCGTCGTTGACGGCCAGGAAGCAAAGCGAGTCGAGATCAAAAACCCACATCGGCTGCGGGTTGCTCTCAAACAACTCCCGGTAGTGCCGCTCGCTCTCGCGCAATTCCTCCTCGGCCATCTTGCGCGTCGTGATGTCCACATGCATCACCACCACGCCCGCCCGATCCCCCGGATGGATCGGCGTCACCATAAGGCGGAACCAGCGCTTCTGATCCGGCGAATGGCACGGGTACTCCAGCGCAAACTCCGCCAGGTCCCCCGCAAGCACCGCCCGGATCCCCGCCGCCGCCTCCGCCGCCTCCTCCGCGCAGTCGCCCCGCGCCGCTTCGCATACCTCAAGGTAATTCTTCCCAACGCAGAAATTCTCGTCCGCCAGTACGTTGGCCACGGCAAATCGGTTCCAGGATTGGTTTACCGCAATAATGCGCCCCTCGGCGTCCAGCAGCGCGATGTGCGCGGGAAGCGCGTTCAAGATCGCCGCCCGCTGCTCGGCGAATTCGCGCTCCGCGCGCTCGCTCTCCCGCAACTGCCGCTGCGCACCCGGAAGCAGGTGCAGCGCGCCCGCCGCGTCCAGCACACCGTCCAGCTCGCCGCCCGCAAGCTCCACAATGCGGGCCTGCGCCTCGCTCAGCGTTTGAACCAGCCGCGCGAGTTCCTCGCCCAGGGCGCGATCTTCTCCCGCGGGGCCGCCGCCCATCACCGGGAGCCCTCAAGCCCGAGCGCCGCAAGCACCGCCGCGGTTTCCGCCAGCGTGCCAATGACCCGGCTTCCGGGGTCGGCCACCAGCATCGGCGTCAGCAGCACCCCGTCCGCCAATGCGCGGTCCGGGTGCTCGAACACATCCACCACCTCCACTTCCCAGCCCGCCGGAAACGATTCGCCCGCGATCGCCGCCAGATTCGCCCGCGCAAGCCGCGAATTCGGGCTATCTCCGGCCACATAGAGACAAACGCGATGACTGGATGCGTTCATGTGAAGTTCCCCTCGCCAGCGCGATCCGCCCCGCGAGTCTCCCGCAGTACCTCCCGATGCGAGGCCCGCGCGCGCGCCGCACCCGCCTCGCCCGCCGCAAGCGTCGCGCGCGCCGTACGTGCCCGCGCCAGTTCCCGCGAAAGCTGCGCTATCCGAGATTCAAGATCCGCCGCCTCCTCGTCCAGCCGGACCAGCGCCCGCGCCGATTCCTCCTCCGCCCGGAGCCGCGCGCGCTCCGCCTCCTGCTCCTTCTCCAGCCGGAGCGATCCCATCAGAACCTCTCCGCCCGCCAGGTAGACGTCCGCCAGATCCACGCCCTCGCGCCGCAGCACCAGCTCCCGGACCTGGTTCGAGTGCGCCGTGCCGCGCGATTTCACAATGCTGATCCCCCGGTTCCGCTCCCCGGCGCGAACCTGATACGTCAGATGCATCCAGGTGTCCGCTATGGTCGATATCTGGAGCGGCGTCCCCTCCAGTGTTGGCTCGGAACTGTCGAGAAGGCTCGTGCACACCAGCGTGAGGCCCGCCTCCTTCGTCCAGTCGATCAGCCGCGCCACCGTGCTGTGCGCCCACTCCGCGTTGCCCGGTTGCGCGATCGCCGAGATCGGATCCACCACCAGGCAGCGCGCCCCGTGCTCCCGCGCGCGGCGTATCAGGCCGATTAAGTGCGTCTCCGCGCTCCCCCGGATCGATCGCGCCGAAACCAGCCGGAGCATGCCCGATTCAACATGGGGAGCCAGGTCAATCCCGACGGATTTCAAATTCCGGACGATCTCAGCCCCGTGGGAATCAAAGCTTACAAACAGCGTCCGCTCCCCGCGCGAACACGCCGCGCGCGCAAACGCCCCGCTGAGCGTCGTCTTCGCCGTTCCCGGCGCACCGGTAATCAACACACTCGCGCCACGGTGATAGCCGCCCCCGAGCATCGTGTCCAGACGCGCTACGCCGCTCGACACCCGCTCGTCCGTCACCGGCGCCAGCGCCTCCTCCCCGGCCCGCGCGAGCGCGGTCTCGATCCCCGATTCCCCGATCAAAAACGGGATCCGGTTCTCGTCGAACGCGGATCCCCGGTATTTCAAAACATACAGGCTGCGCTGTGAAATCCCCTCGTCGAGCGCGTGCTCCAGAACGACTACGCAGTCGCACAGGTATTGAAGAAAATCGAGGTTCCCCGATGGCGCGGCGGTGGACGGGCCGCCAAGCTTGCACGTTATCGCCGCCGTCATGCCCCGGCCAGAAAGCCACTGCGCAAGACGGTGCGCCTCGCGCCGAGCGTCCGCGCCGGACCGAAACGCCGAAAGAAGCACGTCCAGCGCGTCAAACACGATTCGCCGCGCACCCGTCGAGCGCGCCTTCGCGTCCAGCATCGCAAGCAGTCCCCCAAGATCAAAGGCGCCACTCTGAATCGTGTCAACGCCAATCCCCGCATCCAGTATCTCAAGACCCCGGCCCGCGATGGAGGCCAGATCCCAGTCGAACCCCGCCGCGTTCGCAAGAATGTGCGGCGCGGACTCCTCATACGTCACGAAAATGCCCGGCTCCCCCAATTCCCGCGCGGCATACGCCAGCGACTGCAACGAAAGCACCGTCTTCCCGGACCCCGGACCGCCCGCAATTACCGTCGTGCGGCCAGCCGGAAATCCGCCGCGAAGCACATCGTCGAGACCGGCCACGCCGGTCAGGACCTTAGCGAGGGCCGCCTCATGCCGTACTGCGTCCATCTGCCTTGGCCTTTCGAGGGCGCGCCCCCGCGGCGCGCCACCCCAAACCCAATACAACGCGGCGCCCGAAGGCACCACCTCGCCTTGCAAACACCGGACAACACGAATACTACCCGCAGCAAACCGGGGAAGATCTTTGTCGCCCAACCCATCTCGAAGTATATCGCGCAAAGTGAAAAATTGCAAAGCGCGCTTGTCTCAACGGGCCCCCGGGCGCTATCATTCCCACCTTTACGTTCACACCGTTCTTACCACCCTGAACAGGTCCAATGGATGGATAACTCCACTGTGAATAAGTCGCCCCTGCGGCGCGGCCGAACCGGCCCGTTAAGCCGCTTCATCGGCCAGGCCTGCCTCCGCCTGATGGGATGGCGCGAAGCCAGCCTGGCCCCCCCTATCCGAAAATACGTCCTCATCGCCGCCCCACACACCACCAACATGGACCTCTTCTACATGCTCTTCGCCTCCATGGCGATGCGCATTCCCGTCACCTGGATGATGAAGGACACCGCATTCTTCTGGCCCCTCGGCGCCGTCTGGCGCAAACTCGGCGGCATTCCTGTTAACCGCCGCGCCGCCGCCAGTGTCGTCCGCCAGATGGTCGACGTATTCAACCGCAACGACGACCTCGCCCTGCTGATCGCCCCGGAGGGCACGCGCAAGGCCGTGGCGCACTGGAAGCTCGGATTCTACTGGATGGCCCTCGGGGCCGGCGTCCCTGTCGTCCCCGGATACATCAACCACGACCGCCGCCGCATCGGACTCGGCGACCCCATCCACCTCAGTGGCGATGTGGAGGCGGACTTCGGCCGAATCCGCGCGTTCTACCACGAAATGACCGGGATCTACCCCGATTACGACGCCCGCCAGGCAACCCGAAATCCGCTCGCCCGCGCCGGTAAATAACGCGCGGGCGCCCCGCACCGGGACGCCCGCGATTTCCGCTTCTTTGTGCGCGATCAGTCCGCCCGCACAACCGGCTGCGTAAACACCGTCGCCGCGTCGGCCTTGGTCCACAGCCCGACGCCCCCGGCTTCTCCGAAGGTGTTGGAATCGTGCTCCAGCAGCACCTTGCCATCCAGGCTCACCGTGATGTGGTTGTCCTGGTGCTCCACCGCCAGCGCCGCCCACGAACCTTCCGGCTTCTCCACTTCCGCGCTCGCCAGCTGCGTCCGCTTCCCGTCCACCAATTCGTACAACCGCAGGTTCTTCTCGGCCGGGTTATACCGCGCGATGTAGTGGTTGTTCTTGTCGCGCGCCCGCCAGATAAGCCCGCCGCCCTGATCCGTCTCCCCGGACACGGCCTTCAGGCTCGTCTCAATACGGCCGTTCCTGAACCCCGCCTCCGGGTTCCACAGCAGATTAAACGTCCCGTCGCTCGTGTGGTTCGGATTCGTCAGCGCAACGCACGCCTCTCCCGCCGGCCCCTGCTCCGAAACCGCTTCCCACACCGCCAGAGGCCCCTTCTGCGCCGTCGCCTCGATAACCCAAGCGCCACCAGCCACCGAAAAGGCCGCCCGGTCGTTGCGCTCCTCCATCGGAGCCGCCGCCGAGTCGCCCGAACCCTCCCAAACCGCGCCCTGATCGATCCACGCGCGAATCAGCCCCACCTGCTCCGCCGTCAACGGGTCGCCCTTCGGCGGCATGATGTCAAAGTTGTCGTCCGTCCCCGTGATCAGCCGCACCAGCAGGCTGCCCGCGCTGTCCCCCACCGCAATCGCGCCCCCCTCCGAACCGCTGCCAATCGCGTCCGCCCGGTTGTCCAGACGGTAGTCCGACTTCTGCTTCTCCGCACCGTGGCAATCGATGCAGTGCTCCTGAAGCAGCGGCGCGATGTCCGTGTGGTAGTCGATGACCTGGTTCGCCGGCGCCGGCAACGAATCCGACGCCGCGGCGGGAAACAACAGGCAAAAACCAAGTCCGGACACCGCGATGGTAGTAATCTTTTTCATGAAACCTCCTGAATGTACTGCTACGGCAAATAGACACACGTCAAGAACCAGAAAAACGTACGGATCGGGGCCTGCCGCCCGCCGAGGGGCGATCCCGCCCACATCCCCCAGGCCACCGATCATACCCCAGCCCCCTGCCCAATGGCACCTTTTCCGCACTACCAGAATTCACAACACGGCAGCCTGCGGAAGCAACAATTCGCGAAAATGTAGGATAGCCGTCCCGGCTGTCCAGGGCGGCGGAGTCGTCCCTGCCGTCCCGAGGCCTGCCCGCCGCAGGCGGGTCCCTGTTGTCCCTGTTGTCCCTGTTGTCCCTGTTGTCCCTGTTGTCCCTGTTGTCTCTGCCGTCCCGGCTGTCCAGGGCTACGCCACCCCTGCCTTGTATCGCCCCGCCCCAGACCGTATAATTGGTTATAACAACCGCAAAACTTCTGGAGCCCTCCCATGCGCAACTGCCTGGCACTCGCCGTCCTCCTGACCGCCTTCCACACCCACGCGGCCGAGCCCCTGCCCCTCGAAAACCGCCTCGAACTCTTCGTGGACGGCTACCTCGTCGAGACCCTCGCCAATACACGCCTCGCACTCCAGCCCCCGCAGCCCCGCGAGATCGTCATCGCTTACGACGACGCCTGGGAAGGACGCTACTGCGGCTACGTGACCGTCTTCGAGGACGCCGGAAAATATCGGATGTACTACCGGGGCAATCCGCTCGCCGGAAAGGACGGCTCGGACTGGGAAGTGACCTGCTACGCGGAGAGCGCGGACGGCCTGTCCTTCACGAAGCCCGCCCTCGGCCTGCACGAATACGAAGGCTCCTCGGAAAACAACATCATCATCGCCAATCAGGCCCCCTTCTCCCACAATTTCGCGCCGTTTCGCGATACGCGCCCCGGCGTCCCGGCGGATCAGCAATACAAGGCGGTCGCGGGCACGAGCGAAACCGGGCTGCACGCGTTCTACAGCGCCGACGGAATTCACTGGACGCTGCAGGATCAGCCCATGATCACCGCCGGCGCCTTCGACTCGCAGAACGTCGCCTTCTGGTCGGAAACCGAGCAGCAGTACGTCTGCTATTTCCGCACCTGGCACCAGGGCGGCTTCAAGGGCTTCCGCAGCGTGAGCCGCGCCACCTCCCCCGATTTCGTCACCTGGTCGGAGCCGAAAGAAATGGATTTCGGCCACACCCCCCGCGAACACCTCTACACCAACCAGACCCTCCCCTATTTCCGCGCCCCGCACATCTACCTGGCCGTCGCTGCCCGCTTCATGCCCGGACGCCGCGTGGTCAGCGAACAGGAAGCCGCCGAGTTCGGCGTGGAAGCGCGCTACTCCGGCGACTGCTCCGACAGCGTCCTGCTGACCAGCCGGGGCGGCTACGCCTACGACCGCCAGTTCATGGGCGGCTTCCTGAAGCCCGGCATCGGCTACGAAAACTGGACCTCCCGCACCAACTACCCCGCCTGGGGCATCGTCCCCACCGGCGAACGCGAAATCTCGCTCTACGTCCAGAAAAACTACGGACAGCCCACCGCCGGACTCCAGCGCTATTCCCTCCGGCCCGACGGCTTCGCGGCCGTAGAGGCGCCCTATGAAGGCGGGGAGCTCATCACAAAAACCCTGACCTTCTCAGGGACCTCGCTCTACCTGAACTACGCCACCTCCGCCGCCGGCAGCATCAAGGTCGAGCTCCTCGACGGAGACGGCGTGGTAATTCCCGGCTACGAGGCGGACGCCTGCTTCGAGATCATCGGCAACGAAGTCTCCCGCGCCGTAACCTGGAACGAGAGCAAGGACATCAGCGCGCTCTCCGGAAAGCCCGTGCGCCTGCGCTTCATCATGAAAGACGCCCACCTCTACGCCCTGCAATTCCGCTGATCGTAATACTTTAGCCGTCTGAAGTAAGGCGTTCGCCGATACGAGATGCCCCTTACTTGCACTGGATGTATTCGTCATTCCCGCGAAGGCGGGAATCCAGAGGGTTTGCGAGGTTAACGTTGCATGATCTCTGGATCCCCACTTTCGTGGGGATGACGGTTTTCGATCACCGAAAGCCGCCACGGTTGGGTGCGACGGGGGTGACTACTTCTGACGGCCAAAGAATTGCCGCTAATCAACACACACCGCATTCATCGAGCTCCCAGATCCCGTGCCACGCGATCGCGCAACAGCGCGTTCGTGTGCCTGCTTCGAGAATTCAAAGAGTGCCTCGGGCGCCGTCACCGTCACCGTGCCCGCCAGCAATCTCTTTGCGTTCTCTGCGATACCTCGAAAAGCCCCCAGGCGCCCCTCCCCATCCGTGTCAACAGCCATTTCTCCCATGGTGATGAGTAGGGTTATGCCGCGCTGGCCCTTCGGACCGAAGATGCCTGCCATACGTCATTGACGGCCCGGATTGCCGTCGTTCAATTCAGATCTTCATTCGTGTCCATTCGTGTGAATTCGTGGTTCACTCTCTTCAAGCAGTTTTGAAGCGTGCGCCAATTCATCTGCGTAATTGCGCCTATGCGCTAATAGCACTCCTTCTCCAACTTCTTTTCTTCGTGGCCTTCGTACTACTATCCGTCAACTTCTTGTTTTTTCTGCAAGTTCTTTCGCTCAAAATCCATATAAACGTTTGTTGTAAAAGCATTTACGAAGCGAAAAACCCAGGGAGAATCTCCGGGCCGTTCAGTGTCGTGGTCGAAATTCTTTTCTTGCCCACGGATTACACCGATGACACGGATTGAAGCGACACCCGAACCAGACGAGAAGAAGTAGCCCGCCACCCGATCAACCCCGCTACAATTCCGATGCTGAACAATCCGATCAGGCTGCCTTGGAAAGAGCACGCAGTCGCCTGCACACCCCAACAACCGAAATCATCTTCTATTTTCAATCCGTGTCATCAGTGCAATCCGTGGGCACAATTCTTGATCACCGCCCGCGGCTGCTCCCGATGCATTCGTGTGCATTGGTGTTCATTCGTGGTTAAGAATGCGCTCTCGATCATCGACCCAATCCATCTGCGTAACAGAAATCACCCTATGCGCTCTCTGCGTTCTCTGCGGTTAAAGCTATTCTCTGTTTTTCTTCGTGCCCTTCGTGCCCTTCGTGGTGATCATTTCTTTGGTTGCGGCCAGAGGCTGCCCTGTGTCCATTCGCGTCCATTCGCGATTCAAATCCTCGTCAAGCGCCATCCGGCGCCAGCACCACCTTCATCAAACCCGGCTCCTTGTTGTAGAGGCGTTCGAACCAGGCGGCGCCTTCGGACAGCGGCGCGACGGCGCTCATCAGGGGTTTCACGTCGATGGCGCCGCGCGCGATCATGTCGAGGCAGGCGGGGTATTCGCCCTGGGACGCGCAGACGCCGTTGAGGGTGATTTCGCGCGTAACAGCGGCCTGCAGGGGGAAGTCGATGCGGGGGGACAGGTTGCCGACGAGCGTTATCGACCCGCCCTTGCGCACGCACTGAAAGGCGGCGGACACGGTCGCGCCGATACCGACGCATTCGAGAGCGTGGTCCGCGCCCTGGCCGCCGGTGAGATCGAGCACGCGCGCGGACAACTGCGGGTCGGCGGCGTTGAAAGCGTGGTCCGCGCCGAGCTGTTTCGCGAGGGCCAGCTTGCTGTCCTCCAGATCCACGGCGATGATGACGCCGCATCCGGCCAGCCGGAGCGCCTGGATAACAAGGAGTCCGATCATGCCGGCGCCGAAGACGATCGCCGAATCGTTCAGCGAAATCGACGTGCGGTTGATCGCGTGGAAGGCGATGGACACCGGCTCGACCAGGGCGGCCTGATCGAAGGACAGGTCGCCGGGGAGCCGGTAGAGAATGTGCTGCGGGACCGCGACGTATTCGGCGAAGGCGCCGTGCTGCCGGTAGTCTTCACAGGAGACCCCCAACACGCGGCGGTTGTCGCAGAGGTTGATCTGGCCGCGGCGGCAATAGGCGCAAGTCCCGCAGTAGATCGTGGAGTCGAAGGTGACGCGGTCGCCGGGTTTCCAGGCGGCGACGCCCGACCCAACGGCGGCGATGGTTCCCGCGGCTTCGTGGCCCATGATGATGGGCGGGCGGCGGCGTCCGGTGCTGCCGTCCATGCCGTGGACGTCGCTGCCGCAGATGCCACAGGCCTGCACGGCGATGAGGACTTCGCCCGGACCGGGCGCGGGATCGGGCGCGGTGGCGTAGGCAAAACGGCGGTAGTCTTCGAGGATCAGGGCTTTCATGGTTTTTCTCTCAGGGACGGCAGCCACCTGCCTCAAGCCACCAGCCTAAAAATAGGCTCATCCGGTTGGAGCGTACGGGATTTTTCATAGCCGTTTCTCCGTGTCCCAATTATCCGGAACCGCCAATGTATGCCGGTTTAGGCCTCTGTTGGTGAAATCGTATCGACTGCTCTTTCGGCCCGAAGGGCCAGTGCAGCTCCCAGCCCCGGGCAACGCCCGGGGAATACGGGGACGCCACCTTCCCCGCCCTGAAAGGGCAGCGCAGTGCTATGCCAGTCCAGCGTTTCCGAAGTTAAACTGCGCTGCCCTTTCAGGGCGCACAAGAAACCCACCGCTCAATCCCTGGGCGTTGCCCAGGGCTGAAAACTGCGTTGGCCCTTCGGGCCGAAAGAGTGCATTGGCACCCGGTTCTGCCGCCGAATATACCGTCTGCACTACAGACAAGGTCCAGGGAATCACGTATCCGGTCATAGCGTCGCCGCCCGGAAATGAGAACCGAGCAATCAACTCAAATTTGAGGTCATCGTTACTGATGCACCTTCAAACCGGATGATCCTAAAAATATTCCCGCAACTTAAATACGCACACGAAACTGAACAAGACGAAGGCCAGCGCAAGGCCTGCGGCCAGCACGGGGCTGGGCTTGACCAGCGGCCGGAGATCCTCCGCGAAGAACTTCGGCATTACCTTGTAGAGCACCCAGCCGACGGCGAGGGCCTGGATCGGCGTCAGCAGGAGGCCGTCCAGAACCGCGCCGATCTTTACGAGGAAGACCGGCTTGAGGCCCAACTGGTAGACGATCACCATGTTGGATGCGGCGATGAACAAAAGCGCGAATCGGAACTGGACCTTCCACTCCCAACGGTTCACCGCCGGGAAGAGGATCCGCGCGCAATCGGCCAGGAGCCGCGGCCAGCCGGCGAATTGGCCCATCATCGTGCTCAGCATCCCCGCCAGGCCCGCCAGGACAAACAGATGCGCCCCGGCCCGCCCCCACTGCTCGCTGAAGAGGTGCGAGAGCTGGAGGGCGACCTCGGCGCCATCGGGCGCGAGTTGCTTCGGCCCGAGTACCCCCGCCCCCGCGATCATGAAGGCCATGGTCACCAACGTGCCCACCACCAGCGCCGTGGAAGCATCGAGCGTCACCACGCGGCGCCAGGCGCGGATTCGGCGCACATCGTCCGCGCCCAGGGTCTGGAGCTGTACCGGGTCCAGCGGCTTGCCGTAGCCGCGCCCGTGCGCCATGCCATAGCCCGCGCCGAGGACCCAGTAGGTGTACCAGACCTGGCTGGCGAATCCACCGGCCGCCCAGCCGAGCAGCGGGAGCACTTCGAGCCAGGGCGAGGGGGACCCGCCATCGCCGCTGGCCCAGGCCGGCGTCTCGGGCAGCTCGAAACCGAAGAGCCCGTGGACGATCGCGCTGAAGCCCGGCCACGTGGCCAGCGCCACGGCAACCGTTCCAGCCACAATCATGAGCACCAATACCGACATGAAGCGTTTGAGCGGCTCGAAGCCCCCGCGCCAGACCACCGCGATAACGAGAAGCACCGAGAGCCAGGCGAAGATCTCCTGGCGGACCCAGGGCACGAAGTACGCCGCGAAGGCGCCCGATGCGCTGGCCAGCGCGGCGGTGGAAATCATACTGGCGCAGACCTGCCCGGCGAACACCGGCCAGAGCACCCAGTTGCGCGGGCCGGGCATGCGCCCGAGCATGTCGATCATGCCCTCGCCCGTGGTCACGGTGTAGTGCGCCCCCGCCAGGCCGATCCAAAACTTCGCGAAGATGGCCATGACCGGCACCCAGAGCACCGCCACGCCAAAGATCGCCCCGGAGCGGGTCGAGAGGATAACCTCGCCCGAACCGATATACTCGCCACACCACATCAGCCCCGGCCCCAGCGCCAGCAGGAGCATCCACCCCTTCGGCGCCGCCGCGACGGCGGGCGTCTTGTGTTGTTCGTTTTCCATACTGGCGCTCTCTCCCTGCCCGGGTTGGACCCATGCGCGGGCGCGCCGCGCGAAAAACGTGCTAAGCTTATCGGAAGCTCTGGCAGGTATCCAAATTCCGGCGGGAGGCGGCAACATGACGAAATTCTGGGAGACCGTGGTATCGGCGGTGGCCGTGCGCCTGATCTGTTTCGTGGCGGCGGCGGTCACGCTGCCCGTGCTGACGCTGCTGGCTATCGCGTTCCTCACGGGAGAGCCGCAAATGTTGACATCCGCGGAACAGGTTGCTCCCCCTTACCTGGTGACTGTTCTAAGCCCCTTTCCCGGATCGCCCTACTGGTTGACTGTACTGTCCGCGAGCGCGGTTACGGCTTTCGCGCTTCCCCGCCGCCGCCGCAAGCTCCGGGAAAGGAAGTCGGCGCGGCTGGACGCCATACGGGAAGCCAGCAGGCCCAAGGTGAACGAGATCGAAGCGCGCGCGCCGATTGCAACGGTCCGGCGTGACGACCCATAATACCCGGGAACCACAGGAGACAGCGGGGCAGCGCCCCTGGAAAGGCCAATCCATGAAACATATTTCCCCGGTCAGCAAGACGCCGCAGACGGCGAGCGCGGTTATTCTGGCGTTTCTGCGCACGAAACGGGAGACGATCGAGAATGCGACGAATCTGAAGGATTTTTTCTGAGGCGGTGGTGGGAGAGAGGGAGGCGGGTTATGTGGGGTGGCTGCTCCGAAAACACACAGGCGGGACCCCTGCGCCACATTCCTTTAAAGGTACTCTTAAAAACCAAGGTGAAGCGTGCAAAGAACGTTGCACAGCCGTCCCGGCTGTGCACCGGTCGCGAAGCCGCCGGCTTTTCATCCCTAACGGGTGACGCTACGCGTCATGAACGCCGGCGCCGCCAATTCACTTCCTGGAGACATCAGCGCTCCCGCTGCCAGCGGATCTGAAACACGATCGCCTCCTCATCCACCTCCCTGCCGTCCCGCCCTCCCCGCCCTCCCGCCCTCCCCGCCCTCCCGCCCTCCCCGCCGTCCTTTTGGTCCGTCCCACAGGTCCTTCCCCTACCAGCCGTCCCAGCCCTACCAGCCGTCCCAGCCGTCCCAGCCGTCAACCGTCAACCGTCAACCGTGACTCGTCAACCGTCAACCGTCAACTGTCAACTGTCAACTGTCAACTGTCAACTGTCAACTGCCCCCGCCCCCTCCAGGTGTGCCACGGCCAAGCGGCGCGGCCCCAGCCGCGCGGTAGCTTGACCGTGCCCTAAAGCCTCCAGCCTAAAGCCTAAAGCCTCCAGCCTAAAGCCTAAAGCCTCCAGCCTAAAGCCTAAAGCCTCCAGCCTCCAGCCTAAAGCCTAAAGCCTAAAGCCTAAAAAAGTGCAACGCCCCATCCCTATAAGTAGGTGATTGACGGGGAAACTTCGATCGCGTTTGCCACCTCGTCCCCTTTCAACGTTCAGACGCGGGCTCTGTACTGGCGGATTACCACTGGGCGTATGCCGGCTATTCCGCACCACGATACTGCCAGACACCCCCGCGCGTCGATTGTCTGACCCAAGGTTAAAACCGCCAATCACCCGCACAAGTCCGGCGCCGGACAACTTTCTAAAACCACAACTGCAACCATGGGGACTGGCTCCCGCGACGCCAACCACCCCAGCCGCGAAAGCGCCCCACCCCCCCCAAATCGCGGGTGCCCCAGGGGGACTGGAGCCCGCGACAAAAACCACCCACGCCGCGAAAGTGCCCCAAACCACCCCAGAATCGCGGGTGCCCCAGGGGGACTGGAGCCCGCGACAAAAACCACCCCAGCCGCGAAAGCGCCCCAAACCACCCCAGAATCGCGGGTGCCTGTACCCGCAGAAAAACGCCCCCCGCGCAACACGCACCCGCCCCAGGGACTGCGGCGCCCCATCACCTCAGGTAGCAACAGCCCGCACGCGACCGAAAGCGAGCCCAACCAACCCACAACACCGCCAACCGGCGCGGCTGTCCCGTCGCGCGCCAGGCAACCAACCACCCCAAAATCGCAGACGTCTGTACCCCCGACCCATTACGGATGATAACGGACGGCGGCTTCGCCGCCTGGCAGGCGGGGACGCCCACCACGGCGCGTCTTCGACCTGCGCTCCCAGCCTTTGACGCTTCCTTACCTGGACTGGTGGCAACTTGGTTTGGATAAGGCAGATTTGGAAATACCGGGTCGTGAAATTCACGGAACAGGGTCGCGGTATTCCGAAACCCACAGGCCGCGAAAGGCCAGTGGATCCTGACAATAAAAAGACGGCGTGGCCGCCCCGAGGACATCGGGGCGGCCACGCCGATTTTGTTTTCGTACGGTACTATTCGTCCGACTGGCGGAGCTTCGCCAGCACGTTGAAGTCCTCGAGGGTGGTGGTGTCCTGGGTGGTTTCGTTGCCGGCGGCGACGTCGCGCAGGAGACGGCGCATGATCTTTCCGGACCGGGTCTTCGGGAGGGAGTCGGTGAAACGGATCTGGTCGGGCTTGGCGATGGCCCCGATCTCGTGGGCGACGTGCTCGCGCAGCTTGTTCTTCGCTTCGGGGCTGGGCTCGGCGCCGGGACGGAGGGAGACGAAGGCGCAGATGCCCTGGCCCTTGACGTCGTGGGGGAACCCGACGACGGCGGCCTCGGCGACGAGGTCGCTGGAGACGAGCGCGGACTCGATTTCCATGGTGCCGAGACGGTGGCCGGAGACGTTGATCACGTCGTCGAGGCGGCCGATGATCATGAAGTAGCCGTCCTTGGCGCAGAAGGCCCCATCGCCGGTGAGGTACCAGCCCTGCTTCTCGAACTTCTCGAAGTAAACCTGCTTGAAGCGGGTGTCGTCGCCGTAGAGGGTGCGGAGCATGGAGGGCCAGGGCTCCTTGACGACGAGGAGTCCGCTGTGCCCGGCGTCGACCTCTTCGCCTTCCTCGGAGACGATGGCGGGCTGGATGCCGAAGAAGGGCACGCCGGCGGATCCGGGCTTGGCGGGCATGGCGCCGGGGAGGGTGGTGATCATGATGCCGCCGGTCTCGGTCTGCCACCAGGTGTCGACAATGGGGCAGCGCTCGCGGCCGATGTTCTTGTGGTACCAGATCCAGGCCTCGGGGTTGATGGGCTCGCCGACGGTGCCGAGGAGGCGGAGGCTGCTGAGATCGTACTTCGCGGGGTGTTCGTCGCCCCACTTGGCGAAGGCGCGGATGGCGGTGGGCGCCGTGTAGAAGATGTTGACGCGGTATTTGTCGACGATCTGCCAGAAACGATCCGGGCCGGGGTGGTTCGGCGCGCCTTCATACATGACGGAGGTGGCGCCGTTGGCCAGAATGCCGTAGACGATGTAGCTGTGGCCCGTGACCCAGCCGATGTCGGCGGTGCACCAGTACGTGTCTTCTTCCTTCAGGTCGAAGACGTACTTGGAGGTGAGATAGGTTCCGACCATGTAGCCGCCGGTGGAGTGCAGGATGCCCTTGGGCTTACCCGTGGAGCCGGAGGTGTAGAGGATGTAGAGCGGGTCTTCGGCGTCCATTTCCTCCGCGGGGCAGTCGCTGGAGACCTCGGCCATGACCTCGTGCCACCAGTGGTCGCGCCCGGCCTGCATCTGCACGTCGTTGTTGGTGCGCTTGACGACGAGCACACTCTTGACGGTCGGGCAGTTCGCGAGGGCCTCGTCGACGGCGTCCTTGAGGGCGACGATGCCGCCGCGGCGCCAGCCGCCGTCGGCGGTGATGATGCAGGAGCAGTCGGCGTCGTGGACGCGGTCGCTGATGGCGGTGGCGGAGAAGCCGCCGAAGATGATGGAGTGGATCGCGCCGATGCGGGCGCAGGCGAGCATGGCGATGGCGAGTTCGGGGACCATCGGCATGTAGATGGCCACGCGATCGCCTTTCTTAACGCCGAGCTTCTTGAGGCCATTGGCGGCCTCGCACACGCGCCGGTGGAGCTCCTGGTACGTCAGGATGACCTGGTCGCCGGGTTCGCCCTCCCAGATGATGGCGGCCTTGTTCTTGCGTGCGGTGGTCAGGTGGCGGTCAATGCAGTTGTAGGAAATGTTGGTTTTTCCGCCTTCAAACCACTTGACGAAGGGCATGTTTTCCCTGTTGCAGACGCGATCCCACTTCTTGAACCAGTGCAGGTCGCCGGCGGCGTTGGCCCAGAAGGTTTCCGGGTCTTCGATGGACTGCTTGTAGAGCGCATCGTATTCCGCGCGGTTCTTGACGAGGGCCGCGGATGAAAAGCCCGCGGGGGGCTCGAAAAGGCGGGTTTCTTCCAGGACGTGGTCGATCTGCTGGCTCATACTTCTCCTCCGTGCGCCGCGCGGCGCCGGAAGGGCGGTGCGCGGGCGGTCTCGTTCCGGCCCGGCGCATGATGCATCAATCGGGATGATGTGGAAACGGTGCGCCGGGGTGTTTGCCTGATACTAAGCCGTTTATTGTACACAATTTGCGGGCGGATTCAATGTCGGGAGCGCGGGGGACCAGGGCCTCTTCGCATTTAAACCCGATCCCGGCATTGGGGCGTAAACTTGAGTTGATTTGGAGCCTTGAATCAATGTGCGTGATCGTGATGGAGCGCCGGCATCTCTGCCGCCAAGATCCGGGATTCGCCCGCGGGCGAAACGCCAGCGATCCAACACGCGCCCTTTTCAATATTCCCTGTGGCTCGGATGGCGCTCGGCTCGGGCTGGAAGTTTGGTAATTCTATAGCCGAATGAAGCTGGCTCGATTCCTCGACGATACAATCCCGCGCCGCAACGGAAGTGCGGACGAATGGGAGCGCGGGCGGCCCGCCCGCATCGCGCCGGAGGCGCGAATCTGATCAACGGCGGTGCTCCGGGTCCAGTCTTCCTCCCGATCAAATGTGCTGATATTACGAACGCTCCATGCACCTCCGGTGCACGCGCTTGCGCTCCCAGCCTTGTAAACGCTCGTCGTAGTATCGCGGGATGGCAATTAAGACTTGGCGCTACTTCTAAGACTTGACGCTACTTCGTACGGCCAAAGAATTACCCCAAAACTAATCCGCGCCGCCGGGCGGAGGAGGGATGGCGATGATCACGGGATCGTCCAGGGCGGCGCGCGCGTCCGGATGATTGGTCTCGATGGCGAAGCGGACCGCCTCGCATGCGGGGCTGGCCGGGGCCGCGACCGATCGTTCAGACCATGCCGGGATCGGCTCCCACGCGGCAAGCGCCGCGCCGCCGATGACCCGGCTGGCAGCGTCGATCTGCTGGAGACCGTAGCGGGCCGCGCCGGCGGGATCGCGGAGGCGCGCGGACACGAGGCACAGCGCGCCTTCGGGAATCCGGGCGGGCGCGCTGTAGATCCACGCCGTCCCGTTCACGTCCATGGCCAGGTTGCCATCGGGCTCGCGTGTGACCGCTCCGGCGGGACGGTCGGTGAGCGCGAACCATTCCCGGGCGGTGTCGATCCAGCCGGCGGGGATTTCGTCCGTTTCCCCGGCGTGCTCGATGGCGGCCCAGACGGCGAGGTTCTCCACCGTCCGGACTTCCAGCAGCAATCCGGTCCCTTCGAGTTGCACGGTACACCCGTCCGCATCGCGCGCCACGGACACACCGGTCAGGCGGTCGAGCGCGCCGGAAGAATCGCCCCAGAGCAGCAACATCGGGAAGCGCTCCGGCAGCATGCCGCCGCCGGGCAGCACGTACGCGAGCAAGGCCGGGGTGGCTGCATCCTCGCCGGGGGCAGGCGGGAGTTGCCGCATCCGCCGCACGGCTTCCATCAGCCCGGCGCGCAGTTCCGCCGCCGCCGCGTCGTTTTCCGGGAGCAGGCCCCACGCTTCGGCCAGGGCCACCGCGTGGTGGATATCGTGCGGCGGCGTGGCGCGGAATGCGGCCACGGCGGCTTCGGTCTGGCCGGTTTCGGCGAGCGCCCGTCCCAGGTGGTAGTGCGCGTCCGGAAGACCGGCGTCTGCGGCTTCCTTCAGGGGTTCGACCGCCTCCGCCGGCTTGCCCTGGGCCAGGCGCGCGCGGCCGAGGAAGTACCCGGCCTGCTCGGCGAGCCCGTCGCGCGTCTGGATCGCGGACGCCACGCGCTCGAGAAGCGCCCACGCGCCCCGCGTTTCCGCGGCCCGCGCGAGGTTCACGAGACTGGCCCCGTCCAGGCCCGCAAGTTCGTCCGCGTCCGGCGCGCCGAAGTCGAGCGCGCGGAACCAGTTCCCGGCGGATGCATAGGCCTGGTATAGAAGCGGGTGAAACTCGGCGAATTCGTCCGCGCGCAGGTCCGCATAGGCCCGGGCCAGTTCAAACTGTTGCCTCGCCTCGTCCCAATCGTCCCGCTCGGCGTGGTGGCGCCCCAGGAGGAGCCGGGCCGGCGCGAAGTAATATCGGGCCGTGGTGTACTCGAAGCGGGGCTTGTTGGGGTAGATCTTCGGGCCGAAGGCCTTGTCCAGCTCCGCAAGCGCCGCCTCGTCATCACCGCGCAGGAACAGCAGGCGCGCGTGCACCGTGTAGGGCATCGGCTCGCGGGGCCCCACTTCCGTCGCGCGGCGCGCAATGCGGATCGCCTTCTCCAAGTCGCCTTCATCGAGGGCATTGGTCACGTTGCGCTCGTAGTGCCCGGGGTGCAGGGTCTCCATGCGCAGGCAGGCCGCCATGAACAGGAGAAAGACGGCGGAGGCGCTGCACACGAAGGCCAGGGGGACGCCATAACCCGGGCGCACGCCTTCCGGGCGTGGGGCCAGCATGAACGACAGCCCGAAAAGCAGCCAGAAGGATTGCGCCATCACGGGCCACTGGAAAAAGTTCTCGAAAGTGCTGTGAAAGAGATAGCCCGCGACGCTGGCCGTGATCCCGATGAACAGGGCGTGGCCCGAATCGCTCTGGAAGCGCGTGTTCCGGCCGCGCCAGATGCGTTCCACCCAGACGACAATGATCGCGAGAAAGGTCAGCACGCCGAGCAGCCCGGTCTTTACGAACAGCTGAAGGTAGGCGCTGTGGACCGTCGCCTCCTCCACCTCTGCCGGTTCGGGCGGGGCGTCTTCGCCGGGATCGCTGAACGCGCGCCGTTCGGCGGCCTCCTCGGCTTCCCGGGCGGCCACCTCCTCCATGGTTACCGGCACATACCGCTCGGCGTTCAGGATGGTGTCGATATCGTAGAAACAGCCCCAACCCAGCCCGAGCACGGGGTGCGCGCGCCCGATGTGCGCCGCCGCCGCGTAATATTGGGCGCGCGCCATGAGCGAGACGTCCTGCACGGGATCCGCCAGCGTGTACAGCCGCTGGAGCACCACCGGCCCGAGCAGAAAGGCCAGCACTATACCCGCGCCCGCCGCGGCGAACAGGGTTTTGCCCGAGGGGCGGATGGACACCGCGATGAGCGCCAGGGCCACCGCAAGCCCCAGCCAGGATCCGCGCGTCCGGGTCAGCACAATGGTGACCAGGCAGAGGAGGATGCAGGCCGCCATGATCCATTGAATGGAGCGGCGCTTCGAGGCCAGCAGCACCCCCGCCGCCGGTCCGATGGCGAGCACCATGAGCCCGCCGAGCGGTGTGGGCCCGTAGAAGGACGCGCTGCGCACGGCGCCGTAGAGCCGCAAATCGCTGGACATTTGGGTGGGGGAGACCCCCAGCGGCGCTACCTGCTGCATGATCCCGTGCAGCGCGATCAGCGATCCGCCGAGTGCGAAGCAGAACGCGATGCGGATGGCCTCGTCCCGCCCGGAAACACAGCGCAACACCAGGCCGAACAGCAGCAGAAACTCCACGAACTGGCGAAAATCCTGGAGGGTGCGGACCGCGCCGTTCTGGTGGTGGAACCCCGTGGCGATTGCGATAACCGACGCGGCCACGAACGCCGCGAGCGTGCGGTGGGGCAGGGCCTCGGGCAGGGTGAATCCGTCGCGCAGCAGGCGGACGCCCTCCTTTGCGGCCAGGGCGAGGATCAGCACTTCCGGCAGGTTCAGCGTGACGCCCAGCACCTCCGCCTGCACGACGCAGAACGGGGTGATGGCGAACGCGATGAAGCAAAGCGCCGCGTGGGTGTGGAAGGCCACGAGATACAGGCCAAGCACCAGCAGCGGAAGGCCGCCGGCCTGTGTCCAGGGCAGATCGAGGGCGATCGCCAGCACGGCGGCGAGACCCGCCGCGGCCAGGGTCGCCGCGCCCACCGCCGCGCCGCGCCGGTGCGTGATTCCCGCCATCTGGACGAACTCGGTCAATGCCATCGGAGCCTCGCTAACGAAACACGTGAAATGCGGACATTTGACGTTCAGCTACTTCCTTATCAACACAATCCGGCGCCGCCATGGAAGCGCGGACCAATGGGAGCGCAGGTCGAAGATACGCCGTGGCGGACGGCCCGCCTGCATCGCGCCGACGGCGCGTAACCCATAATGGAAGTTCGCTCGGGTCCTGAAATCTCCACTATCAATAGCTTCCATCAGCCGCCGGTGACAAACTTCGCGATCTGTTCCGGGCCTGTCATATCGGGCGGAAGCCGGTCTGGATCGCCGTCCAGGAAGCGCGCATAAAGCCGGTCCAGCGCCGCGACCATCTCCGCGCCTTCACCGCCTTCCTCCAAATCTTCACCCGCGTGGTAGCGGCGAATCTCGCGCGCGGTATCGGCGTCCCCGGGCCCGATGAAGAGCACGGGGGCGTCGGTCTGGAGCACGCCGTAGAGCTTGCTGGGCACCACGAGCCCCTTGGAGGCGGCGTTGATGGTGATCAGGTGCACATGCGCGGACCAGAGTAGATCCGAGGTCCACTCTACGGGCTGATAGTCGGTAATGAGAATGGCGGGCAGGTCTTTCGCCGCCGCCTCCAGCTGCGCCTTTTTCGATCCGCGAATGACGAACACCAGCGCCCAGTCGTCCCGCCCGGCGTCGCGCAGTGCCTCGGCCGCGCGCACGAGCGGCGCGAACGTATGCCCCTCGCCGAGGTTGCCGGCGTAAAGCGCGATCTTCTTGTCGCGCAGGTTGTACTTCTCGATGAAGCGGTTGTCCTCGTGCGCCACGCGATCAATCGGGCGCCGGTCCCACGGGGGCACGATGATGTAGTTCTCGGGGCGCCACGCCGGGTAGGTCTCAAAACGCTCCAGCTGGCACTCGCCGAGAAAGATGAAACCGCCCATGCGCCGGATAATCGCGTTGTTAATCGCGCGGAAGAATCGGTGCGCCAGCCCCGTCTCGCCGATGCGCCCGCTGCTCGCGAGAATCTCCGGGTAGAGGTCCATGGTCCACCAGAACAGGCGTTTGCAGCGACCGCCGAAGGGGCGCAGCAGCAGCGCGACGCCCCCGAGGAACGGCGGATCGGTCAGGGCGATGCAGCGGTCCCACCGCATGAAGGGAACCCGGATCCAGGCTTGGACCAGAAAGAGCGCCCAGCTCAGGACGCGGTACTTCTCCCCGAAGGTGGGCACATAGCGCACCTCCGCGCCGCCCGCCGCCAAATCGTTCCGCACCGTCGCCACGTAGGAACTCCGCGCGGCCAGCACGACAACCTCGTGGCCCGCCGCGGCCAGCGCTTCCGTCAGATCGCGCAGCATGCGGCCCGTGGGCACGTGGTC
Organism: Candidatus Hydrogenedentota bacterium; assembly: GCA_019637335.1. Classification (NCBI taxonomy): domain Bacteria; kingdom Pseudomonadati; phylum Candidatus Hydrogenedentota; species Candidatus Hydrogenedentota bacterium. The sequence goes on along the minus strand of JAHBVV010000001.1, from coordinate 376,437 downwards.
GTTGCCGAAGTGGCGGTTGACGATGAGAACGCGCACCCGCCGCTAGCCCCGCGTTTTCCAGCCGGCGACAATTTCCTCAACGATCTGGTCGAGCGGAACGCGGATATCCCAGTTCGGGTAGTGCGCGCGCATCTTGCGCAGGTCGCTGTAGTAACAAATGTGATCGCCCATGCGGTTCTGGTCCACGTACTCGTATTCCATCTTCCTGCCGCTGTAGGACGCCACCATCTCAAACGTCTCCAGGATCGAGCAGCTGTTGTCCTTGCCGCCGCCGATGTTGTACACCTCGCCGCACCGGGGCGCCGCGATGAACGCCTCGATGAAGCGCGCGACGTCCAGGCTGTGGATGTTGTCGCGCACCTGCTTGCCCTGGTACCCGAAAATCTTGTAGAGGCGGCCCTCCAGGTTGCACTTCACCAGGTAGCTCAGGAAGCCGTGCAACTCCACGCCCGAGTGGGAGGGGCCGGTGAGGCAGCCGCCGCGCAGGCAGCAGGTCTTCATGTCGAAATAGCGGCCATACTCCTGCACCATCACGTCCGCCGCGACCTTGCCCGCGCCGAAAATCGAGTGCATCGACTGGTCGATGGTGAAGGTCTCGGGAATGCCGTTTTCATACGCGGGGTCGTCGTAGTCCCAGCGCGTGTCCAGCTCCTTCAGCTTGATATGGTTCGGCGCGTCGCCATACACCTTGTTCGTGGACATGTGGGCGAAGGGCGCCTCCGGCGCGAAACGGCGCGCGGCCTCCAGCAAGTTCAACGTGCCGGCGGCGTTCGTGTCGAAGTCATCGAAGGGAATCGAGGCGGCGCGGTCGTGGCTCGGTTGCGCCGCCGTATGCACGATGGCGTCCGGGCGGATCTGTTCCACGCAATCGAGAATGCCCTGGCGGTCGCGAAGGTCGATCTCGTGGTGCGTGAAGTTCTTCAGCATCGATTCGAGCTGCTGCTGGCGCCAGCGCGTGTCGCCTTCCTGGCCGAAAAACACCGCGCGCTGGTTGTTGTCCAGGCCGTGGATCGCCCACCCCTGCTCCGCGAAGTACTCCGCCACCTGCGATCCGATCAGGCCGCTTGAACCCGTTACCAGCATCTTCTTCATTCAAATTCTCCTTCGTAATGGATGGCCCCGGCGCGGGGGCGCCGCGGCGGCCCGGTGGCCCTATTCCTGGCCCGCGCGCGCCCGGAGGATATACTCCGCCAGTTCGCGAACGCACCCCTGGCCGCCGCCGGTGGCAAGTATGTAATGGCAGTATTCCCGCACGTCCGCCGCCGCGTCGGCGGGGCAGCAGGCCAGCCCGGCCTTGCGAAGCGCCGGAATGTCGTGAAAATCATCGCCGACAAAGCAGATCTCGTCGGGGGACAGGCCGGTTTTCGCCGCCAGCTCGTCCATACACGCGCCCTTGTCGGTCACGCCCTGAAAGAGGTGGTCGACTTTCAGCTTCTGCGCGCGGCGCGCGACCAGTTCCGTGTTCTCGCGGGTCATGATCGCGGTCTGTATACCGGCCCCCCGCAGCTTCTCCAGCCCCATCCCGTCCCGCGTGGAAAACTTCTTCAGTTCGTCCCCCGCTTCGGAGTAGTACATGCCCGCGTCGGTCAATACGCCATCCACATCCGAGACCAGCAGCTTTACCCGCGCCGTGCGTTCGGCGATCCCGGCGGATTCCGGCCCGCGCGCGGCAATGAGCGCCGCGACCAGCTCGAGATCGGCCGGATCGTCCACCTCCACGCTCCGCTCGCGCGGCATGGCGTAGATCGCGGTCCTCCCGAAAAAGCGGTGGCGCGCTTCGAGGAATCCGGGGACGCGCATGGCGTAGACCGCGCCGTTTTCGGCGAATTCCGGCTCGCGCTCCTGGCGCCGCGGGCGGCGCGTTTTCTCGTGGTTGACGCCCGCCGCCTGGCCATCCGCGTCCCGGCGCCAGAGAAACAGGTGCGACGCGTAGGCCGAAAGCGCGCTGTCGGCGTTCTCGTCCAGCAAGGCGCCGACCGTCCCGTCGATGTCTTCGGGCAGGGTCAGGGGCGACGTGCACTGGAGGAACACCAGGATGTCCGGCGTGTACGCTTCCGTATCCCGGAGGTGTTCGAGCGCATGGATGAGCGCGCTTTCCGAACTCGCCGTATCGCCGCTGAGTTCCGCGGGGCGGTGGATCACCTCCGCGCCGTACCGCACGCTCGCGGCGGCGATCGCGGGGTCGTCGGTCGAGACAAACACCCGGTCCACGTGGCGCGACGCAAGCGCGGCCTCGATGGCGTAGGCCACCATCGGCTTGCCGCGCAGGGGGCGCAGGTTCTTGCCCGGGATGCCCTTGGAGCCGCCGCGCGCCGGTATGATCGCGGCTACCTGCTCTGCCACTTCAGCTTCTCCCGCTGCGCGATCTCCACCTCCACAATTTCCGAGGGCTTGGCTTGCAACGCGCGCGCGCTCGCCTTGAGATCGCGGCAGAGGCGGCGCAGGCCGTCGGGTTCGAGGCTGGCCGAGTGATCGGTGCCCTTCCAGGTGCGGTCCAGCGTGAAGTGCCGCTCGAACCAGGTGGCGCCCAGCGCCAGCGCCGCATTGTCGATGGCGATGCCCAGGTGGTGGCCGCTGAAGCCAATCGCGCCGGCGCGCCCGCCGAATTCCTTCACGTAGTCCAGGATTTCCAGGAGATAGCACTCGTCAAAGGATACCGGGTAGCCCGAGGTGCACTTGTAGATCACCGTGTCCTTCAGGCGACCAGCCTGGTCGAGCAGCCCGACGAGCGTGTCCAGTTCCGCGCGCGTCGTCATGCCCGTGGAAACGTGGATCTGGCCGCCGTACTCATCGGTCAGCAGCCGGATCATCTCCAGGTGCGTGTTCGACGCCGAGGGGATCTTGATGAAATCGGGGTTCAACGAGATGATCTCCCGGGCGGACGTAATGTCCCACACCGAGCAGGAGTACTTGATCCCGTACTGCTCGCACCACGCCACCAGCTGCTTGTGCTGGTCGAGATCGAGTTCGAGAAACTCGCGGTGCGCGCCGTAGGTTTCGCCGTAGCTGTGCATGGGGTTCGGGTGCGGCGCGTTGTACGCCGCGGGATCGAGCAGTTCCGATGGGCAACGCTTCTGGAACTTGATGTAGTCGGCCTGGCAGAAAACCGCCGCCATCTTGATCAGTTCCTCGGCAATCTCCATCTTACCGCAGTGATTGCAGCCTGCCTCGGCGACAACAACGGGATGAAGCATAGCGGTATTCCTCCGTGGGTATTCCATCCGCGCCCAATGCACACAACAGGCCCGTACGCGATGAGAAAGTGCTGGAATCGCGGCCGGCCGGATCCGGAACACGCAAGGGTGGCCCGGCCGCGTCAGAAAAATTACCGTGATCTTGCCTAAAAACGGCCCGCATTATCAATGCGGCGATGAAACTTCAGCAAATACCCCGCCCCCCACCGCCCGCACGCCTGCCCGCCGAAGGCGGGTCCACCCCGTCCATTCGCCGCGGCGAATCCACCCTGTCCACTCTGTCCACTCTGTCCACCCCTACAACCCCAGCACCCGCGCCAGTTCCGCCTCCATCGCGTCCAGATCGCCGCACACCGTGAAATCCTGGTGATCAAAAATGCAGACCCCGTCCCCGAACGGCACAAACAGCACCGGGACGCCGATCCGGTGGTAATCCAGCCCCAGCGTGGAAAACCGGGTGATCAACACATCGATGTTGGCGTGCCGTTCCCGGCTGTGGCTCACGAGCCCGCGCTCGGCCCAGCCCGTGTTTTCGCAGGGGTAAAGCGGGTGCGAATACAGCAGCACCTCGACCGGCATGGGCGCGCGCGCCTTGATCGCGAGCAGCCGCTCCACCAGCGCCTCGTCCGCGGGGGCGATCTCCTGCGCGGCAAAGGCGATCACCCGCCCGCCGGGATCGCGCTCCAGCGTCTGGAATGCGATATGGCCCTCGCGCGCCTCAATTACGACCTCGCAATCGGGGTTCTTAAGAAAATGGGCCTCGATCCACGGGCGGGACTCGGGAATGAGCACGTGGTAGGCGTCCGTGAAGAGCCGCTCAAAGGCGTGTGGAGCCGGGGGATACTCGAAGAGGCCGTGTTGCATGCCGACAAAGCGGCGCACGGCCCCCTGCTCGCGCGCAATGGAAAGGACCGACACGTACAGATCGAAGTGGCCCGGGCACCACACCTCCCCGCCGTGCTTGTCCAGCGCGAGGGCGTGGAGCACGGCGTCGGCGTAGCGCAGGCGCCCGAAAAGCGTCAGGCGCCGGAAGACGGTCCAGTCCACGCCCTCCGCCGCGCACCGCGCGCGGCCCTCGTCCCGTGCGGCGGGATAGGTCCGCAGCGCGAGCCATAACCCCCCGACGATCTCGCGGGCGCTCAGGAAGGCGAGCAGGTGGGGGTAGCGCAGGTAGCGCAGGTTATACAGGCCCGCGCGCACGGGCGCCACGCCGTCCCGGAAGAAGCGCCCGTGCCGCAGGTTGGTGAAGAGAAACAGCGGGCCGTCTCCCTCGGGGCGCTTCTGCGTCCGGCAAATCAGCAGCAGCAGGTTGATCAGCGACGCGGCGTAGTACCGCGCGATCAGCAGGGGAGAGCGGCCGGCCCGCGCGCCCGCCGCGACCACGAAGTACCCCGCCGCCGCCGGATCGAGGCTCTTGCGGCGGCAGGAATTGAGCCGGAAGAGAAACTCGTTCCAGAACGCGGGAAAGAGCACCCGGGCCAGCCGCGTCCGCGCGTCAGCGGGGCAATCGCGTCCAAACCTTGCAAACGAGCCAATCGCCATACGAACCACCGTGAACCCGTGAAGAGGCGCGTGTTGGAGCGCCGGCATCCCTGCCGGCAAAGATGCCGGCGCTCCAATACGCTCACGCTCTTTAATTCGATGCCCCGATTCATCAGAAGCCGCCATTGCTCCACCTCGATCCAGTATAGATGCGATTGCCCCCCGCAGGTCAGCCATGGCGCTTCTCCCGCCCCGCCACCATCTCGCGGTAGCACGCCAGGTAGCGCTCGGCGCAGGCGCGCATCGAAAACTGTTCGCGGAATCCGGCCGCGGCCGCATGCGCGCGCGCCCGGAACTCGTCGCGTTCGTCGCGCATCCGCCGCAGGGCCTCAGCGAAGGCCGCCACATCGTCCACAGGCGCGAAGATCCATGGGGCGCCCGGATCGAGGAAGCGGTTTTCCGGTATGTCCGACGCAATCACGGGCAGGCCGCACGACGCCGCCTCGGGGAGCACATTGGGCATGCCTTCATTGCGGGATGGAAAGCAGAAGGCGTCCGCGGCGGTCATGGCGGGCCAGGGCTCCGGCAGTACGCCCAGGAACCGAACGCGATCCGCGACCCCCTCGGCGCCGGCCAGGGCCTCCAGGGCCGGCCGCAGCGGGCCATCACCCACGCACAACAGGATCGTGTCCGCATCGTCCCCAAACGCCCGCGCAAAGCCGCGTATCAGCACGTCGTGCGCCTTGGCGTCGGCCTCCATGCCGCCATTCTTCTTGTCCGTCACGCCGCTCATCCGGCCCACGTGGGCGACCGCAAAGGCGCCCTCGGGTATGCCAAGCGCCGCGCGCGCCCGGGCGCGTTCGTCCGCCCCCGGCGTCTCCTGGAGCAGGTTCCCGCCGTTCGGGATCGTCACCACGCGGCTGCGCAGGCTGCCCCCCATGAACGACGCGTAGGCGGACGCCACGGCGGGCGAACAGGCGATGGTCGCGGCAAAGAAGCGGTCGAGCCGCCGGATCACCCAGGGGGAGCGGTAGTTGGCGATGTTGGTGCCCACGAGGCGGTGCGTGTAATGCGCGCCGCGGGCGGGCGTCAGGAGGGAGGCCCCCGCGCACAGCATCTCGGCGGAGTACAGGTTGGCCTGGACCACGTCCGGACGCCACGACCGGATGAGCCGGGAGAGATCCCTTAGGTTCGCGAGCGAGGCCGCCCGCCGCGCTTCGGTCCCGATCACGTCCACGCCCGCATCGCGCAGCCGCGCGTGCAGCAGCTCCCCCCGCTCGCCCCGCACGCCCGCCGTGAGGTAGAAGCGAACCTCGACATCCAGATCACGCAGACTGATGGCGAGGTTGGTGACAAAGCCTTCCGCCCCGCCCGACCGGAGCCCGTCGATGACCTGCAGCACCTTCATGCGGGCGATCCGTCCGCCGCCGCATCGTCCTCGCGGGCCGGCGGTTCCGGGGCCCGCGCGGGCCGGCGCCGTGTGAGTTGGGCTCGGATCTCCCGGCGCGAGAGGAGCCGCCCGAGCTGGCCGGTGTCCTCGTCGCGGGCGAAGAGGTGCTCCGGATACTGCACCAGCGCGTAGAAAATGGCCAGCACGATGCAGAAAACCCGGCCCTCTTCGAGCACGGACGCATACGCGAATATCACCGCGAAGGCGGCTGCAAACTGGGTCACGGCGTTGGTTCCGAGCGCCCGCTCCACCCGACGCCGCCCCCGCTTCATGTAGAGGCTCGCCGCGGCCAGCCAGAACACGATGGGGTAGAAGATCCCGAATTCCAGGGCGCGGGTCAGCGATTCGCTGTGCGCCGAGAGCCAGAGGCGCCCGGTTTCGAGGTAGTAGGTGTTGGCCCCCAGCCCGCGGCCGAGGAAGGGCGTCTCGAAGATAAACGCCAGGTAATCCGCCTGAATGGATACGCGATGCTCCAGGCTCGTGTCCTCCTCCAAGCTGCCCTCCGGGCTGAATTGCAGCGAGATGATGCTCTCCATGCGCTGGATCAAGTCGCCGTGCTTCCGCTGGGGCGCGGTCGAGAGCGAGTCCAGGTACATGCGCAACCCCTGCACCCCCGCCAGCAGGCCCAGCAGCAGCAGCGCGCCCGTCATGACCAGCCGGCCCCGCAGCAGGCGCTCGCGCCAGTTGTACGCCAGCAGAATCGCCACCACGCCCGCCGCCACCAGCACGCCGCCGCGCGACCCCGTGGCGAGCACAAGGCCCATGAATCCCAGCACGGCCGCCACCTCTTTTACCGCGGTCTTGCGCGGGTGCAGGGCGTACCAGGCGATAAATAGCCAGCAGAGGCAGAACGCCAGGCGGTTGGGTTGCAGGAAGAAGCCGATCGGGCGGCCCAGCTGCTCCGTCCGCGCATCGGCCAGCGACGCGGCGGCCTCGAAAAGATGGGGCGCCTTCACGCTCAGCGGCATCCCGATGGCCGTGATGACAAGGCAGATCGTGAGCGCCGAATACATCGGCTTCAGGCCGTTGACCCGGATGTACACGACCGTGCTGGCGAAGAGGGTGGCGAAGTAGAAGTGGAGCCCCGCCGCGCGCAGGTCCAGAACCGGCGCATACACCATCGTCGCGATCGGCCACACGAACAGCAGCAGAAGCCAGCGGCCCATCGCGCCCCGAAGCACGATTTCGCGCAGGTACTGAACGCGCGCGGCCAGGTAGAGGCAGTTCAACCCCATCAGCGCCGCCGTAACCAGCCCGATGGAGATGCCCAGATACGGGGCCACGAAGCGGAACACGCCGCTCCCGAGCAGTATCAGCGAGACGAAAAAGATCTTATCGAGCATGGCGCCCCGGCTTCCCGAATACGGCGTTCGCGCCCGCAGGCGGCTTGGCGTTGTGTTTGCTCCGGGCCACGTCAGGCGTCCTCCCCGCGCGCGCCGGCAACTTCCGCAACGCCGGCCTTTTTCGCGCGCTCCGCGATGCGCGCGTGTTTCCGGGCGTTGTGGAGGCTCTGCACGGCCTTGTAGGCGCCATGCGCAAGATCCAGCAGCGGGCGGCGCCGCCGGAAGCGCAGGTCCCGGTACAGCGCATCGTACTGGCCGAGCGCGGCGTAGATATCGAAGTTTTCGGCGTTCAATAGGGCCGCCAGATCCGCCAGCTCGCGCCGGTAATCCGGATCCGTGAGCGCCCGCTTGATCCGCGCGTAGTTCGCCTCCTCGTCGTAGCCGTCCACGCGGTTGCGCGGCGAAAAGTTGGTCGCAAACACCGACTCGAACGCGTCGCGCGTCACCAGCAGCGGAATCTCTCCCTCCGCCAGCGGCGTCAGCAGGATCCGGCCCCGGCTCGCCGCCTCCATGAAGCCCCGGCCCGTCCCGATCACCAGGTCGGCCGCGTCCAGCAGGGCCTTGGCGTCCGCCGTGAAGCGGGGCTCGGTGAAAAAGTGCACATGCTCGTTCGCCAGCGCCGCGATGCGCGTGTAGCTCTCCTGATCCTGCACCGTCCCGACGATGGCGAACTGGCACGCCACGCCCTCCGCGTTCAGGCGTTTCACCAGCGCGATGCCCTGGGACATGCTCTTTTCGTAGTGCCCGCAAAAACGGGCAATGCGGAGAAGTACCGGAACGCCGGGCTCCAGTTGGGCGCGCAGCGCGTCCACCTGCGCGGGATCGCAGTCGAAGGGGGCCAGCCGGTTGGGAAGGTGGTGGATACGCGTATCGGCGTACTTCGGGTTTCCTGAGAACCACGCCACATCCTCGCGGCTGTACACGATCAGATCCCCGTGCCACGGGAAATATCGGCCCGGCGCGGGGCCACCGCACTTCGTGAAGATCATCGGGATCCGCGTCCAGAGGCTCAATGCGCGGGCAAAGATATCGATGCGCGCATCGAAGAGGTGCAGCACATCCGGGCGCTCCTCCGACACGATGCGGTACGCGCGGTACAGCGCGGCGGCCAGGTTCCACCCCGTGAAACGCACATGGTGGGTACGCAGGCCGGACGCCGCAAAAATCGGCGACGGATACGGCCCCACGACCACCACGAAACAGTCATGCTTCCCGGAGAGGGCCGCCGCCGTGGTTTCCAGGCTCCGCGCGTGCCCGCCCCCCGCGCGCGCATACACCTGGGCAATGAAGAAGCAAAGCTTCATGGTACTTTCCGTAGGCTTGACGCGCGGCTTCTCATCCATCCCCGGCCATTCGCGCGGCCCGCGACCGAAGCAGCCAGACGATGGCGCCGATGACGAGGGCGTAGAACAGGGCCAGACCGGATGCGTAAAGGCCCGCCGTCTCCACGGGGGCGAGGCCCCACATCCAGGCCAGACCAAACGCACACGACACGATAACGACGCGCACGATGTTTATCAGGAGTTGCAGGCCCTGCATTTCGAGCACGTCAAGGCAATGCATGACCGGCGAAGACACAAACCGCAACATGATGGCGATGGCAAGCCACCGGGCGAATATCCCCGCCTCGTTCCACTCCGGCCCGAAGACAAGCGAAAACATCCAGGGCCCGGCAATGACGAGTGCGGATGCCGCCAGTATACCAAGTGCGGACATTTTCTTCATAATGGACATAGAAAGCCGCAGGATTTTGTCCGGGCGCTCCTTTCCGAAGCGCGCTATCTCCGCGTAGAAGACCTTGGAAACCGAGTTGCCGATCAGCGACATCGGCAGGTCGACCATGGTGCTCGCCAGCCCGAAATAGCCCACCGACACCGGATCGAACAGGGCGGCCATCAGGAAGACGGGAAGGCGCACGTTGAGTCCCAGCAGCAGCCGCGACCAGGACCGGTATTGGGGAAAGGCCTTGAATCGCACCGCGGCCGCCCAGAGTTCACGACGGGAGAAGGATTGAAGGGCCTCGGGCTCAGTCTGGACCAGCTTCCGCAGCAGGCTGAAGGATCCCGCAACGCTTGACGCCAGCAGGCCCAGCAGCAGACCGAGAGGTTGAATCCCGAGGAAGCCCAGTCCAATCTTCGCGCCTGCGGATGAAACGCTCTGGGAAATCTGCGTGGACGACATGATCCGAAAGTGTTTCTCCCGCAGCGCCCATCCCGACAGCGATTCGTAGCATCCGGCCCCCAGCAGGCAAATTGGCAGCAGCCAGAGGTAGGCTTCGGCGGCCGGCATCTCAAACCAGGCCGCGAGAAAGCCCCCGGAAAAGATCACCGCCACGCCCAGGAGCAGACTGATTCCAGCCACGATGGCCAGGCAGAGTTTCAGGACATTCTGGGCCTGCCGCCTGTCTTCGGCGAGCGGAATGGCCATCGCGTAGGTCAGGGTCGCCAGCGGTTGCAGCACGCCGAGGATGGCCGTGAACACCGCAAACACGCCGTAGTCGGCCGGCGTATACAGCCGGGTCACGACGGGGGTGCTCAGGATGGTGACGGCCTGCGCCACGGCCGTGCCGCCCGCGACCCACGCGACGCTCTTGTAGAAGCCGTTCGCGCGCATGCGCGCAAGACGTGATCGCGCGGCGCTCATGAATCCGCCCGTCATCAGACGCGTCTTCCACGGGGGCGAAACGGCAATGGGCGGCGCATCAGGATTCGGTCCCGGATCCGGTTTCAACATCCGCCAGATTTCGCGCGGGGATTCCGACCAGCACGCTCTTCTCCGGGAACGATTTCAAGACGACGCAATTCGCTCCGATCGTGGAGTGCGCCCCGATGCGGACCGGGCCGAGCAGCTTGGCGCCGGTGAATACGGTGACGTTGTCGCCCAGCGCCGGATAGCGTTCACTCTCGTCCTGAACCGTGTCCCGCGCCTTGAGATCGCGCGCGCCGAGCGTCACGCCATTGTAGAGCGTTGCGCATGCTCCGATACGGGCGCCGGCCCCGATGACGATGTCATGCGGGTGCGGAAGGCTCAGCCCGGGCGCGATGGTGGCCCGCGCGTGAATCTCGACGCCCGGAACACGCGACAGGCGGGCGGTCAGGAGTGCGGCCATCAGATTCGTCAAACGCCTCGGGTAACGCACAGCCCGGAGGTAGCCCGCGATCCGGTAATAGACCACCGCGCGGTATCCGGGGTTGAGGAGCAGGCGCAGAAGCAGCGCGCCCCAGCCCGGGGCGGAGCCGCCCGCTCTGGCGCGCAAGTCGATGGTGAAACAGTCCAGGAATTTCACAGGGTTTCCTGCTCATCAGTTGGTCGAGAGCGCGGAGCGCGCTCGCCTACGACCGTGTTGTCTCGGCGGCATGCGCCAGGCGCGCACGATGTCCGCACCCGACCCCGGACGCTCCACCGCCTCAGCCTATTGTAGCCAACTCGCTTGCGGGAAGCACGGCCCCGGCCGTGCTGACGTAGCGCACCTCGCACTGGAGCCACAGTCCCGTGCGCTCGTGCACGCGGTCGCGAATGAGGTGGATCAGCGCCAGCGTGTCGCGCGATGTGGCCTCGCCGAGGTTTACGATGAAATTGGCATGCTGTTCGCTCACCTTCGCGTCGCCGATACGCATGCCCTTCAGACCGGTATCTTCGATCACCTTGCCGGGCGGGCCGAAGCGCTGAAACATCTCGCCGCCGCCGACAAAAACCGAACCGCAGTTGGGTTGTTTTCGCGGGAATTTCCCGTTGCGATCACGCAGGATCGCCAGCATTTCGCGCCGCATTGCGGCGGGATCGCCCGGCCCGCAGCACAGCCCCACTTCGGCGACGACCTGGCCCCCCCGCTGCAACAGGGAGGAGCGGTAGGCGAATTGACACTCCGATTGCGTCAACGTGCGCTCGGATCCGTCCGGCCCCAGCACGCGGACCCACGCGACGCAATCGCCGACGGACTGGCGCTTGCTCCCGCCGTTCATCACCACGAGCCCGCCAAGCGTCCCGGGGATGCCGATAGTGTGTTCCAGCCCCGCGAGTCCGGCGCGGCCCGCCGCCCGCGCAATCTGCGGAACCCAGACCCCGGCCTCGGCTGTGATGCGGTTGCCCGCGATGGAGAAGGCCGAGAGATTCTCCGCGATGCGAATGATCACGCCGCGAAAGCCCGCGTCGTCGAAGAGCAGGTTGGTGCCGTGGCCGATAATCAGAATCGGGACGCCGCGTTCGTGGCACGCGGCGAGGACGGCGGACAACTGGGCCACGCTTTCCGGATGGACGAGCCAGTCCACGGGTCCGCCTACGCGCCACGAAGCGTATTTGCGCAGCGAGACATCCCGCTCGCACGGGCAGCCGATGCCGCGTAATGCCGCCTCCAGCGTCACGAATCGCCTTCCTCGACGGCGATCTGCCCGCCCAACGCCTTCAGCTTGCGGACAAAGTCGTTGTAGCCGCGCTCGATCTGCCAGGCGTCGAGGATGCGCGTCTGGCCGGACGCCGCCATGCCGAGCAGGCTCAGGGCCGCGCCGGCGCGCAGATCCAGCGCGGTGACTTCCGCCCCGTGCAGCGGCGCGCCGCCCGCGATCTTCAAAATGTTGTCGGATGCGTCGGTCTGGACGCCCATCTTGCGAAATTCTTCCGCATAGCCGTAGCGGCCGACGAAACGGAGGTCCGTAATGCGGCTTTCCCCCCGCGCGCAGGCGCCGAAGGCCGCGAAGAGCGGCTGCATGTCGGAGTTGATGCCGGGGTAGGGCCCGGTGCTGATTTCGACCGGGTAGCACCGGCTGCCGCGCACGAGCGCGCAATCATCGCTCCGGAAGACGCGCGCGCCGCTGTCCCGCAGGAAGATCAGGGGCACTTCCAGGTGCTCCCAGGGGAAATTCCGGATTTCCACCTCGCCGCCGGTGATCGCCGCTCCGATGAGCCAGGTGATCGCCTCCATGTTGTCGGGGATGGCCCGGTGCAGCGCGCCCTGAAGCACCTCGCGCCCGGTAATGGCGATGTGCTCCTGCCCGAAGACCTCGATCGTCGCGCCCATGGCGCGAAGCATGGCGATCAGGTCCAGGATCTCCGGGCGGATGTGCGGATTCCAGACGCGGGTGACGCCTTTGGCCAGCGTGCCGCAGAGGATGGCGTTTTCCGTCGCGCCGGTGGATCGCAGGCGCAGGTGGATATCCGCGCCGGTCAGCCCATCGGGCGCCGAGGCTTCGAGCCAGCCCTCGTTCTCGGTGACGCGCGCGCCCAGCGCCTCCAGCACCTCGACGTGGAGGTCGAACTTGCGATCGCCCAGCTGGCATCCCCCGGGAAGGGGCACGCGCCCGGCGCCGGTGCGGGCCGTCAGCGCGCCGAGGATCAGGAGCGTGTTCCGGATGGAGCGCTTTTCCCAGTCCAGGGCCGAGGGCGGGCTGGTGATTTCCTCAATGTGCAGCGTATCGCCGTTCACGGTGCAGCGCTTGCCCAGGACTTCCAGCATCTCCTGATGAATTTCCACATCGAGCATCGCCGTCGGGTAATTCTGGATGGTGACGGGTTTGCCCGTGAGGATGGAGGCGGTCAGCAGCTTGAGGACGCTGTTCTTGGCGCCGCTGATCGTGACCGCGCCGCCGAGTTGCGACTTGCTGAGGATGTAGACGTTGTTCGACATGAAATTGCAATACCCTGGCGGCGCCGCGTTCCCGCGGGCCCCGGCCGGTTTACTCGCGGACGTCCGCCTGCCAGCCCAGATCGATGATCGGGCCCTTGCGATCCCAATCCCACCGGGTGCCCTCGCCGCGCGGGGACGCCCAGACGCTGATGTTGTACGGAATAATCTCCGTTTCGATGGTCAGCGGCGCGACGTGATACTCCCCCGCCTTCCACGTGAACGTGGGATCGTGCCTGAGATTGATATACCACGAGGTGTGCGTGGCGCCCGGTTCCTGCGGCTTGATGTGCTGCACGTGGCCCGCGTCCACCCGGCCCAGCACCGTGAGGATGTATTCCGTGCTGATGTCCCGGGTCGAGCGGATCAGGAAGGAAAACGTGTATTCCTTCGCGCCCGTCGCCTTCGTCTCCAGGGCGAGGAGCTCCAGCCCGTCGTGCAGCTTTTGCGACGTCATGCCCGCCGACAGCGCGGCCCACCGGGCGTCGATCGCCTTCCGCAACCGCTCCGTCAGCACCGGCCCGGGCGGCGCGATTTCGTAGAGCGCCAGGGGGCTGGCGCACGCCTCCACCTTCGCGAGGAACGCGTCCTCATCGGCGGCGGCCCACTGCCAGCCCAGGCTCAGGCGCTCCCCGACCTGTGTCCAGAATTCCTCCTCCGTGGGGGAGAAGGCCATCATCAGCAGGTTATACGGAATAAGCGGAAACTCCGACTTGGCTTCAACTACATAATAGCGCCCCTTTTTCCAGGTGGACGTCGGGTGGTCGTCCATGCGGCGGCGGAATTTCACCATCGCGCGTTCCTGGTGCTTCCCTTCCAGAAAACGCGCGTTGGACGGAAGGACCGACCCGTCAAACGCCAGGTGGTAGTTCGTGTCCAGATCCGCCGTGGGCCGGAACAGGATCGAATAGGTGTATTCCTCCTTGCCGCTGACCCGCGTGGCGATATCGAGAAACTCCAGATTCGGCACGAGCGTCTTCGGCTTGACCTTCTCGGCGATCGACTTCCAGCGCGCCGCGAAGGCCTCGTCCACCGCCGCGGTGGTTTCGCCGCCGGCCTCGTACTCCCGCTGCAGCGCATGCAGCGCCACAAAGTTCGCCGCGGCAATATCCGCGAATATCCCGCCTTCCGGAAGCGGTTCGTCCGCTTCGGCCGCCGCGTCCCGGGCGGTCTCCGGCGCTTCCGGGGCCGGCGCCTCCGATCGGGGTTCCGGCGCGGGCGCGGTGTCGGCTTTTTTCCCGCAGCCGGTCAAAGAAGCGAAGCCCGCCGAAATGGCCAGCAATATCGTCGTGGACAGCCGAAAATGACGTGCAGTAATCATGATAAGACCCAATTCCTGTTACAAATGCTTATAGTGTAGTTCGTATCGATGCGTTGCAGGCGCTATGGAGCGGGCTTTCAGCCCTCAAGCCCGGACGAATCCCTTGTCCTGGGCCGTCGGGCCAGGCTGGAATGAAACAAGCCTTCGGCCCTGGCTGGAGTGAAAACAAGCCTTCGGCCGTGAATACCATTTCTTCCGCGCCGAAGGCGGACAGCGCAGCCTGGCGCGATTGCGCGCGCCGCGCTTGCGCGCACGGAGCGCTACGATACCGGTAATGGGAAAGCATACCCGAACCGCCCGCGACGCCGCCAGTTCCGGGGGCAGGGCAATCGCACTTAAACTTCCAACTCGGGCCGAGCGCCACATGAACCACCTTCAATGATAAGAAGGGCGCGTGTTGGAGCGCTGGCATTTCGCCTGCGGCGAATCCCCGACCGTGCCGGCACAGATGCCGGCGCTCCAAAACGCTCACTATCGTTGATTCACGGTTCCAAATCGACTCAAGTTTACGCCCATATGCCGAGATCGAGTTTAAATGCGATTGCCCTGGTTCCGGGGGCCCGCCGGGCGCTATCAGCCGCCGTAGTAGGACATGTACCAGTCCACGAAGTTGTTCAGACCCGTTTCGATTGGCGTGTCCGGGCTGAAGCCGACATCGTTCATGAGCGCGTCCACATCGGCGCAAGTCTCCTCGACGTCGCCGGGCTGCATATCGAGATAGTTCTTCTGCGCCTCTTTGCCCAGGCGCTTCTCGATGAGCTCGATGAAGTAGTTCAGCTCGACCGACTGGTTGTTGCCGATGTTGTAGATGCGGTAGGGCGCCGCGCTGCGCTCGGGCGTCGGCTCGTGCGCGTTGTAGTCCGGATCCGGCGCCGGGACGCTGTCCAGCGTGCGGACGATCCCGGTCACGATGTCATCAATGTAGGTGAAATCCCGCCGCATCTTGCCGTGGTTGAACACGTCAATCGGGCGGTCCTCCATAATGGCTTTGGCGAAGAGAAACGCGGCCATGTCGGGGCGTCCCCAGGGGCCGTAGACCGTGAAGAAGCGCAGCCCCGTCGTCGGGATGCGGTAGAGGTGGCTGTAGCTGTGCGCCATCAGCTCGTTGGCCTTCTTCGTGGCCGCGTAGAGGCTCACCGGGTGATCCACGCTGTCGGCGACGGAAAAGGGCAGGTTCTTGTTGCTGCCGTAGACCGAGCTTGACGAGGCGTACACGAGGTGCTCCACGCCGTTGTGGCGGCAGCCTTCGAGCACGTTGATAAAGCCCACCAGATTGGAATCCACGTAGGCGTGCGGGTTCTGGATGGAGTAGCGGACGCCGGCCTGGGCCGCCAGGTTGATGACGCGCTGCGGCTTCTGCCCGCTGAAGAGCGCCGCCATCCCGTCCCGGTCCGCCAGGTCCACTCGCTCAAAGGAGAACGCCGGGTAGGCCCGCAACTGTTCGAGCCGCGCCTCCTTCAGCGAAACATCGTAGTAATCGTTCATATTGTCGACGCCGACGACCGTGTCGCCACGCTCGAGCAGCCGCTTGCTGGTGTGGAAGCCGATGAAACCGGCCGCGCCTGTTACCATGATTTTCATGCTGTAGCTCCTGCTCCCGAGAGAAACACCTCAGCATTCCCGTATTGGCCCCATGCAAACCAATGTACAGAAAACGCAATCAAGGAAGTGTCAAAGGCTGGGAGCGCAGGCGTCCCCGCCTGCCCGGCGGCGAAGCCGCCGCCCGTGTTAGTCCGTAATGGATGTAGCAACGCGACACAAGCCGCTACGTTAAAAAAAACTGCGAGACGCCCGCGCCCGGCCCGCAAGTACGTTTTCCGTACGCGCGAGGAACGGGGCGCAGCCGTCCCGGCAATGTGTGCTGATTGCGAAGCAATCAGAGACTTTGTAATTCTTCAGCCGTCTGAAGTAGTCACCCTCGTCGTACCCAACGGTGGCGGCTCTCGGTGATCGAACACCGTCATCCCCGCGAACGCGGGGATCCAGCAACGTGATCGCACAAACCTCTGAATTCAACTGGATTCCCGCTTTCGCGGGAATGACGAATACATCCAGCATAAATAAGGCGACTCGTATCGGCGAACGCCTTACTTCAGACGCCAAAAGTATTACGAAACTTCAAACACTAACGGTGACCCGTCCGCGCGGCCCCAATCAAGCCTTGCAGACCTTCCCGTCCGGATCGGGCAATCCGCCCAGCGCGTTGCGCGTGTCCACAATGAGCGGGGCGTGCTCCAGGATCGCGGCGTAGTCAAACGCGCTGTGATCCGTGACGATGATGGCGCAGTCCAGCGACTTCAGGAACGCGGGTGTCAGCTCCTGGCTCTCCAGCGCGGGCAGCGACGGCCAGCTCCGCGTCTTCGGGATGGCCGGGATGTGCGGATCGCTGTAGGTAAGGTCCGCGCCCTTTTCTATCAGGCGCTCCATGATCTCGAAGGAAGGGCTTTCCCGGGGATCGTCCACGTCTTTCTTGTAGGCGGCGCCGAGCAGGCAGATCTTGCTGCCCCGGATCGGCTTGCTCTTTTCATTGAGCGCGTTGGCCACGATGTTGACCACATATTCCGGCATGCTCGTGTTGATCTCGCCGGCCAGCTCGATGAAGCGCGTGTTCACGCCCGCTGTCCGCGCCACGTAGCTCAGGTAGAACGGGTCGATCGGGATGCAATGGCCGCCCAGGCCCGGCCCGGGGTAAAAAGCCTGAAAGCCGAAGGGCTTCGTCTTCGCCGCGTCGATAACTTCCCACACGTCAACCCCGAGCCGCGTCAGGATCACCTTGAGCTCGTTGACCATGGCGATATTGACCGAGCGGTACGTGTTTTCGAGGATCTTTGCGGCCTCGGCCACTTCGCAGGAGGAAACCGGCACCACCTGCACGATCACCTGGCGGTAGAGCGCCACCGCGGCTTCGAGCGACTGCGCGTCGTAGCCGCCGACGACCTTCGGGATGCTGTTCGCCTGGAAGTTCGGATTGCCGGGATCTTCGCGCTCGGGGCTGTAGGCCAGGTAGAAATCGGTCCCCGCCTTCAGGCCGCTCGTCTCCAGAATGGGCAGCATGATGTCGCGCGTCGTGCCCGGGTAGGTCGTGCTTTCCAGGACCACCAGCTGACCGGGGCGAAGCGCCCTGGCGATCGATTCGCAGGTCGATTCGACGTACGAAAGATCCGGGTCGCGGTCCTTCTTCAGCGGCGTGGGCACGCAGATGAGTACCGCGTCCGCTTCGCCGAGCCGAGCCATGTCGGCCGTGGCCGAGAACAGGCCGCTGGCGATCCAGTCCTGGAGCCACGCGTCCGGGATGTGCTTGATATAGCTCTTGCCCGCCTGGAGTGACTCGACCTTCTTCGGGTCGATGTCGAATCCGAGGGCGCGGTAGCCCTTGGTGACCAAGGCCTGGATCAGGGGCAGGCCCACGTAGCCGAGACCGATAATCCCGACCGTCACCGACTTGTCCGAAATCCTGTTTAACAACTCGTTTGCCATGGTCTTTACTCTTCCTTACCCCGGGGCCGCGCAATTTCGAGCGCGCATAGTAGCAGAATGGCGCCGGCCACGGCTACAACCGTGCTCGCCAGCACCATCTTCGTGCGCGCGGGCGCTATCTTCTGCGGGTTCGCCTCGGCCTGATACAGGATCCCGGTGCCGGTCTGCGCCGCGTTCTCCGAGGCGACCTGCAGGAGCGTGGCGGTCTCGGCGCGGCCCGCAAGCGCCGTGCGGATGCTTTTGCGGGTCTCCACTTCCCGGGTGATCTGCTCGATCTCCAGTTCGGAATCGGCGACCTCCAACTCCAGGGAACCCATCACCGTTTCAAACTCCGCCTGTTTTTCGAGGCGAATTTGGCGCTCCTCCTCTTTGCGCATATTCGCAACGATCAGCTCGTCCACGCGGTTCCTCTCCGTGAGGTAATCGTCGCGCAACAGCTTGATGAGCCCGTCCGTCGCTTCCAGGGCCTGCTCGCGGCGATCGATGCCCTGCTGGATCTGGTCAATATCCAGTTCCAGCTCGATCAGCCGGGCCTCCGCCGCCTGCGCGCTGGCCTCCAACTGCGCGGAGCGCGCGCGGAGCGTTTCGAGTTCGGTGGTCATTTCCACAATCGACTCGACCGTGGAATGGTACACCGGGTTCAGCGCTTCGCTCTGGAGCGGCGTCTGCGTCTCCGGGACCGCCTTCCCTTCCTCCAGATAGGTCTTCCACAGCGCATCGTCCGTGATGGCCTTGTTCAACACAAGCATCTCCGGCATTTCCTCAAGCTGGCGCTGCAACGCCGCGATCCCACGCTCGAGCCCGGGAATATCGTCGTCCACCTTTGCCTTTTCCCCGAGAATGCGGGCAATATCGGCCTCATAGTGCGTAAACTGCGTCTTCTTCGAGAGCATGTTCTGCTCGCGCCGGAAGCTCCGAAGCTCCTCCCGCTGCGCCACCTTTTGCTCGATCAGATCGACCACCTTGGCCGCCTGCTCCGTCAATTCTTCCTCCGTGAAGGGATACGGTTCGCCGCGAAGCAAGGCGTCTTCGGCCGCCGTTCCAATCCACTGCCGCTCGTACTGCTGCTCCGCGGCGCGGCGGGTCCCCTCCTCGATCGCGCGGCGGTTGACGGCCAGTTCCACGTCGAGCTCCAGGATTTGGTCCTCCAGCATGATAATCTTGGTGGTGACCGTTTCCTCCCGGGATTTCTTCAGGGCAAGTTGCGCTTCCAGTTTGGACGCCTTGAGCGAATTCTCCAGCAATTTCAGCTCCTTGCTCGCATTCTCGAACATCCCGCCGATAAACGTGCTGCTGGCCGTAAGCCCCTGCGTGTACACGGCGGTGCTCTTCTTCTCGACGATCGAAGCCCACCGATCCGCGATGATGCGGGCCGCCTCGGGGCTGCCTGCCCGCGCGGTAAGCGTCAACACAGGGAGAAGTTCCATCGCGCTGGAGGAGCGGCGGTTCTGTTGCTTCATGAGCGAGGTGGACAGCGCGTTTTGCAGCGATCGGAACGCCGCCTCGCGATCGGCGCCCGGAGCGCCCCACGCCTCCACCGCCTTTTCCTCCCAGAGCCTGTCAAATAGCTCGCGGACCGTCGCCGTCGACTCCGCCAGCAACTGGAGGGTTTCCACCGAGAGGTATCGGGGCTGCTCGGTGGCGCCGGTTGCGTCCGGCTTCTGCTCCAGCGCGGATTGGGGCTCGCGGACTATCAGCGCCGCGCTGGACTCGTACACGTTGCTCTTGGTCAGGGTGTAGGCCGCCGCCGCGATACCGGTTAGAACGGCCACCCCGAAGATCAACCATTTCTTGTTGTAGATCAGGCGGAGAATTTTCCCAAGGTCCAATTCCGAGTAATCGCCGGATTCGGGTCCTTCCGTCATGCGTGTCTCCTGTTCGGGTGGGCTCGGGGTTCTGCCTGGCCGCACGCTGATCCGCCGGGCCAGGGGATGGGCGTCACGCCGCGCGGACCGGGCGGATTCCCGCTTTTGTGGCGCGTTTCTCGGGGGCGCGCCGGGCCGCGCACAGGCGCGAGTACGGCGTACCGCGCAATCCCGTGGCCACCGTCCGGGCGATGGTAGCACGTTCGCCGTAGTATATTGCAACCCATGAATGCCACTATGTCGCGGTTTTTCGGCGCGATCCGGCGGGATCGCGCCCGTTGGGCGCGCCCGGGTGAACCCGTTCAAGACGCCCCGATAGCGCCCGGGATCGCGCCGGTGCGCGGCCCCTCCCCGCCGGCTCCCCGCGCGCCCGGCGCACGCGGCGAAAGCGGCGGCGCCATGCCCAAAAACATGGGCCCGCGACGAAACGGATTGATTGGCCGCGCATTTCGCGGCTATACTACGGCCTGCGAAAGCGTTGTAAAGCTGAAGGCCATTCGCCCGGCCGAGACGCGTACGCGGGAAGGGCATGTCGCTTGGCTACACAATCATTGTTAATCGCCGCGGGATCGCTCTTCGGGGGGTGCTTCGCCGCCACGGTGCTGCTCGTCCCCCTCGTCCGCCGCTTCGCCCGCCGGGTCGGCGCCGTTGACCAGGGCGGCTACCGCAAGGTCTTCGAGGGCGCGATGCCCCTCCTGGGCGGCCTCGCGATCGCGCTCCCGCTGGTTACGCTCGGTATCTTTTGCGCGATCGGCGGCTACCTGGTCTTCCTCAACTGGGGCTACCTGCTCCGGCACTACCCGGCGCACTTCGACGCGATCTATGGCCTGGCCACCTACAGCCGCCGCGAGTGCTTTGTGCTCGCCGCGGGCGCCCTGGGCATCCTCGCGCTCGGGCTCGTGGACGATACCCGGGGGATGCGCGCGCGCTACAAGCTCGCCGGCCAGCTCGCCGTCGCCCTGTTTGTAACGTGCTTCGGTTTCGCCGTCTCCTCCGTCTCCCTGCCGCTACTCGGCACGATCAACCTCGGCCTGCCCCTCGGCATTCTCCTGACCGCCTTCTGGATCGTCGGCCTCATAAACGCCTTCAACCTCATCGACGGCATCGACGGCCTCGCCTCCGGCATCGCATTCGTCGGCGCGCTGTCCCTCGTCGCGCTCAGCCTGATCCAGGGCAACGCCTTCATCACCCTCGCGGGCGCCGCGCTCGCCGGGGGCGTGTTGGCCTTCCTCCTTTTCAATTTCCCGCCCGCCCGCATGTTTCTCGGCGACACCGGAAGCATGTTCCTCGGCTACGCCCTCGCCACGATGTCCCTCGTCGGCGCGCAGAAGTCGCCCGCCGCCATCATCCTCGTGGCCCCCGTGCTGGCCCTCAGCTTCCCCATCTTCGAGACCCTCGTCTCCATCATCCGCCGCTACCTCCGCGGCGTCCCCATCTTCATGGGCGACAACCACCACACCCACCACCGCCTCCTCAGCAAGGGCTATTCGCAGCCCCGCGTCGTCCTTACGTTGTGCGGCGTCGCCGTATGCCTGGCGGCCTCCGCGGTGCTCGCCGCCCTCGCGCGGGAAGGCTCCCCGGCCCAGTTCCTGTCCTACGCCCTCTTCTGCGGCTCCCTCGCCTACATCGCCTGGCTCGCCGGCTACCTCCGCCCCACCACTTTCCGCCGCATTGCCGATCGCCGGCGGCGCAACCGCCTCCTGCACGCATTCAGCGCCTACGCCACTCTCTGCCTCAACGGAAACGGGAGCACCGCCCGCACCGGCCTGCTGCTCGCCCTGTGCCGGCAGGAACTCGGCCTGCACCACCTCGACCTGCGCCTGGCCTCCGGGGCCGTGTTGCTGGCATCCCCCACCCACGACAACGGCACCCCCGCCGCAACCCCCACCGAGCGGCTCCGCGTCAAATCCGCCGACGGGCAGGATCTGTTCATCCACTTCGACTTCATCGAAATCCCCGACGAACACCGCCGAAACGACGCCAACGCCTGCCTCGCCGCGATCTTCGACCAGATCCGCCTCGATCGCCTGCCCAACTCGCCCGCACTCCCCGCCGCCACCCCGGACCCCGTCCCGCCCGTCATGAAGGACTCCGACATACCCGTCTGAGGAAATCGCAGGATTGCCGTCCCGGCAGTCCAAGTCGGCGCGGCCGCACGCAACGCCACCGCTACAGCGGCGCGAAGGAACACGGGCATTTCCGCCACGGCGCACCTTCGGCCCGTCCGCGATTCTACAACGCGACAAGGGGGGTGGATAGGCGGGTTGCTTGCAGTCGGGCCTGGCAGGCGGTAGGATAAGCGCGGCGGCACGGGCCGCCGCACCAGCGCACGCCCAGGAGATTGTTCCGTCCCATGGCCAGAGTCAAGTGTCCCCATTGCTTCCACGTGAACCCGGACCGGCAGGAGAGCTGCGAGAAATGCGGCGCGCGCCTGCCGCGGATCAGCATTGAGGCTCCGGAGCCGGCGCGGGCCCCGGCGCAGGTTCCGGGGCGGAGCCAGCTCCAGTTTCACCGGGGGCAGGTGGTCGCGGGGCGCTACACGGTGCTGAACCTGATCGGTCAGGGCGGAATGGGGAGCATTTACAAGGTTCACGACAACACGCTGGGGGAAGATGTGGCGCTGAAGACGCTGCTGCCGCAGTTTCTTCAGGACAAGGTGGTGCTGGAGCGCTTCTACAACGAGGCGAAGATCGCGCGGCGTCTTGCGCACCCGAATATAGTGCGGGTGCACGATATCGGGGAAGACGGGAAGATCCTCTATATTTCGATGGAGTACCTCCAGGGCATGTCGCTGCGCGAGATCCTGGACAACCTGCCGCCGGGCGAGCGGCTGCCGATCGCGCAGACGATGCGCATATTCGATCAGCTTTGCGCCGCCCTGGAGTACGCGCACCAGTTTACGGTCCACCGGGACATCAAGCCGGAGAACGTGATGCTGGGGCAGGATGGCGGGGTGCGGCTGATGGACTTTGGCATTTCCAAACTGATGGCGAATACCCGGCTGACGAACGCCTCCATTGTGATGGGCACGCCGTTTTACATGTCGCCGGAGCAGATCCGGAACAGCCGCGATGTGGACGCGCGCGCGGATATTTACAGCGTGGGCGTGATGCTGTACGAGATCCTTACCGGCAGCGTGCCGACGGGCGTGCCGAAGCCGGCCTCGCAGATTACGAAGGACGTGCCGCCGGCGCTGGACAAGATCGTGGCGCGGTGCGTGGAGCCGGACCCGAAGGACCGGTACCAGAACGCGGCCGAACTGCGGCAGGCGCTCCAGCCGATCACGCAGCAGATCCGCTCGGGCATTAACACTTCCAAGACCCGGCTGACGCGGCGCATCGGCGCGGGCGAGTATTCTCCGCGGAAGATTCTTGCGGGTATTGCGGTCGCCGCGATCCTGATGGGCGGGCTCTGGGGCCTGGGCCAGGCGGAGCAGCACCGGCGCGCGGTGCTTGCGGAGGCCGCGGCCCAGGGCGGAGAGGCGGCGGGGGGCGCGGAGGCGGCGGCAACCGCCGAGCCGTCGTTTGCGCACTACCGGGCCATCATGAAGACGCTACAGCCCCTGGCGCGCGAGCGCGCCGACCGCCCCGGCCTCAACGGCGCGGTGGCGGAGGGGGATCGCCACTGGGCGGCGGCCGAGGCGGCGACGGACGAGCCGCGCGCCATCGCATCGGCCCGCCGGGCGCTCCAGTGTTACCTGGCTCCGCTGGTGATCCGCGACGGGATGGTGTTCGTCCCGCCGGGCCCCGTTTCCGTTGGCGGGGCGACGGCGGAGCTGCCGGGCTTCCTCATCGACGAGACGGAGGTGACGGTGGCCAACTATGCGCGGTTCGCCGAGGCCGAGGCGAACTGGAGCGTGCCCGCGGAGCTGGCGGGGCGGGCGAACCACCCGATTACGCTGGTGAGCGGCTTCGACGCCATGGCGTATGCGGCCTGGCGCGGCGCCGAGCTCCCGACGGAGGCCCAGTGGGCGCGGGCGGCCTACGGCGATCGGGAGCCGCCGGACTACCCCTGGGAGGGCGAGCCGGATCCGGAGCTCGTGGTGGCGCGCTTTGACGGCGGGGCGGGCGTGTACACGCCGGGGTCCGTGCGATCGCGCGAGGCCGACCGCTCGTATTTCGGGTGCTTCGACATGGCGGGGAACGCGTCGGAGTGGACGCGCACCTGCGAGCCCCCCCTGGCCTCCGGGGAGCAACCGGACTACCAGAGCTATCTGGTGACGCGCGGGGGGAATGCGAACGAAGCGCCGCGCCCGTGGACGACGCGCTTTCCGTTTCCGCTGATGCGATCAGACCCCAATCTGGGCTTTCGTTGCGTGGTTCCGGTGCCGGACGATCCCGGGGCGGCGCTTTCGTTGCTTCAGCCGGGGGCCTGAAGCCGGGGTTTTGGTGGATTTTCTCAGAATTCGCCCGTATTGGGCGCTCGTTTGACAGGGGCTCGGACGATTCCTTAGAATAAAACCAGCGAAAACACCGAGCCCAACAGAAAGTGTGCGTTATGGACATGGTCGTCTGCCCCCACTGCAAGTCCCATCGTATCATTACCTCACGGGTGCCGAAAGATGTGGTGGCGGTGATGCCGTGTCCGAATTGTCACGAGCTTGCGGTGCTCTTTCGGGACAAGATAATCCCGATTAACCGGCATATTCTTGAGGAGGGCACGCGCGAGGAGCGGACGCAGCACCTGGCGCAGGTGATCACGGAATTTCTGGAGGCGGGTATCCTGCCGTTCCAGGAGGGGACGCTGGGGTATTCCTCGGGCGACGACGATACCGATGACGGGGAGGATTCGGTTGGTTCGGAATCCGTGGAGGGCGTTCCCGAGGGGCTGCAATCGATGGACCCGATTTCGGACAAGGAACTGGAAAAGTTTGCGCGGGTCGACCTGAAGTGCCTGGACGATTCCGCGTATTTCCGGCGGCATTTTGGCCGCTGAAGCCGCGCGCAAGCCTGCTTGATGGGTTTTCGGGGCGGATGGTAGGATAGCGCGCTCGCAAGGGGTTTCTCGGGGGGTTCCCGGCCCATGCGAACTGGAAGGTTTCTGCTATGCTTGGCTGGAATAGACCCAGGAAACCCGAGCCGCCCGCAAGCGCGGCGGTTCCCGCGCCCGGCCCCACCGAGCCGCCCCCGGGCCGCGTGACGCCTCCCCCCTCCCGGCCCGCGGCGACTTCTCCCCAGGTTCAGGCGCAATCGCTCCCGGCGCTGCTGCTGCAGCAGGGGAAGGCGTCGCGCGAGCAGCTGGAGCGCGCGCTCGCGATCCAGAAAGAGACGGGGGCGTTTCTTGGCGAGATCCTGGTGGAAGAGGGGATTCTGGACGAGAAATCGCTGCTTTCGTTCTTGGCGAAGTTCTGCAAGATCCCGCATCTGAGCCTTCTGGATTACCTTATTGACGCGGAGGTGGCGGCGCTGGTGCCGAAGGAGGTCTGCCTGCAATACCGGCTGATCCCGATCGACAAGCTGGGCCGCAACCTGACGATTGCGATGGTGAATCCCTTGAACACGAAGGCGCTCGAGGTGGTTCAGGAGCATTGCCCGGAATTGCGGATCAAGCCGATCCTGTGCGCGCACAAGCACTTTGAGTCCGTGGTGGAGAAGGTGTTCGGGACGGAGACGCGGACCGGCGGCGCGGTGGATTTGTCGGCGTCGGCGTTTGGCATCCGGCTGTCTCCGGCGGAGAAGGCGGCGATTGCCGAGCGCAAGGCCCCGCCCCCGGCGGAAAGCCCGGCGGCGGCCCCCGACATGCAACACCTGCCCGATGCGGCGCCGGTCGAATCCGAAACGGACTTCGCGGAGCGGAAGATGCGCGGCAGCACGACGCACCGCGTGCGCTTTGCGGGGGAGTCGCCGGTGGAAGAGGAAAGCCCGGATACGGAATCGGTGTTTGACGGCGTTTTCCACGGCGGGCCGGTGGCTCCGCTGGCGGGAGGGGACGAGCCCGATCAGATCATGCAGGATGTCACTTCGGTGATGATCGAGAGCATGCGGGACACGTACGAGATTCTGGCGCGGCGGATGGATCTGTTTAGCGGTCTGGACGCGGAGAATATCGCGAAGATCTTCGCGCGCGGGATGACGGTGGAGTACCAGACCGGCGAGGTCATCTTCAAGAAGGGGCAGGAGGGCGAATCGCTTTACCTGATCCTGAACGGGCGGGTGGCAATCGCGGACGATGGCCGGGAGATTGCGCTGCTCAAGCAGGGCGATATGTTCGGCGAGATGGCGCTGATCAGCCAGGGCAAGCGCAGCGCGGACGCGATCGCGGTGAACGACGTGAGCCTGCTGGCGCTGAAGATGGACATCATCAACAACATCATGCCGCGCGACGTGTCGGTGCAACTGCTGGTGAACATCATTATGACGCTGAGCCGGCGGTTGCAGGAAGCCAACGCGGGCTGATTTATTGGTGGCTCACGTTGCCGCGGACAGGCCGAAGGTGCGCCGTGGCGGACAGCAAAGTCCACTCCATCGCCGAACGCGCCAACCCAAACCCCGCACCCCAGTCGTCCGATTTCGAGTTTTGCGCACAATTCCCTCTTGTGTCCCGCCTGAAAAAGCGTTATGCTGACTCCTGTTGCCGCCGTTCTTGCGGCGGTGCGCCCGTGTTGGAGAGAACGCGTAGCGACGCATGGAGGTGCTACCTCATGACCTGGATTCCCGCCTGGTGTCTTGTCCTGTCGGCCGCAATGGGCGCGCCGGTATACGAATCGCAGTTGATCTTCCCGCCGGAGGACTTCCACAACCACTCCTCAAGCATCGTGGAGACGCCCGAGGGCGATCTGATCGTGTGCTGGTTCCACGGCAAGGGCGAGCGTACGGACGACACCCTCGTCATCAGCGGGGCGCGCAAGAACAAAGGCGACACGGTGTGGTCCGCCCCCTTCCTCATGGCCGACAACCACAACCTGCCCGACCAGAACTGCACCATGTTCATCGATCCCGACGGCCGGCTCTGGCTGTTCTGGATTTCGGCGATAGACAACCTGGTCCGCAGCTATTTCCTGAAATACCGCTATTCGACGGACTACGAAGGGGACGGCCCGCCGATCTGGACCTGGCAGGACGCGATCTTCTGTCTGCCGAAGGATGCGGACACGGTGTTCGACGAAATGATCGAAAAGCGCAAGGAGTGGGTCCGGAATTCGCCCGAAATTGATGACGAGCGCCGCCAGCAGTTCCTGGAACGCATGGGCGAGCGCCAGGAACAATACAGCGACAAGCTTTTCCAGCGCCTGGGGTGGATGCCGCGCCAGCCTCCGATCATGCTCACCGAAAAACGCATGATGCTGCCGCTCTACTCCGACACCTTCAGCTGTTCCATGTTCGCGTTCACGGAGGACGCGGGGCAGACCTGGGAATTCAGCCGCCCGCTGGCGCAGCGGGGTATTCAGCCTTCCGTCGTGGAGCGCAAGAGCGGGGATCTCGTCGCCTACATGCGCGATTCGCCCGTGGTTCGCTGCGCGGAGTCCAGCGACCGCGGCATGACCTGGACCGAGGTCGAGCTGGATATTCCGAACTCCGGTTCGAGCGTGGCGGTGCTGGGCCTGCCCAGCGGCAACTGGATTCTCGCGGTCAACGACATCCCGCGCGGGCGGAGCCAGCTCTCGCTCTACCTGTCGGCGGACGAGGGCAAGACGTGGGAGCGCAAGCGCTATCTCGAGAAGATCGACGTGTCGCAACTGCCCGAAGGCGGCAAGGCGACAGGCTCCTATCCGACGCTCATCCAGACTGCGGATGGCATGATTCACATCACCTATACCTACGAAAACGGGCTTGAGTTCAAAGGAAAGACCATCAAGCACGCGTGGTTCAACGAGGAGTGGGTGCTCGCGGGCATAGACAGCAACTGACCGCACGCGGGGGGCGCGCCTGAGATAAACCGCTGGGCCGGATCCATCGCGGGTCACGGCCGTCGAAAGGTCCCCTGATGTTTCGCCGCATTGCAGCGCCCTTGTTGGTTCCCGCATGGCTTCTTCTCGCCGTCCCGGCCGCGCCCGAGGATGTCACACGCGCCGGACGCATCGCCCTGGTGGTGGAGTCCGGCGTCGACACCGCCGCCGAACGCATAGCGCCGATCCTGCGCGACCGCATCCAGGATCGCAGCGACGTCACGGTCGAGATCACGTCCGGCCTGTCGGCGGATGCGGACCTCCACATCGCCCTGGGCCGCCGCGACGCGAGCAACGGCCTCTTCCGCGATCTGGCCGCACGCCACCATCTCACGCTGCCCGGCGTCGCGCGCACCGCCCCGGAGGGCTATGCCGTCAAGCGCGTCGCCGCGGACGGCAAGCCGCTGCTCATCGCGGAGGGCGCCGACGCGCGCGGCGTACTCTACGCGGCCGGCGAAGTGCTCCGCATGCTTGGCTACGGCCCTGATCACGTGACGCTGGGCCCGGTGGATATGAGCGCCGCGCCCGCCTACCGCTACCGGGGCTCCTCCGCGAACCAAGGCGGAACCATGCGCGAGATCACCGGCGCCCGGGGGTGGACGAGCGAGGAATGGCGGGATTACTTCCTCGATTTCGCCTTTTCCGGCGCGAACATCGGCTATGCGGGCGGCGCGCAGTTCGATTTCCTCCATAGCCTCGATCTCATGACCGTCGGCGGCTGCCGGCCCAACCAGTTTCGCGGAGAATTCCCCGAGGCGTGGGCCGCGGGCGGGCTGGAAGGCTGGGAAGGCACGAACTGGGTGTGCCCGTCGATTCCGGAGGCCCGGGAAGCCCTCATGAAGCAGTGGGACGAGGAGTTCGCGCGGACCCAGCCCCACGAAATCCTGCGTTTCTACGCGGGCGACCCCGGCGGATGCCGCTGCGACCGTTGCGAGCCTTGGGGCAAGAATTTCATCGAACTGTGCGAGGAGGTGGCGGCGATCTGGCTCAAACACCACCCCGACACGGTCATCGAAATCGCGAACCAGGACCTGAGCAACGAAGGCGACCGCGCCATTTTCGCGTACCTCAACGAAAAGCCGCGCGCGTGGCTGCAGGGCATCGCCTACGGCCCGGGCAGCAACGCGCTGTCGAGCTATTTCCGCGATGAACTGCGCGAGGACCTCTTCGAATACCCCGGATCGGGCCCAGTCAACCGCTATCTGGCGGAGATCCTGAACAATATCCCGAAAGAACAGACGATCACGCACTACTCGGACATCACCCACTGGATCCGGGCGCAGTACAACCTGGAGAATCCCGATCCCCACCTGATGAAGGCCTACAACCGGCGCACCTTCCACACGCGCCCGCGCGCCTTCTACGCCATCTTCCAGCACATCATGCCGTTCTCCCAGGGCGATATCATCTACTCCGAGGGCTACCACGACGAATTCCACCAGTACATGTGGAACCGGCTGCTCTGGGACCCGAACCGGACCCTGGACGACGTGCTCGCGGAGTACTGCGTCTACCACTTCGGCCCCGAGGCCGCGCCCGCCATGGCGGAGGCGCTGCTGCAACTCGAAATCAACCTCGAAGCGCCACTGGCCGAAAACGAGGGCATCGATCGCTACTACCTGCTGGTGAAGGAGGCGGGATGGAAAATGCCGCCGCACCGCATGCGCGGCAACCACCGCTGGATGCTCCACATGCAAAAAGCGGCGCTCGACAAGTACTTTCAATTACAACTCCAACGCGAACTTGCGCGGGATGAGGCCCTCCAGCGGCTGGCGGGGTCCTCGTCGGACGACGCCCTCGCCCGCGCCGAAGCGCTGATGGCCGATCCCCTGGAAACGCCGGACATGGCCGCGCTCCGCGACGAAGCGAGACGGCTCGGCGAAGAGACCGATCGCCTGATCGGCCTCCGCAATGTCGGCCTCTTCAGCATCGGGACGCCGCTGACCGCGCTCGGCTGGACCGAGGGCCAGTTGCGGAAGGCCGCCGCCGCGTCGGGCGAGGGTCGCGCGAACATCCTCCAACGGATCGCCACCTACGAAGATCCCGGCCCGGGCGGCTTCTACGACGACGCGGGCGACCCCGGCCGCCAGCCGCGCCTGGTGAAGGGCGGCGGCTTCGACGCCACGCGCTTCCTCGACCCGAACAACCGCCCGAGCCAGAACACCATCGCATACAGCCTCGACGACCCGCGCGGCGTCGCGTTCCGCTATACCGATCTGGATCCCGCCGCAAGCTACCGCGTCCGCGTCTCGCTGGTCGCCCCGCGCATGCGGAATGCGCAGGGCGCCGCGGAGACCCCGCTGCGCCGGCAGCACCTGCTGGCGGACGAGACGTACGTGGCGCGGGACATCGAGGTTCCGGAGTACACCGCAGAGCAATTCGAGTTCGATATCCCGGCGCCGGCCACGGCGGACGGCGCGCTTGAACTGACCTTCGAGCGGGCCGAAGGCGCCACGGGCCTCGTCGTTTCCGAAGTCTGGCTGATCAAAAACTGATGTGCGCCGCCACGCCACGGTATGCGCGTGGCGGCCGCCCTGTACCCTACGGTTGAGGAGTTTGCCGACATGCTGTTGTATCCCCGTGCGCTTTCGTTATGCCTGCTGCTGGTTGCGACCCTGCCCGCCGCCGGCGCACCCATCGACCTGTCGGACGCCGCCATCGCCGTGCGCGGCGATGCGCCCGCGCTCGACCTCGCGGCGACCGTCCTGCGGGAGGAAGTGCAGCGGCGCACCGGCCTCGACTGGGCGCGCAAGGGCGGAGATGCCGCGATTACGCTCGCCATCGACGCCGGCGGCGCGCCGGGCCCCGAGGGCTTTACGATCGCCACGGATGGCGCGGGCCGGATTGCGATCACCGGCGCGGACGCCCGCGGGATCCTGTTCGGCGCGGGCTACCTGTTGCGGCAACTCCACTGGTCGGCCGGTTCGGCCTCGCTCTCAGGGCCCATCAACACAGTCCAGCAACCCACCTACCCGATTCGCGGCCACCAGCTCGGCTACCGCGCGCGCGCGAACAGCTGGGACGCCTGGACGCCCGCGCAATTCGACCAGCACATCCGGGAACTCGCCCTCTTCGGGACCAACGCCATCGAGAACATCCCGTTTCAGGACGACGACGACAGCCCGCACTTCAAGGTGAGCCGCCGCGAGATGAACCGGGCCATGAGCGAGATCTGCGCGAAGTACGGCCTGCAATACTGGGTGTGGACGCCCGCCGACTTCGACCTGAACGACGCCGAGAAACGCCGCGCCAACCTGGCCGCCCACGAGCAGCTCTATGCGGATTGCCCGCGCCTGGACGGCGTCTTCTTTCCCGGCGGCGACCCGGGCGACAACCACCCGAGCGACGTGATGCCGTTTCTGGCGGAGATTGCGGAGCGCCTCGCGAAGCACCACCCCGACGCGCGCGTCTGGATTTCGCCCCAGGGCTTTCACGGCGAAAAGCTCGACACCATGTTCGCCTGGATCGACGCCAACAAGCCCGAATGGCTGGGCGGCGTGGTCGGCGGACCGGGCAGCCCGCCGCTGGACTCGCTCCGCGCGCGCCTCGACGCCCGCTACCAGCTCCGCGACTACCCCGACATCACCCACATCATCCGCTGCCAGTATCCGGTGCTCAACCTCGACCAGGCCTACGCCCTGACCCTCGGCCGCGAGCCGGTCATGGCGCGCCCGGTCTTCCAGGCCATGATCCACCGCCGCACCGCCACCTTCACCGACGGCTTCATCAGCTATTCCGACGGCGTGCACGACGACGCGCACAAGGCGCTCTGGAGCCAGCTCGGCTGGGACCCGGACCGCGAGGCCCGCGACATCATGATCGAGTACTGCCGCACCTTCTTCGGACCCGAAGCGGCCGAGAAGGCGGCGGACGGCCTCTACGCCCTGGAGAACAACTGGGACGGGCCGCTGCGCGACAACGGTGGCGTGGAGGGGACGCTCGCGCACTGGCGGGCGCTGGAAACCGCGCATCCGGAGTTGAAGGACAACTGGCGCTGGCAGATGTTCGTGCTGCGCGCGTATTACGACGCCTACACCCGCGCGCGGCAGTTCCACGAGCAGGCGCTGGAGCGCGAGGCGAACGCGTTGCTGGCCCGGGCGCCCGGCCGCACGCCGGAAGGCGTCATGGACGCCGCGCGCGCCCTCCTCGCGACCGCCGATACGGATCGCGCCCGCCCGGATCTCCGCGATCGTATCATCGAACTCTTCGACGACCTCTTCCACAGCATCGGGCTTCAATCCGACATGACGAAATACGGCGGAAGCGGTCCCGAGCGCGGGTGCAGCCTCGAGTTCCTGGACTACCCGCTGAACAACCGCTGGTGGCTGGAAGACGAGTTCGAGAAAGTGGCGGCGCTGCCGGATGAGGCGGCGAAATGGGCGCGGCTGGAAGAACTGCGCACGTGGGATCACCCCGGCCCCGGCAGCTTCTACGACGACCTCGGCGATCTCGCCGGTGAGCGGAATGTTTACCGCGAATACGACCAGTTGCCCATGAGCGGCGGCTTCGCCTGGTGGGACAGCGGCTATTCCCGCGCGCGGCTGTCCTGGCAGGTCTATGGATGGCCGCGCGGAGGCCTGCGCTACCAGGGCCTCGACCCCGAGGCGGACTACGTCCTGCGCTTCTCGGGCTTTGGCGAATTGACCGTCACCGCCGACGAGCAGGAACTCAAGCCGGCGCGCTACGGCACGGAGATGGGCGAAATCAAGGAGTACCCGGTGCCCCGCGAGCTCACCGCGGATGGCCAGTTGCACGTGATGCCGTCGTCGGAACGCCTCCCCGGTGTGAACTGGCGCTTTCAACCCCGGCTCGCGGAAGCCTGGCTGATAAAAAAGACTCATCCGGTTTGAAGGTACATCGGCAACGATGAAGTCAAATAGGAGTCGATTGCTCGGTTCACATTTTCGGGGGGCGACGCCAAGGCCGGATACGGGATTCCTTGGGCCTTCTCTGTAGTGCAGACCGTGTATTCGGCAGCAGAACCGGATGCCAACGCACGCCTTCGGCCCGAAGGGACAACGCAGTTTTCGGCCCGAAGGGCCAACGCAGTTTTCAGCCCTGGGCAACGCCCCATAAGCGCTAACTTGTTTTATGGAAAATATTGTTCGGTCTGGGCACGCCGCTTGCGCGGCCGCTCGGTCAGGGCGTGTGCGATCTCGCCCCAACGCTCGATTGTATCGCGAAGCGACAGAGTAGGCTCGAGCGCGCACCTGACCCGATGAAACGCGTATGAGAATTCACGCCACCGACTCCTGGGGCGGTTGCGTGACGATTTCGTAGCCCCAGGGGGAAATAGACGCCGCATGGCTTACAAGTTTTTCAGTGATCAATGCGATGAACAGCTTGCCGTAGAGCCATGCCTCGGCGCTTTCATCGTCGTGCTTGGGCAGATGCCCCAGTTTGGCGATCTGCTTGAATCGCTTGAAAACAAGCTCGATTTGCCAGCGGATTCGATACCACTCCATCACGACGCTGGGCGGGAACTTTTCTTCGGGAAATGTGGTGAAGACGATGATGTACTCGGCGTACACGAGCGTCTGGGCCCTGAGTTTCTGCCCGTTTTTGCTCTCGCGCCGTCTGAGCTTGCGGTGGGCCTGGCGGATGGCTTCTTCGCTCTTCCTCACCACGCATATCCGTCCGGAGACGGCGTCCTTGCCTTCACACGGGATAAGCACAGGCCAACTCCGCACTTCGCCCGCTTTCTTGAAGCGTTTCAGGTGAGCCAGCAAGTCGAATTTGTTGCCCGCGCGGTCTGTTGCCGGTACATTGTTGGGGTTGAACCGCACCGTAACAAAAGCGCCGCTCGAATTCACGTACTCGATTCCGCTCGCCAGCGAGTAGCCGCGGTCGGCCAGCCAAGTCAGCCATGATGACGGGAAAGCGCTGAAAGGTTTCGCCCGTCCCCTCGCCCTTTATGGGGGTTATCTGGCAGTAGTCGCAGCACATCGAAGGGGCCTGGATGCTATAGTGAACGCGCCATATGCTGCCCGTTTTCCCAGGCTCCGCCACGTGGGTTGCGTCGAAAAGCCGGACGGGAGACCGGGTGCGTTTCGTTCGGGCGTCGTGATCGCAGCCCATTGCTAAAGAAAAAAAACAGCCCTTGCACTTCTTCAGGCGCTTGAACAGCGCCACATCCGACATGTCCCCAAGCCCGGACTGCCTCGCGCACACCACCGTCTCGCGAAGCGAATAGCCGCATCCAAGGTGAATCAGCAGGGTGCGGAGAAGATTCTCCGCCGACTTGTCCTTGCGCAAACCCTTGAGCGCACCGCTGGTCGCCGCAAGCTCTTGCCAATTCGCCGGAAACAATGTTGTCAATACCTTCCAATCTTCGTCCATCATTGGCCGTCCTCGCTTCCTGATGGGAAGTATAGCACGCGGCCTGCGGCGGATTGCAAACAAGTTAGCGCTTATGGGGCAACGCCCAGGGATTGAGCGGTGGGTTTCTCATACGCCCTGAAAGGGCAGCGCAGTTGAACTTCGGAAACGCTGGACTGGCTCACTGCGCTGCCCTTTCAGGGCGGGGAAGGTGGTGCCCCCGTATTCCCCGGGCGTT
This sequence comes from Candidatus Hydrogenedentota bacterium, assembly GCA_019637335.1. Taxonomy (NCBI): domain Bacteria; kingdom Pseudomonadati; phylum Candidatus Hydrogenedentota; species Candidatus Hydrogenedentota bacterium. The sequence goes on along the minus strand of JAHBVV010000001.1, from coordinate 342,247 downwards.
GCCCGGGGCTGGGAGCTGCACTGGCCCTTCGGGCCGAAAGAGCAGTCGATACGATTACTCCAACGGAGGCCCCAACCGGCATACATTCGCGGTCCCGGATAGTTCGGGCACGGAGAAACGCCTATGAATAATCCCGTACGCTCAAACCGGATGAGCCATAAAAAAGTAAATCTACCCCGAACTCTCAAGAGAAGCCACGGGCTCGGGATCTCCGTTGGGCGCCAACCGTCGGAGGCAGTATCTCCTCCCAGACGGGTGACACAAAGCCCCATAATCGGCTGCAATACCCAAGACCTCAACACGAAAGGCAGTGATTCATGTTGCGACTCAGTGTAATCCTAGTGACGTTCCTCGCCGCGCTGTACGTCCCGGCGCAGACGAGCCTCAAGGCCATTAACATCGCCGTCCCGCCGGACAGCAACGTGCTCCAGATCCCCGCCGAGGTGCTCTCCGAGGAGATCGCGCGGCGGACCGGGATTACGTGGGCGGTCGGAACCGAGCCCGGCGCGCGGGGCGCGGTCATCTTTCAACTGGACCCCGGCCTGGACCGCGAGGCCTTCCGGATCGCAACCGACAACAGCGCTGAACCGAGGATTACCGTCACCTCCGCCGGGCGGCGCGGCGCGATGTTCGCCGTGGGCTATCTCCTCCGCACCCTGGACTGGTCGAAGAACCAGGTCGCCCTGCCCGGACCGATCAATACGGAACAGGCGCCGGAGTACCCCATCCGCGGGCACCAGCTCGGCTTCCGCGCGCACTCCAACAGCTACGACGGCTGGGACGAGGCGATCTACGACCAGTACATCCGCGACCTGACCTTCTTCGGCACGAATGCGGTCGAAAACATCCCCTTCCAGGATGATCGCCAGTCGCCGGTCATGCGGATGACCCGGGAGCAGGCGAACCGGACCGTGTCCGCCATCTGCGACAAATACGACGTGGATTACTGGGTGTGGACGCCCGCCGATTTCGATTTGCTCGACGCGGAGAAGCGCGCGGCCGCGCTGAAGTTTCACGAGGCCTTCTACCAGGAGTGCCCACGGCTGGACGGCATCTTCTTCCCGGGCGGCGATCCGGGGCACAACCACCCGCGCGAAGTGATGCCGTTCCTCCAGGATCTCTCGACGATTCTGCCGAAATACCATCCGAACGCGAAGATCTGGATGTCGCTCCAGGGCTTTGACGAGGAAATGGCGGCCTACTTCTTCAACTGGCTCGACGAGCACCAGCCCGAGTGGTTCGGCGGCATGGTCGCCGGCCCGGGCAGCCCGCCGCTGCCCGATCTCCGCGCGCGCCTCAACCCGCGTTACCCCATCCGGGACTACCCGGACATCACGCACGTGGTGCGGTGCCAGTATCCCGAGCTGAACCTGGACCAGGTCTTCGCGCTGACCGCGGGCCGCGAGCCGATCAACCCGCGCCCCCTCTTCTACAAGCAGGTCTTCTCGGCCACCGCCCCGCATACCGCCGGCTTCATCAGCTACTCCGACGGCTCCAACGACGACGTGAACAAGGCCCTCTGGAGCAGCCTCGGCTGGGATTCAACCCGCGATCCGCGCGCGATCCTCGTGGAGTACGCGCGGTGCTTTTTCGCGCCGGAGAGCGCGGAGCGCATCGCCGATGGCATTCTCGCGCTGGAGCAAAACTGGCAAGGCGCCCTCCGCGACAATGACGGCGTGCCCGAGACCCTCAAGCGCTGGCAATCCCTGGAGAAGGAACACAAGGAACTGGGCGATGACTGGCGCTGGCAGATGCTCGTGCTCCGCGCCCACTACGACGCCTACCAGCGAGAGCGCCTCGCCCGCGAGACCGCCCTCGAACAGGAGGCCCTGGCGCTCCTCGCCCCCGAAGCGGGCAAGCGTCCCACCGTCGCCATGGCCGCGGCCCTCGCCGTCCTGAACCGCGCCGTCACGGATCCCGTCCGGCCCGACCTGCGAAACCGCCTGCTGGAGCTCTTCGATGCGCTCTACCAGAACATTCGCCTCCAGACCGATGTCGAGCAATACCACGCCGTCCATCCGCAACGCGGCTGCATGCTCGAATTCCTCGACTACCCGCTCAACAACCGCTTCTGGCTGGAGGACGAATTCCACCAGGTCCTCACCCTGCCCAATCTCCAGGAGCGGCAGGCGCGCCTCGAGGTCATCCGCACCTGGGAGAACCCCGGCCCCGGCAGCTTCTACGACGACATCGGCAACCTGGCCGAAAGCCCCCGCGCCACCCGCCACCCCGACCGACTGGGCGATTCCGGCTCCTACTGGTGGTGGGACAACGGCATGAGCCGTACACGCCTGTCGTGGCAGGTCACCGGATCGCCGGGTTCCCTCGAATACACCGGCCTCGATCCCCAGGCCCACTACCTGCTCCGCTTCAGCGGCTTCGGCGACCTCAAGCCCCGCGCCGACGATCAGCCCCTGGAGGCTACGCTCTACGACACCGAGGCCCACACGCTCAAGGAATTCCCCGTGCCCCCGGAACTCGTGGCCGACGGCGCCCTCCGCGTCACCTTCGACGACGTCCGCCTTGAGGGCGTCAACTGGCGCCAGCAGCCCCGGCTGTCGGAGGCGTGGCTGATCAAGCTGCCGTGATAGGGGCCGATTGCGCTATGCGTTGTTTGCATCGGGTTCCGCCAGATGGCCAGGCCGTTGCGCCGTGATCCCGCCTGCCAGACCCGCAACGCCACACGCGACCAGAATCAGAACAAAGAAGGCGTTAAATCCGTGGAGGATGAAGAATACCGGGCCGTCGGATGGACTGAAGTTGGCGGGATGCCCCAGCATGTCTGGGTTTTCGGCCAGGATGGACGGCGTCGCCAACATCGCGAGCGTCATCATAATGATGACTTGAGGCATAAAGGAAGCGGCGAATACCAGCAGCGATAAGGCGGCGAACCGTACCCGCCCGGGTGCGTTCACGCGGCGCGCTTGAACGAAAGAGATCGGGGCCAGAATCGCGAGCACGAGGAGGATCAACGAATCCAGGGCGTTTTTCCACCCGATGTTGTAGGCGAAATCGAATACCAGGCTGATACCGAGGAGCGCCGCCAGCACGAACGCGGCTCTCATCATTCCCGCGCCGCCGGGAAGCGGCGGGATCGGTCGCGGAACCAGGCGCGCCGGGGGCGGCGTGAAATGGAGGCCTTCGACGGCCTCGCCAACTCGGCCCGCATCCGCGCGGGCCTCCTCGACGCGCGCGTGAATCTCCGCGAGCGCGCGCCGGGCGGATCGGTACCGTCGAAGGGCCGGAAGGGGCTCCGTGTGGTCGGCGGTGTGGAGCCACGCCCGGCAGGTCGGGCCCTTTACGACGTTCGCGTACAGGCCGGCGGCGCAGGCCAGGATGACCAAAGCAAATACAAGAATTATGGGCCCCGCCGGCCGGGCCCACGCCAACAGCAGCATGGCGAGCAGGAGCGCCACCAGGAATGCGCCGCCGTACGCCCAGTGCAGGCGTGTTTCAACGCAACGCACCCCGGTAATATCCACGTAGCGAAATCGGCGCGCCAGTTCACCCGCGCCGTGCAGGCGCATGCACAACAGATGATCCGGGCCGAAGTACATGCGCGGGCGCAACGCGGGCGTCAATTCGGTTGTTCCGTCGGCCGGCGTGTAGTGCGCGGTGTCGGACTCGCGCGTGCTCATGTCAATATCACTGCGGTGATCGCCATTGTCACAACCACCCATCCGGCGATCTGCGCGCCCGCCAACAATACCGCGAGCACGAGGGCAACGATCGGCCGCCCCAGCGGCGTCTGGACGCGGATGCCGCCACTCAGCGCGACAAACAGGGCGGCGGGCGCCGTGAAGGCGCTGAAAAGCAGGAGCGGGAAGAAGACCAAAGGCGCCACCGCCAGCAGGAGCGCGAGCAGGTCATATCGCGGATAATGGAACGGATCGCCGCCGCGGCCCGGCGCCTGGGCCGCCTGCCGGTTCCAGAAGCAGGGGGGACACAGGTTGGCGCCGCCAGGTTCGGCGTTCTCGCCGGTTTCCCGGAACGTGCAAAGGGCGCAAAGGTAGCGGCCGCACGCGCTACACAACTCCGCCGCCGCCACGGTATCGTGAAAGTAGCAGCTTGCGCCGGTGGCCATCGGAACGGGCGGCGCCCCGGCCGATTGCGGCGCCGCCGGAGAGATCCACTGCATCTGGCGGACGCCGCAGGAGGCGCATTGCGCATCGGTGTCGGGTGACTGATCCGGCGTCAACGCCAGCGGCGCGCTGCATTTGAGGCACGAAGTGTAAATGCTGCCCACGCCGCTACTCCCGCGCCACGACGGCGGTCTGGCATATCCGGTCGTGCAGCGTTTGTCCGCGCGGGTCCGTCAACGCCAGGAGGTATCCGATGCCCAGCATCGCGGCGCTGAGGAACTCGGCGAGGCCCCTTACGAGAGCCTGCTGGTAGTCCAGCGCCTCATCGCGCTCGTTCACCACGCCGATCCCGAAAACCAGCTTTCCCGGCGTTCCGCCCAGCCAGCCCGTGCAAAAGGTCATGATCGCGATATAAACGAGGGGAGCCCCCACAAGGCCGGTCGCCGCCGCAATCGGTCCCGGCGCCGTGCTCGATTCGGCAAAATAGGTCGATTTTGTAAGGAGCAGCATCAGCACATTCACATCGATAATCTTGGCGACGGCGCGCTTTGCGAAAATGCGCGGGGACTTTCCGGGATCGGGCAGCGTTCCCTGCCAGCGGTGGCGCAGGTACGTTTCCTTGCAGGCCGCGCAATACCGCTTCCCGCCCAAGGCGACCAGCGACTCGGGCGTAAAGGAGACGCCGCACATGACGCAGGCCGATTGCCGCCCTGCGGCGCCGGGCCCGGCGGACGCCGGCGCGCCGTAGAGCCGCCACGCCCCGTCCTCGCCCTCGCGAATGAGGGTGAGCGGGCCCACAGTCCCCGCTGCCGCCAGTTCATCGAGATGCGCGGCTGTCACCGGACCCGAGATGACGCCATCTTGTCTGTAATACCAGCCGCTGATGCCTTAAGCCTCCCGGGAATGTAATGGGCCGGCGCGCTTCCCGAACCCAACTTCTCATTGGCGCGAACTGCTGCCCCTGAAGTATAGGGCCTCCCGGGTAGGATTACAACGGAAACGACCGAATCGAAACGAACGGCTTTATTGATTTTCGTAGTTGCGCGCTATTGACAACACCGGCATCGACTGATCTATCATGATACCGGCAGAAAACGTAATTGGAACCTTTTGGTCAACCCAGAGGATATATTCCCTTGGTACTGTTTTTTGGGACAGCCCGTGGGGATTACATGACATCATGGCGGAAGGCATAAAAAACGTAGTCCCGTTGCGCGCGGAACCCGGTTTGCGGGTGGTCGAGCGCGGCGAAGGACCGCTCAAGGAGTGGTCAGACGAAGCGTTGATGCTGGAGCACGGCCAGGGCTCTGAGCCGGCCTACGCGGAGCTTGTAAAGCGCCACCAGAAGGGCGTCTTGAATTACACGTTCCGCATGGTTCAGAACCGGCACATTGCCGAGGAGCTGACGCAGGAGGTGTTCCTGGCGCTTGTCCGGAACGCGGGCCGCTACCAGCCGACGGCGAAATTTACAACGTATCTCTACACCATCGCCTCGAACATCGTGTCGAAGGAGTGGGCGCGCCGGAAGCGCCGCCCGAAACTCTTCAGCATTTCGAGCTGGTGGAACCATGAAGACGACGAGGCGTTCAACCCGATGGATCACGTCGGCGACGAGCGCGCGAACGTGCTGGCGGCGTTCCAGCGCGGGGAAATCTCGGAAGCGGTCAACGAGGCGCTCCGGCACCTGCCGGAACACCAGCGCGAGACTTTCGTGCTGCGCCGCTTCCAGGACCTGTCGTACGAGGAAATTGCCGAGGTGCTCGAATTGCCCGTCGGCACGATCAAGTCGCGCGTGGTGCGCGCGGAGCGGGCGCTGCGGCCCTATCTCGAAAAGTACCGCGAGTACCTCTGATCGGATCGTGATGGCGTTGCTGGGCCCGCCGCGTTGGCGCACGGCGGTTCCGGCGCGGGAAGTCTTGGGTCCCGTTGGGACGATGGCGCGCCAGGATAGAAGACGCGAATGGAACTGGAACTGAAAATACGCCGCCACCCCAGCCGCCAGGCGCTCCTGGCGTATGCGGAGAACCTGGTGGACAACCGCGCGGCGATCGACCGCGCGATGGCCGCGCACATCAGCCAGTGCCCGGTCTGCCAGGCCGAAGTGCGGGCCCTGCAGTCCTCGCTGGCCTTTGCCGCGTCCGCCCCGGAACTCGAGCCCGACGGCGACCTCACCGCCCGGATCCTCCTCGCCGGACGCCAGACGCGCGCCGAACTCTCCCGACAGAAGACCCCCTGGCAATACGCCGTCCGCTTCGCCCAGGCGTCGGCCTGCGCGGCGGCCATGCTCGTCGTCTGCGGCCTCACCTTCACCGCGTTCCTCGACACCGGCCAGCCCGAGCAGGCGGCCCCCGCCTTCGAGCGGGCCGTGCCGGAGTTTTCCGCCGAGGCGTCGAACCCCGAATCCCTGCGCCGGGCCGCGGCCGAAGTCGCCGAGGAGGGCCAGGCGTTGTCCGCCGCGCTCCGTTCCCGCCAGGGCGAAAGCCTCTCCCCCCAGGAGCTGGAGCAGCTCCGCGTCGTCCAGGCCCGCGACGCCGACATCGCCGCCGCCGTGTCGGCCCTTGAGCGGAACCCGCACAACGTGCGCGCGACCCACGTCGTCAACGCCAACCTGAAGTCGCTGCGGAACCTCTACGTCGAGGGCGGCAGCCTCTAATCACCCGCGCCCAGCCCGATCCAGGGACTCAGGCATTCCTGAGAGACGTCCCGCGAGTACCCCGATCCTCCAACCCGGGCCGCGCATCCCACAATCCACCCCGGCCCAAAGAAGAAGCGCCACGACCCAGCCGCATCAGCCGGGCCGTGACGCGTTTCAAGCCATCCTGTCCGCCCCTACTGCCGCGATTCCGGCGTGATCTTCAACTCCACGCGCTCGCCGCCACGCTCGACCACGATGCCGATCTCTTCCCCAATCTTTAGCGCCTGGATGGCGTAGGTGTAGTCGTAGATATTCTCGATCGGCTTCCCGGCCATCTCGACGATGATGTCGCCGGCCTTGAGCCCGGCCTTATCGGCGGGCGCCCCCCTGGTCACGCCATTGAGCACCATGCCCTTCACGTCCGACTCGGCATAGTCGGGCACGGTGCCGAGGTAGGCGCGCATGCCGCCGCGGCCGGCCTCTTCGTCGGGCCGCTCCATGGCGACGTAGGGCGGCGTATCCTCGCGCTGGGCCAGGTCCGACGCCACGCGGTAGACGAGTTCGCTGATGCGCGCGGCCCCCGGATAGTTGAGCAGGTCCGGGGTGTCCTTCGGCGTGTGGTATTCGCCGTGGACGCCGCTGAAGGCGCTGAAGATCGGCACTTGCTTGAGGTAGAACGACGTCGCGTCCGTCGGCAGGTAGCTGTCCGCCTGCATGACGATCGGCAGGCCCACGGTCGCGTTGGCGCGCTCCACCGTTTCGTACCAGGTCGGGCTGGATCCGGCGCCGCTCACCACGAGCTTCCCACTCAGCCGCCCGACCATGTCCAGGTTCAGGTAACTCGATACCGCCTCCGCGATGCTGTCCCCGCCGTTCGCGAGTTCCTTGGCGAAGTGGTCGGAACCGAGCAGGCCCATTTCCTCGCCGGACCACGCCGCGAAGAGCACGTCGCGCTTCGGCTGGAACGCGCCGGCGGCGCGATCCGCCGCCAGGCGCGCGGCGATTTCGAGCATGCCGGCCACGCCCGAGGCGTTGTCGTCCGCGCCGTAGTGGATGGCGTCGGGCTCGGCCCCCTCGGCCAGCGAACTGCCGGATCCGCCCCGGCCCAGGTGGTCCACATGCGCGCCAATGGCCACCGCGCCCCCCTGCGGGTCGTCCGCCTCCAGCACGGCAAGCACGTTGCGCCCGGTACGCCGCTCCTTCTCCAGCGCGATGGTGGCGCCGAGTTCCACGCCCTCAAGGGCGAAGCCCATTTGCGGTTCGCCCCCGTCCAGTTCCTTCTGAAGCGCTTCGAGATCCTTGCCGGAGGACGCCAGCAGATCCCGCGCGACGGCGTCGGTCACCGCAATCACGGCCACGCTCGTGCCGCCCAGCGAAACATCGAAGGTGAGCGGCGGAAGCTGTTCGCGCGCCTGGGACGTCGGCCCGCTGACCACGATCAGGCCCTTCCCGCCGCGATCGCGGACATTGGTCGCCTTGAAGCGCAGGCTGGCGAACTGGGCGAGGTGCTGGCGTCGCTCGGGCGTCACGTCCTCCGGCAGAAAGCGGAACACGACTACCCACTTGTCCGTCACGTCCAGGTGCACAAACGAATCGTATTCCGGCTGATCACCCGACGCCGGGGCCACGATGCCGTAGCCCGCGAATACGGCCCCTGCCTCCGCGATTTCGCCGGTGCTGGAGAAAGCCAGCGGACGCCAGTCCTCGTCCACGGTATACGGCCCCGCGGCGCCCGACACGCGCAGCGCGTTCTCGGGCCCCAGGTTGATTCCGGCGGTGAACTCGAATTCGTCGAAATACGTCCCATCGTCCCCGGCGGGCTTGAGGCCGAGCCAGGCGAAGAAATCGGCCACGTACTGCGTCGCCAGGATTTCGCCCTCCGTTCCCGTGCCGCGCCCCTCGAATTCCTCCGACGCCAGGCGCACGACGTGGTGCTGGATGTCGGCGGCCGTGATGGCGGGCTCGAGTGCGTGGTCCTCCGGCAGCGCCATAAACGCGCGCACCTCGACGCTTGCGGGCAAGACTTCCTCGCCGTTCAGCAGGCGCAGGGCGTCGTCGTGGTTCCAGTCCGCCAGGAAGATCTGCGACTGCTTGCCCGGCGTGCGGGTGCTGGTCCAGGCGATCTGCGCGCCGTCCGGCGTGAACACGGGCAGCCCGTCGAAGCCGTCCGTCCACGTGACGCGCACCGGTTCCTTCGCGCCCGCGGCGTCCACCAGGTAGAGCTCAAAGTTGCCAAAGCCGTGGATATTGGTCGCGAAGATCAGGTACTCGCCGGAGGGATGGAAGAAAGGCGCCCAGGACATGGCCCCGAGCCGGGTCAGCTGGCGTTCGCCCGAGCCATCCCGGCGCATGGTGTGAATCTCGGCGGTCGCGCCATCCTTCGAGAAGCGCCGGAAGCAGATGAATTCGCCATCCGCGCTGAAGAAGGGTCCGCCGTCGTACCCCGGAACCTCCGTCAGCCGCCGCACGTTGCCGCCGTCGCTGTCCATCGCGTAAAGATCGAGGAAGTAGGACTTGTCGACCTCGAAGATCTTCTCCTCTTCCTCGCTGAGCGGCGCCGCATACGCGTGGCGGTTGGAAGAGAAAACGATCATCTCCCCGCGCGGGTCCCAGGCGGCCTCCGCGTCGTAGCCAAGCGCATCCGTCAGCCGCGCCAGCGCCCCGCTCCCGAGATCGCGCACATACAGTTCGTAATGCTCGTCGTAGTCCCAGGAATACCGCTTTTCCACGCCCGACGCGCGGTCCGAAAGCTCCGCTTCCTGCTTGGCCTGTGCCTCCGGGTCCTCGTGCGTGGAGGCGAAAAGGACCCGGTTGCCCGCGGGATGGATCCACGCGCAGGTGGTCTTCCCATCGCCCGTGGAGACGCGTTCCACCGCGCCGGTCTCCCGGTCCAGGAGGTAGATCTGGTAGAAGGGGTTGCCCTCCTCCCGCTCGCTCTGGAACACCATGCGCGCGCCGTCGCTCGAGAAATACCCTTCACCCGAGCGGGCGCCGCCAAAGGTGTACTGGCGGATTTGGCTGAGAAGGCGGGCTTCCTGCGTTTCGGGTTTGGGTTCCTCGGCGCGCCCCGGGAGCGGCAGGAAAGCAATCGCGGAGAGGAGCAGGGCGCCGGCGGCCCGTGCGGAAATCGTCGCTGGGTAATACATCTGATAATGTTCCTGAACAGTTGCTTTGCGGCCTATCTGCGCCCTATCCTAACCCGGTCGGGATCCCCGATGCATCTTCCCGCCATGCGGGTCTACAGGGCAATCGCATTTAAACTTCCAACTCGAGCTGAGCGTCACATGAATCACCTTCAATGTTAAAAAGGGCGCGTGTTGGAGCGCTGGCAACCTTGCCGGCACAGATGCCGGCGCTCCAATACGCTCACTATCGTTGATTCAAGGTTCCAAATCGATTCACGTTTGCGCCCATATACCGAGATCGAGTTTAAATGCGATTGCCCTGGCGGGTTTACAGCGCGCATCCGATGCCCTATAATCACTTGGTATGTGAGCGCAGTGCGAAACGCAGCCCAATCCAACCCCGCAGGGAGACGCATGCCATGAGCTACGATCAAAACGTGTTCCGGCCCGAAGAATACACGCTGGCCGACCAGGCCTCGCGCGATGAACGGGCCGCGTTTATCACCAAGACCTATGTCCACCTCTTTGCGGCGATTCTCGCGTTCGTCGTCCTTGAGGCGGTCGTGCTGAGCCTGCCGATCACCGCGTCATTCGTCGGCTGGATCGCCGGCACGCAGTTCGGCTGGCTCGCGGTGCTGGGCGGCTTCATGGCCGTAAGCTGGATCGCGAATTCCTGGGCGCAGTCCGGGGCTTCGCTGGGCCTTCAATACGCCGGCCTGAGCCTCTACGTCGTCGCGGAAGCGATCATTTTCGCGCCGCTACTCTATATCGCGGCCAATTTCGGCCCCGCCGGGGTGATTCCGTCGGCCGCCATCCTGACCGGCTGTGTATTCACCGGGCTGACCTCGATTGTGTTCTTCACGCGCAAGAATTTCTCGTTCCTCGGGCCCTTCCTGGGAATTCTGGGCTTCGCGGGGCTCGGGATCATTGTGTGCAGCATCATTTTCGGGTTTAATCTGGGCATCGTGTTCAGCGCCGCCATGATCGTGCTTGCCGGCGGCTATATCCTCTACACCACGTCCAACATCCTCCACGAATACCGCACGGATCAGTACGTGGCGGCCTCCCTCGCGCTCTTCGCCTCCGTGGCGCTCCTCTTCTGGTACATCCTGCGCATCCTCATGTCTTTCTCGCGCGAATAGGTCCGCGCTTCCCATTCACAAACCACGCGGCCCGCGGGGCACACCCCCGCGGGCCGCGTTGCTGTTTGTCTTCATGCGCTGTCGGGGTGGCGGCGTCAGGCGGCGTTCACCGTGATCCGTTTTGCGTCGCTCGCGGACGCCCGGCGCGGCAGCGTCAGCGTCAGGATGCCGTTTTTGCAGGCGGCCTGAATACCGTCCGCGTCCGCGTCCTCCGGCAGCGAGAGCTGCCGCTGGAACGTCCCATAGGACCGCTCGACACAGTAGTAGTCACGCCGTTTCTCCTCCTTCTTGTGCTCCTTCCGCCCGCGGATAATCAGCGTATCGCCCTTCAGCTCCACGTTGATCTCCTTCTCGTCAACGCCCGGAAGCTCCGCGGTAATCGTGTATTCCTTTTCGGTCGCCGCAATATCCACGGAAGGTTTAATCCATCCGGCGGCGGCGCCCTGGGTCAACGCGGGGAACAGGGACGAGGACGGGACAAAGGGAAAGCCCTGCAACATATTTTCGAAGAGCTGATCGAACTCCTCGTGGAATCGGGCCAGCGGCAAAGGGTACGTTGCGCTCTGCCGCGTTACCGGCAGCATCCGTCCTTCGGCCTCGTTTTCCTTCTTGAACCAGTTCCAGGGGGCAATCTGCTTGAGTTCCATGGTGCTACCTCCTTTACTTCACTGCCGGGCCCGCCATGGAAGGCGGCCCGGTTGCTGCTATGTTCTCGTGCCGCACCGCGCGGCCGCTTTACCTGTGAAGTATCAAACTTCGTGCCAACGCAAAAGGCGGGAAACGCCGCGTTTCCCGACGCGCCTCGGGCCGTGCTCGCTCCAATTTAGAACGGTTGCGTTTCATTTCTATACAGCCTTTCATGACGCGTCGCGGCGCCGGCTAAGGATGTAATTCTGCGTCTGACTGTTGGCGCTCTTTTGGAGTCTCGCACGCTCAAGCCTTCGCGGCGGAGCCGCGGAGCTTGAACGTGGCACCCGTGGCTCCAGTTGAAATTTCAGAGCAGGAGCGGCGATCCGGGTATACTGGACGTCGCGCGCGCCGGCCCATGGCGCGCCGCCCAACGATGAAAGGGATATCCATGGCACGCATTGTTCACACACTTCTCGCCGTCTCGATTTTAATGTTCGCCAACGGCGCCCGCGCGGACCTGGAGGCGGGCGCGGCAAAGCAGAGTATCGTGCCGCCCTTCCCCACGGTCATGGGCGGTTACTTCGACCGGACCGCGACCTTCGAGGGGGTGGACCGCCCGGTCTATGCGCGCGCCCTGGTGTGCCGCAACGGGGAGACCGCCGTGGCGGTGCTTGTGGCGGATCTGATTGGCGTCTCCAAGACCCTCGTCGAGGGTACCCGCCAGCGGGCATCGGCGGCGACGGGCCTGGCGCCGGAGAACATCCTGATCGCCGCGACCCACACCCACGCGGGACCGGCCGGCTTCACCGGCGGGGTCACGGCGCGGGAATCCGACAACACGCAGCTGGACGAATTCCTGATTGGCGCGTTCACGGCGTGCCTCGAGGCCGCGTGGGCGGACCTGAAACCGGCGGAGCTGGGCTTCGCCTACGGGCGCCTGGACGGCATCACCACCAACCGGCAACAGAACAACGACACCGCGATCGATCCGGACGTTGGCGTGCTGAAGATTCAGGAGAAGGGAACGCGAAACACCATCGCGACGCTGGCCAATTTCACGGGCCATCCGGTGATTCTGGACAGCACGAACCTCCTGCTCTCCTGCGAATATCCCGGCGTCGCCTGCGACACGGTGGAGGGCGCGATCGGCGGCGTGGCCATCTTCACCCAGGGCGCGTGCGGCGACATCACCATGAAGCGCAGCGGCCCGAAGTTCGACGAAGTCACCCGGCTCGGCCGCGTCGTCGGCGGCGAGATCATCGCGACCGCCGAACAGATTGCGATGGGCGCCGAGAGCACCTTGCGCAGCCGCTGGTCGCCCATTGTGCTGGAGGAGCGCGTGCTTCCGGCGCCGGACGCGGCGGAGGCGGGCATCGCGGCGGCGGAAGCGGCGCATCAGGCCGCCGTGGACGCCGGCAAGCCCGAAATGATTGTCCGCGACCTGCGCCGGGAGATCAGCGCCGCCAACACCACCGCCATGGTCGCGCGGGCCGCCGCCGAACGACCGGAACTCCTGAGCAGCGCGGCGAACACCTCCTGGCACGTCCTGCAGATCGGCCCCATGGTCGCCGTGGGGATGCCGGGCGAACTCTTCGTCGAATACGGGCTCGAAATGAAGCGGCGCGTCGCGCAGGACACGGGCCGCCCGATGATCCTCGTGGGCTACGCGAACGACTACATCGGCTACATCATCACGCCCCGCGCCGGCGGCACCGGCGGCTACGAAAGAGCGGTTTCCCGCGTCGCGCCCACCGCCGGGCGCATGCTGACCGAAGCGGCCATGGCCGCCATCCGGGAGATCGTCGCGCCAGTGGAGTAGGCGGTTGACGGATTTCGTCGATCAGGGTCACATTTTGGTCGCATGGAGTAACGCGGACATTTTTTTGTCATGCCCCGATATTTCGAGAAGAGCGAGCAAGGCTGGGAGCGCAGGCGTCCCCGCCTGCATCGCGCCGGAGGCGCGCTGTAATTGAACATGATTGGCGCGAAACCTGACCCGATCGAAATCGTGCGTCTTTAGCGGTTTGAAGTTCAGCCGTTCCTATGTTTCATATCCCGGCGCCGCAACGAAAGTGCGGACCAATGGGAGCGCAGGCGGCTCGCCTGCATCGCGCCGAAGGCGCGAATAGGATCGTTACGCGATAGTGTCCGTGATCGATAGATTCGCATTGCGCAAACGTTCATGCACCTGCGGTGCATGGTGCAGGCGGGGACGCCTGCGCTCCCAGCCTTGCACGATGGCCTTGAATGATCCGGATCACGTTGCAGGAATGTGCTCAACTCAAGAGGGCTGGACTGTGACGTATCCGGATACATTGTGGGAAGGAAGGCGCCACACGAAGTAGGTAGCATGAATTCCGGAGAGCGCCTCAACTCCCTCCGTCTCGAACGAATCAGGCCGCCGGATTGCGGCTACTGAACGCCTTCGCCCTTCCTTCAGCATCCCGCCCGCGCGAACCTACACCTCCCGCAGTTCCTGTACGGCGGGCTGTTCGTAGGCCTTTTCGGCGAAGGACGCCAGGAGCATGCGGTCCTCGTTCGTAAGGGCCGTGTCGCCGGTGAGTGTGGCGATGTTCGCGTCGAGGTCTTCCGGGACCGATATGCCGATATTCAGCAGGTGAATCCGGGAATCGTTGAGCACCCACCGAATCGCCGCCGGCGGCAGCTTCTTCGCGGCGTCCGCGCCGAATTCCGGGACCAGCTTGGCGGCGTTGTGCCCGAAAATGCTCGCGCCCATGACCTTCATGCCCAGGATGCCCATGTTCAGCTCGCTGGCGCGCGCCACGCACAGGTCGCGGTTGGCCAGCGACCGGTTGGAGTGGCGCGTGTTGTAGCCCTTGTGAAAGTAGCCAAACTCGATGAGGAGCGTGTCGAAAATGCCGGTGTCGATCAGTTTGTACATCTCCTCGAAGCGGGAGTGCCCGGTCAGGCCGATAAAGGTGAAGCGGCCTTCGTCCCGCATCTTCACCAGCGCCTCGACAAGCGGCATGCAGCCGTCGTAGCCCAGGCGCTCGATCGTGGGGCCGTGCAACTGCATGCAGTCGATCCGGTCGGTCTTCAGCGTCGACATGGAGTCGTCCACGCTCTTCTGAAGTTCCTCGACGGACTTCACCAGCACCTTGGAGGCGAGGAAGATGTCGGGGTAGACATCGCGCAGGGCCTCCGCGAAGATCTGCTCGCTCTCGCCATAGATCCGGGCGGTATCGAAATAGCGCAGGCCCTTTTCATAGCCGAGCCGGACCATCTTCACGCGGGCCTCGTAGGCCCCGGAGGATATGCCGTAATAATCGTCTTCCCACGTCATCAGCGGCGCGCTGCCATACGCGAGGATTGGGAGCTCGACGCCGGTCTTTCCGAAGGTGCGCCAGGGCAGATTGCCGGCGCGCGAGTAGACCGGCGGCGCCGGAGCGGCCGGGGCATTCAACGCCCCCGCCGCGATCAGCCCGGTGGCGGCGGTCGTCTGAAGAAAAGTCCGGCGGTTCATGGGGGACGGCGATGTCATGGCGGCGCTCCTTTTCGGGGTGTTCTGCAACCCCTCCAGCATCATGGCACGTCGCGCGCCGCCGTGCAAGCGCCGCGCGCGTGCATCGTCCGCCCGCCCGTGTGTAAGATAGAATCACAGCGCATTTCGATTCTGTCCCGCGCGTTCCGCGCGGTACCCTCTGGCTGCATGTGGTGCTTCCATGCATTGTACGATGAACGAATTGATAGCAGGGCTCAGCGCGTGTCTTTTTCACGTGCCGGAATCCGCTATTCAAGAGGCCATTGCCCTTGCTGAAGACGGCGGCGCGCCCTCGATCCTCGACGCGCTGTGCCGCCAGGGAAGCCTCGACGAGGAGGAGCGCCGCCTCCTCGAGATCATCTCGCGGGAGCTCCAGTTCTTTGACGACCCCACCCGGTCGGCGATCGCCGGAAGAGAACGCCCCACGCGCCGTGAAACACCGGGGCCCCTGGGTGGCAGCGGCGGAGATACACCCTTCCCCGCGCCCGGCGACCGCTACGAGCTCCGCTACGAGCACGCCCGCGGCGGGATGGGGCGCGTGCTGGCGGTCTGGGATCGACAGATGCAACGCGAGGTCGCCCTGAAGGAACTGCTTTCCGCGCGTCCGGGCGATGTCGGCGGCGAGCGGGAACGGGTGGTCGCGCGCTTCCTTCAGGAAGCCCGGATTACCGGACGCCTGGAACACCCCTCCATCATTCCCGTGCACGAGATCGGCGAGCGGGTAGACGGCACGCTGTACTACACGATGAAGTTCGTGCGCGGCCAGACCCTGCAGGACGCAATTCGCGCCGCGAAGACGCTGGAGGATCGGCTCAGCCTCCTCCCGCATTTCCTCGATCTCTGCCAGGCCGTGGCCTATGCCCACGCGCATGGGGTCATTCACCGCGACATTAAACCGAGCAATGTCATGATCGGCGAGTTCGGTGAAACCGTGGTCATCGACTGGGGACTGGCGAAGGAGCTCCGGGGCCCAAAAGAGATGGAAAGCGACGAAAGCCCAAGTGAATTCCCCGAGGCGGAGGAAGCCGACGGCCTGACGATGGACGGCCAGCTCCTCGGGACGCCGCACTACATGTCGCCCGAGCAGGCGCGCGGCAAGCACGGCGCGCTGGACGCCCGATCCGACGTCTATGCGCTGGGGGCGGTGCTCTACCAGATCCTGACGGGCAGCCGCCCCTACCAGGCCTCCTCGGGCATCGAGGTCCTCCGGATGTGCGTCACGGAGCCGCCCCCGCCTCCGGAAACCATCTGCCCCGAGGCCCCCGCCGCACTCGTTGCCATTTGCCGCCGCGCAATGCAGCGCAAGCCCGATGCGCGCTACCCGACGGCGCGCGCGCTGGCCGACGACGTGGGCCGCTTCATGGCGGGTACGCGCGTCGAGGCGCACGCGTACCGCCTGGGCGAATTGCTCGCGGCTTTCCTGCGGCGCCACCGGCCGGTCGTGGCGACGGCGGCGCTGGCGCTCATCGTGCTCGCGGGCGTCGGCGCCTATTCGTACCTGAGCCTGCGCGCGCGGCACGCCGTCGAGCGGGAACTCCGGGTGGCGTCGGAGCGCGAGCGCTACGACCTGGCCATGGCCCTGGCGCAGGACAGCGTCGAAGATTTTCAGTATGGCCGCGCGCGGCAGATACTGGAGGACGCACCGGCAGCCTACCGTGGTTGGGAGTGGGGCCGGCTCCAGCATGTGCTGGACAGCCTGAATCGCGAATTCGGAGGGCACGCCAAGCGCATGGCCGATGTCCAGGTCGGCGTCGGCGGAAAAACCCTTCTGACCGCGGACGAGTCGGGGCGGGTAATCCTGCGCGCGCTGCCGGGTGGCGACATCCTGCGAACCATCGAAACCGGCCATGCAATCCTCCGGGGTGCGGCCCTCCATCCCGCCGGCGACCAAATCGTAACCTCCGCCGACGGCCCCGTGCTCCTTCGCTGGGATGCGCGCACGGGCGCGCCGCTGGACGCGCCGCCGCTCGAACCGAGGCCAGTCCGCGCCCTGGTCTTCGGCGGCGCGGGCCGGGAGATCGCGGGAGGCGGAATCGACGGGGTCACCTATATCTGGGATCTGGAAACGGGGCGCGTGGCGCGCGAAGCCCGGGCCGCCGACGCCCCCTTGAATTGCGTCGCCGCGTCGCCGGACGGACGCCTGCTGGCGGCGGGAGACAACGGCGGGCGGGTCTTTCTCTGGGATTGGGCGACCGGGGAGCGCCGCGCGGAACTGGCGGCGCACACAGACAACCGGCAGCTCGGCGTGCAGGGTGTCCTGTCGGTGCGCTTCAGTCCGGATGGGGGGCGCCTGGCCACTTCCGGCGTGGACACCACAGCGCGCATCTGGCGCGTCGCGGACGGTGCGCTGCTCCACACGCTGCACGGGTACCGGAAAAAGGTTTGGTCGGCGGAATTCTCACCCGATGGCGCGCTCCTGGCAACCGCCGGCGAGGGCGATATTCGCTTCTGGAATCCGGAAATGGGGCAGGAGCTCCCGAGTTGGATCCGGCAGCCCGATGGCATTCTCTTCGCGCGCTTCCTCCCGGACGGCGACGGCCTGATCACCGCGGGCATCCTGCCCGCGGTGCACGCCTGGCCCCTGACGCCACCCTTCGACGGGCCCTGTCTGGAAGGCCACCGGGAGGATGTGAACACGGTCCGCTTCAGCCCGGACGGGCGCTACCTCGCCACCGCCGGCGGGCACTGGATGCGCGGCGGCGACGGGCGGGTATTGATCTGGGACCGGGGGCCCGGCCG